>CAYLOW010000019.1:0-25670 GCA_964385315.1 uncultured Anaerolinea sp.
ACCTTTACCTGCCGGATGGCAGCGGCCTGGACCTGATCCATTTCAGAAATGAACAACTGCCCGGGACCCGCGTCCTGATGATGTCCAGTTCCAACAATGAAAAAGATATCATGGATTCGGTGCAAGCCGGGGCTGATAGTTACTTGGTTAAAGATTCCCCGCCCGAGCAGCTGCTGCTGGCTTTACGGACCGTCCTGGCCGGGGAAAGCTTTCTGACCCCCGGTGCAACCGGCATCCTTCTGAAACAGCTGCGCCTGCCGCAACCAGAATCAAAGACTGGAGAACCGCTCCTCAGTGTGCGTGAGAAAGAGATCCTGCATCACCTGGCAGGCGGTGCATCCAGTGCTGAGATCGCAAACACGCTGCACATCACCGAGAGCACGCTCCGCACCCATTTGCAGCACATTCTTGGAAAACTGGACCTTCAAAACCGGGGCCAGACGGTTATTTACGCAGTAAAAAATCACTTGTAACAATAGACAAATAGTCTATAAGGTATAGACGCCAGGTCCACACACAAGGTTACACCTTGTGTGTGGACCTGTGCTTTTTATCACTTTCCCCCTCCACACACATCATTAAAATCTATAAATGGGCGTTGTGTGCCAGGTTGTTTTTAATTGCCTGCTCTAAAGGTCATCTCGTAATAGGATCTTTTGTACAATTGTAGAGAGTGACATATGAAAACCAGTTTTAAGTTGTTCAAATTTACTGCAATATTATTTGTATTCGTCTTTCTTGTTACTCTGGTAGAGCCCGCTTTGGCAGCCACTGGCGACACTTATACGGATGCCGGACTCGATCCATTGGTGAAAAGTTGGTGTGAACCGATCTGGAATTCATCCACCTCGGTCTCGATCACCTGTTATGTAAAAAATCCCGGCAATGTGCTGGGCTATGGATTCCCGGTCTGGGATTCATGGGTCCTGTTTGGCTCCAATCCCGATCCAAAAAACTATAATACCTATGATTCCGGCAATATCGGCAGCGCGCGTGTGCCGTTCCTTTATACCGGCGAAACGATGACCACCAGCACAGTGACGATTAATGGGCTGACATCCAATACTAACTACTATTTCATATTTCTCTGGAGAATGTCTGCATCAGCCCCCTTGTATTATACCGAAGTACAAAACATTAAATACACACCCGGCTGGCCGGTGCTCACAACCGGAACCGTGGATGCCGGCTATACTTCCGCTACGGTGCATGCCAATCTTTCTTCGCTGGGTTCCCTAACCTCGGCGGCAAGTTTATCCGGCCAGGCGCAGGATACCAGCCTGATCAACCCGGGTATGTTTGATTGGATTGGCGGCTCCACAACGCCTTCCTCCTCCTGGGGCCCAACGCCTTTTACCACGACCTTTTCCGGTCTAAATGCGGGTACGACCTATAGAGTCTATGAGTACGCGTCAGGCATGGCAGGATCAGATGGTTTATCATCGCTCGCCTTTGCCACCATCAAAACGCTTGGCACGGGCATGACCGTGCTGGCCAAGCCGGTCAGCGCCATCACCGGCTCAGGCGCCACATTGAACGGCATGTTAACCGAACTTGGGTCGGCGCCAAACGCGAGCGTCGGTTTTCAAATCGCACCTGCCGGCGACAGCGGCTGGGGGAGCGCGACAACGGTCAGCGCGGGAAGTCTGGGCGCGGGCGGAACATTCTCAGCCACAGCCAGCGGTTTAATCCCTTCCACGGCTTATAAGGTGCGCGCGGTGGCATCCAACGCGAGTTACGGCACCTTCTACTCGAGCACAGCCTACTTCACCACCTCCCTGGCCCCTTCGATCGTCACCACTGATCCTTTCACCTGGGTGAATCCCAGTAACCATTCTTTGGGGGTGACCTTGAACGGTACCCTCACTTCTTTGAATGGTGATCCCTTTGTTGCCGTGGGGTTTAAATACGGAACCTCTGCCGCCTCTCTGAGTCAAGATACGGGGAGTAATTCGAAATTCAGCACCGGCGCTTTCACGAACAACAATATCACTAGTTCCTACGCAACGAATTGCGGCTATTACCAGGCTTACGCAGTTACTGGCATGAGCACCCAATACGGTGCGGTTCTGCCTTTCTGCAGCGAGTCGGGGGGCGGATCGGGCGATCTAACCCTCACCACCACCGCGGCTACGGGCATCAACGAGGCTGGCTCCACCCTGAAGGGTTATGAAATCAATAACACGGAAATGTACTTCTGGTTCCAGTTGGGCTCGTCATCCGGTAATTATTCCATCACGACCGGCTCGGAGCGCAGTGTCCAAGCCCAATCATGGCCTCCAAACCAGTCCCAGGCCCTCGGCGGCTTGTCGCCCAACACCACCTATTATTATCGCATCGCAGGCTATAGAGCCAGCTGCTCCTCCAACTGTGTTACCTCCTATGGCAGTGAGATGAGCTTTACCACCCTTACGTCTTCGCAGGCCGCTCTGACCCTCACCGCGCCGTCTTCCTTGACATACGGCAGCACCGCCACGCTGAGCACCAGTGGCGGCAGCGGCACCGGTGCCGTCACCTACAGCGTGGGTTCTTCCACCGGCTGCTCGGTTTCCGGCACCACCCTTTCAGTGAGCGATGCCAGCGGAATCTGTTCTGTCACCGCCACCAAAGCCGGCGATACCAACTACAATTCGATCACCTCTTCAGCTTCCAACGTCCCCCTGGTCAAGAAAATTCCCACTGTGACCATTACCAGTGTCTCTCTCGACACCACCGTTACCGGCCAGTCTTATACAGCCAGTTTTACCGTGACCAGCACCGCGGGAACGCCCAGCGGTACAGTGGTATTAACCGACGGCAGCAGCGCCCCGATTGGCAGCTGCGAAACAACCCTCGTCAGCGGTGCCGGTTCCTGCAGCGTAACATCCAAAGCCTCCACCTTCGTCGCCCTCAAAGCGACCTACCAGGGGAATGATAATTTTGCCACTGCCAATACAACCGCCGCGCATCCCGTGAATAAGGCTGTTACCACCACGGGGGTCACCGCCACATCTGCCGTCACCACTGTGAGCGGAGAGCCCTTCACTGTTTCAGCCAGCGTCACCGTGATCAGCCCCGGGGTTGGTACGCCTGTCGGCACCGTGGAAGTAAGCGACGGGGATGGGAATGGTTGTACGATCACCCTGAGCGTTGGTGCGGGCACTTGCGAAATGAAGATACCCACCATCGGCGACAAGACCCTGTCGGTTGATTATCAAGGGAACGGCGATTTTCATACCTCTACAACCAGCACCGATCATGAGGTGCTGATCGCCGATTCGGAAACCACCATCACGACCGATACGCCTGATCCCTCCATCGTGGATGAGAGCATCACCCTGACGGCCACGGTCGCCCCGGTCACGCCTGCCACCGGGTATCCGCCTGGAAAGGTGGAATTCTATGAGGACAGCACCCTTCTTTGTTCGGGCACGCTCGCATCAGGGACGACCCATTGCACGTATTCTGCCCTGACCCTGGGAGCGCACACCATCACTGCCGAGTATCTGGGTGATACGGCCTCGTTCAATTCATCCACTTCAACGGCTGTATCCCATATCGTCCAATCGCTTGATCTGGATGATAACAAAACCTCGACCAGTTTCACCAACGTGGGCAATTTCACCACCACAGGCCTGGTGGATACCTTCACTTATTCCCTTCAATCCAGCGGGCGTGTCTGCACCGCCTTGAACAGTATCGGCAACGGCTATTTCCAGCTCAGCGCCAAAGTCTTGCAGCGCAGATCTGATACTCCCGCGGGTACCTATTCGATCTGTGTGCAAAGCACAGACAGCACGAGCGGCGTGGTCCAAAAAATATTTTCAATTGTGATCAACAACCCGCCCTCCCTGGGCTCAAGTTCGATCACGAAAAAAACCATCGGCAGTTCCCAGGAAGATGTGGGCATCTTAACCCCCACAGGGGGGCAGGATCCCCAGGAATTCAGCCTCGAAAGCGATGGTTCGGTTTGTACGGCAGAAAACAGCAGCGGAAACACGTACTTCGACCTGGGTGGCTCGACCTTGAAAAAGAAGGCGGGCACCCCGGCAGGCATCTACCTGGTTTGTATTCAGGTAAAGGATGCAGAAGGCGAGATAGCCCAGGTAGCCTACACCATTACTGTGACAGACCCGCCGGAATCCCTGGCCTTGAGCCGCAAGACGGTATCGACAGTTCAAACCGAGGTGGGGACCTTCAGTGTGAAGAAAGGGCAGTTTACCTTTACTTATTCCCTCGCGGCCAGCGGTGGGATTTGCAATGGCACGAACGGCGCCAACAATGGTCTTTTTACGGTCAGCGGCAATAAATTATTGCTCAACGCCGGAACTGATGCTGGGGTCTATTCGATCTGCGCCCAGGCGGAAGACGCCAATCAACTGGTCACCCGGCAGACTTTTACCATCACGGTAACCGAACCCCCGTCGGATATAACCCTCTCAAACACGAACATCTCGACCATCCAAAGCATTGTCGGCACGCTCGCCACCGTGAAAGGCCAGTTCATATTCACCTACTCGCTGCAAAACACCGGAGCCAGCTGCACGGCAGTCAATGGCGCGGACAATGGCAAATTCGAGGTCGAGGGGAACGCCCTGAAACGCCTGGCGGCCACCCCGGCAGGTACCTATCAGGTCTGCGTTCAGACAGAAGATGCTAATAGTCAATCCTTCCAGAAGAGTTTTGTGATTGAGGTGAGCATATTGCCCCCGCCTCCTGCAGAATGGACGGTCAGCCTGACGAGCGACAAAGTGATCGATGGCGACCAGCCTGGCACCCTGGTGGGGACCGTCATTTCGTCCATTGCAGGCACCACCTTTCAAATGGTGGACCCAACGGTGTTCCCGCTTGAAAGCAGCTTTAGTCTGACGCCCTCCGGAGTTCTGGCCCTGGCTGCCGCCGTCGATAACAACCTGCAACCTTTTTACCCGATCCGCATCCTTGCGACCACACCGAATGGGAATATGAAATATCTTGACATCGTCATTACTGTGATGAAGAATGGAAATGACATTGGAGCATCTGCCATCAAAGATACAGGCGAGTTGTGTATGAATTGCAGTGTCGAGGTGGATGTTCTGGCGAATGACAATTTAAGTGCAGGAGCCACATCGTGGGAAACCCTTCAAATAATCAAATATCCTGACCACGGAAGCGCCCGCATTGGCAGCATCATATATTCGCCAGCCAAAAGATTTTTCGGTACCGATTACATCACGTACCGGGCTTGTGACAACCTGGGGTTTTGCGTGGTTGGAGAATTGAACCTTACTATTTTTGATACTACCCGTTATAAGCCGACCTATAATATTCCGGGCACCGGTTTCCCCCCCAAGCAAAGGACGGTTTTGCCAGCCCAACCTGCCGCAATAAAATATACTGATACAGGTGAATTAAGCCTGGTCATCCCGTCCCTCGGCATTCAGACCCCAATTGTTGGAGTTCCGCTCTCCGGTTCCAGCTGGGATGTTACCTGGCTGGGCGGGGATGCCGGCTGGCTGGAGGGCAGTGCGTTCCCATCCTGGAATGGCAATTCTGTCCTGACCGGCCATGTCTTTAATGCGGATGGAACACCGGGAATTTTTGTGGATCTCGGCAACCTGATCTGGGGCGACAGGATTACCATCAAACTTCAGGAACAATCTTATATTTTTGAAGTACGCGAAGTCCGCAAAAAAGTCGACCCGTCAAATATGGATGCTGTAATGGCTCATCAGGAAACCCCCTGGCTGACATTGGTCACCTGTCAGGGATACGAACCGTCCTCCAGGACCTACCGGTGGAGAATTATGATACGGGCCGCATTAATAAAAGTGGAATAGGCCATAGCGCGTAGAAGTCGTTGGGTTAGAGATGGGTGTGGCGTTGGCCGCGTACTCATCTCTTTCCATTTCACCGTCACAGGATTCACAGCAGTGCCCTTTGGTCTGCTCACAACTGGGTGGTTTCTGTGCATCTTGAGCCGTCGTGGGAGTGAACTTCCAAGCATGGGATTAAATGATCATTGGTCCCGTTTATGCTCCGGAGCATACAGCCCGGCATGTGCCTTCCTGATTTGTTCCCCGTTCATCTTTTCCAACTTCCGGTCATAGGTCAGAAAGCCGTTGATCTCGATCTCCACATCTGTTGTTTGGGTATAGATCGCAGCTGCCAGTCCCTGCGGGATGAGCGGCTTTAATTCATTTTCTAGCAGGGCAAGATAGGCATCGGTCAGGGCATCTGAGGATCCGTAAAAACGATAGCCAAATTTCTTATCTTCATCCCACACATGATCCGGAATTTTCAGGCTGTAGCCGCCGAATTCCGAAATGACAAAGGCGCGCTGGTCCGGTTTGGGATGTTTTAATTTTTTAAAGTACACGTGCCTGCTTTGGAAATCTCCGCCGCCCTGATCGAACCAGCCCGAGGCATGATCCACCAAACGGCTTGGGTCGTACCCCTTGACCCAGTCAGAGATTTCGATAGATTCGAACTGCCCCCAGCTCTCGTTAAAGGGAACCCATATGGCGATGCAGGCTGTATTGTATAAATGATCGATCATGCCTTGCAGTTCATTTTTATAGCGCGCACGGTTCCCGACATCCGCCCGCCCGAACCAGCGCAAGCCGCGTGTGTCAGTGCGCCTGAATCCAAGCAGCAGGGCAAGCATGGCGATCCCTTCGCCGTCGATCAGGCCGCCGTTGGGCATGTCCTGCCAGACGATGACTCCCAACCGGTCACAGTGATAATACCAGCGCAGCGGCTCGACCTTGATGTGCTTGCGGATCATATTGCAGCCGATCGCCCGCGTATATTCAATGTCGAAAAGCATGGCCTCATCCGAGGGCGGCGTGTATAAGCCGTCTGGAAAATATCCCTGGTCGAGCGGACCGTATAAGAACAGCGGTTCATCGTTCAGTGCAAAACGCAAATGACCGCCCTTGTCTTTTATCAGCCTAAACTTGCGCATCGCAAAATAACTGCCGACTTCATCGAGCGTCTGACCATTACTTATCAGGCACACCCGCAGATCATACAAATATGGATCGGATGGACTCCATGTTTTTGGGTCGGGGATCGCGAGCTTAACCAGGGTTTCTCCCTCATCACTCATTGAGATGATCTTCTCGCCGCAGTGGATCGTCTCAGCCTTTACACAGACGCCTGCTCCGGCTCCCCTGATCTTTACCTCCACCGTCAGTGACTGGCTGTCCAGGTCGGGTGTCAGTTTCAGCGACTCGATACTTGTCTCTGGCACCACTTCCAGCCAGACTGTTTGCCAAATTCCAGAAACCGCCGTGTACCAAATTCCTTTTGGCTGAAGCACTTGCTTGCCGCGCTGCTGAAGTCCTGTTTCTGTTGGATCCAGGACCGAGATGAGGATCTCATTCTCATACGGTACGAGGATGTCGGTGATATCGAATGTAAAAGGCAGGTATCCGCCCTGATGTTCGCCGGTCAATTTCCCATTGACCCGGACCACACATTCATCGTCCACTGCCCCGAAATGGAGCAGAACCCTTGAACTGCCTTTCATGATGGGCGCAGAGAAAATTCGCCGATACCAAAGCCGTTGCTGGGGAGACAGCGACAACTGAACCCCGGAAAGAAGTGACTCAACCGCATATGGTACGAGGATCTTCCCGTCAAAAGCCCTGGGTGCCGGGCTGTCTTTAGGGAGGATCGAATAATCCCATGCTCCATTCATATTGACCCAGCCGGGCCGCGTCATTTGCGGGCGGGGATATTCAGGCAGGGGAATGGGGCTGGTTGGCTCCCACCTTGTTCGCAGGGACCTACCATTTGGCATGGTGTTCTTCCGCAAATCCGATCAAGTCCTTGATCTGTATCTTTTCGCCCTCGTCAGATACGACCGTGCCATTGTAACGTCCAAACATCTGGTGCACCTGGCTGGTGATGATGGCAAGGTTGGTGGCAGCGGTGCGGTCCTTGAAAGGGGTAAATATCAAGTCAAGACGGCCTGCTGTGTCAGTGAATTTCCACGGCTTCATGTAATCGCCGGAGACATAATCAAACTTGACCTGCTCCAGTTTGTGAATGCGGTTATTCAGGATGACGGCATTTTCTCCCGCTTTGGAAAGATCGCCGAAGCCGCAACCCAGGTTCAGGCCGATGGTACGCCCATCGGGCAGGAATCCTGAAGCACTGGCCCAATTCCAGTAGGATTGATATTCCCATACTCCCCGGCCCCAATCCAGCGAGCCAAGGCAGACGGCGGGGTCAAGCGTTTCGGTCAAGCTGCCGTATTTGACAAATCCGCTGGCGGGTAGGCAGTTGATCTTGCGATTGTAGTAGAAACGCTTTTCCCCAATGGGAATGACAATGTTCATCGACTCGCACTCAGGCGGGACCTGCAGGTCGATCTCTGCTTGAATACCGCGCCCGTCATGGAAGGCATCCCACGAGACGGATAAATGCCGGTGGCCCGGGTGCAGGCTGAAGTTTAGCTTGAGGTGGCTGTCTACAAAGTGGCTGTCTCCTGCGGTGGAGTTGCGCGGCAGTTCAACACCTTTGCCAAAAGGAACAACCAGGCCTTCCTCGTGCAGTTCGCCTGTTTCAAAGTCCATCGTGTAAACGAATAGATTTCCCGCGTAACCGAGGTCGGCGATGGTGGCCGAGAAGAAACGGCGCGGACTGAAAACGGCATAATAATCCCAGCGCTTAATGCGAAAATGCTGCAGGGGGGTGAAAGCGTAGAAGTGCGCAGACTCGAGGTTGCAATCCAGAAAAGGCTGCCGCGCCCAGCCCGCTTGTGCAAGTTTGCCATCGGGTTGAAGTAGGGATCCGGATTGGGTGATTTCGGTTTGCATGGAGACCTCCATAATTTGAAATTAACGTCATTGCGGCATAAGTGCGTTTACCCAGACCGTCATCATACTTCCGCCGCGGTTGCCCCACTGGTGATAGGGGATAAAGGTGAGGGGATCACCGGCGGTGGATCTGCCTTTGATCTTCATGCTGCCCCCAAGCAGTGCCGGATCAAAGACAGCTTTAAGCGATGCCAGGTCCACTTTTGTGTTGAATATGTCGGTGGCTGGGTTATCAATATTTTCCAGGCAGTAGACCAGCGGTCCGCGTGTTACCGCGGCCTTGCCTTCATGACCTTTGACTTTGGGATGAGCGCGGCGAAAATGGATCGCCATGTCAAAGTTGATTTCGATGTGGTCGCCTGGTGACCAGGTGCGCGTGATGGAGAAAAAACGACTCTCGCATGGGTCGTAGCCGGAGGCGGTGGCTGAATCCTGTTTTGGAAAAGGTTCAACTTTCACATTCTGCCCGTTGACTTTAACCTGGTGATCAACGCTCCAGGACGGCAGGCGCAGATGCAGTGTGAATTGGGCGCTTGAATTCACATTGATATCCACTTTCCCATTCCAGGGGAGATCGGAATGAAGCTCGACCTTTCCCAGTTCATTTTCGAATTGACTGGAAATGTATTGATGGATCCAAATTTCGCTCAGGCTTTTATTGGATGAGGAAATATATTTACCCAGATCTGCCCATGTACGGGAGATGTTGGATGGGCAGCACGGGACGGCATACCAGGGTTTGCGGGTTATACCGCCATGGCAGGCGAGTGGATTATTATAGAGATACCCTGTCCCGTCCAGCCCCATGCCGACGGCGGCGGCATTGTAAAGCTGCCATTCGAACAGGTCGCCGTATTTGGCTTCGTTCGTGAGTTGCGTCATTTCCCAGCTCCAGAACATGCTGGCAAGGGCGGCGCAGGTTTCGGCATAGGCGAATTCCGGGTCGAGTTCGTAGTCATTCCCAAACCCTTCCATGGCTGGCAGGGAGCCGATGCCGCCTGTCACATACATGCGGCGGGTCACCATATGCTCCCAGGCACGTTCAAGAGTCGGGAGGATTTTCGCATAGTCGTACTTAGCGGCTTCCCTTTTGTTCTCCATGCCTGTTATTCTGGTAAGCATGGCAACGGCTGTCTCAAGATATGCGAAGCGGACAGCGTGCCCGACTGGCATGTTCTGCTTGTAAATCGGGGTATGCTGTTGGAAATATTTCCCGCTCAGCGCGCTGGCATACCAACGCAGGGTGATATTGCGCGGTTTTATTGCGGCATTGCCCGGCGGGACCTGGAATGGCTTGAATTCAGGATGCTTGGAAATATATTCCCGCTTCTTCTGCTGGACGAAATTACCCCGCTGGGCTACGTTGTAATTTTGGCGGATGATCGCTAGGGTAAATAGGGGATCTCGTCCGCGTTGTTCGATGAACTGGCGCGCCATATCGAGATAGGGCCGATGGTTCGTCACCTGATATAAGCGCAGCAGGGCGATCTCGATCTCTTCGTGTCCGGGCGTATAGGCGGGGCCTTTGCCGAAAAAATCCGCAACAATGCGGTCAGCGGCGCGGCGGGCGATGATGAGCAGCTCGGTGCGCTTTGTGGCTTCGTAATGCGATACTCCCGCTTCGATCAGATGCCCGTGGCAATACAATTCGTGTTCGATCTGCAAGTTGACCCAGCGTGTACCCGGGAAGTGAATCTGGTTATAGGTAAAGAGATAACCGTCTGGTTGTTGAGCGCGCGCCAATAGACTGATAAAGCCATCCATCAACGCGCCGAGTTTTAAGCGCGTGGAAGGGTCGGCATGTAAAGCATATATCCGGGAGGCGGCATCCAGCCATTTATGGGCATCTGAATCTGCGAAGAACCAGCCTTCGCGGAATCCATCCATTTCCCCTGCCGCGATTCGAAAGTTTTCGATACAACCCGAAGCCACGAGCTGATCCCATTGATGAAAGATGGCCCGCTTCGCGTTGACTTCAAGCCGGTCATACCAGAATCCATCGGTGATCTTTGGGTTCATTTGAGAAGGTACTCCGTATTCCTGGAAGATACAGCGACAACCATCAATTATTTTTTTGGATGAAAAACAGCGGAATGAGCGAGAACAGACTGATCACCGACCCGACCTGGAAAATGATTGGCACGGGGACGAATCCCACCTGGCCATTTGTGGTGATGGGTATGCCGAAGTTTTGGATCAGGGTCGAGCCGATCGACGGCCCGAGGACCATCGGGATGGCGATCCAGAAGATCATGCGGATCCCGAGGAACTTGCCGCGGTTCTGTTCGGGAAGCAGATCTTTGAGCCATGCCACCGATGCGATGGAGGCGGCGACCGAGAATGCCTGCCAGAGTAAACCTGTAAGTGCCAGCAGCGGCAAAGTGCGGACGAGGGAAAGTAAAATCCCGCCGATGCTGGAGGCAATGATGGCGGCCGCGATCATGTACTGCTTGTTCCATTTGTCAGCGAGGATGCCAAAGGGGATGGCGAGCGCAGCACTGCCCAGCATGACCGCGCCGCCAATGATGCTGAACTCCGACTTGGTGACACCGACGAAGTTTTCAAGATACACGATGAGATACGGGAATGATACTTCCATGCCGATGCTGCTGACCATGATGAAAAGCAGCAGGATGAAGAGTTTGCGGTTATGCCGGAGGGTATTTACATCGAACAGATCGGTGAACTCAGCCCAAAAGGAACGGCGTGGTTCTTCGGTTTCTGGGAGTGGGATGTCATTCAGCAGGCTGCCGGCTGCAAGACCGGCAACGATCACGATTCCCCCCAGGGTGTAGAAGAAAACGAAATAACCGAGTTTTTCGATCAATATGCCTGCCGCGACCATTGCCACGATCTGCGCGAGGAAAAGACTCAAGTTAAGCACGCCTTCAACCCGCCCGCGTGTATCACTGGTTGCGATGTCAGTCGTCCAGGCGTTGAACGCGGCATCGTTGGCTGTGGAGCCAAAGAAGGTCATGAGCGAGTCCGCGGCAACGACCAGGACAATGGCAAGGCTGGAAACCTTGATGTAGGCAACGGTCGGAAATAGGACGGTCGAAATTCCCCAGAGGATGTATCCAAATAAAATGAACGGGCGGCGGCGTCCCCAGCGTGAGCGGGTGCGGTCACTTAACGTGCCCATGAACAGGGTGGTAAGCGTGGCGGTGATGGCGCTGGCGGCCACCATCCACGCCACGGGGCGCGGGTCGGGCGTGATCGTGTCGTAGACGAAGGTGTTGAACCAGGTATTTTCGACCGCCCAGGCGATCTGACCTGTGAGGGCAAGGGCGGTCATTACAAACCAGGTGCGCGCGGTGATGCGGGATGACGATGAGGACGTCTGCATTGGTATTCCCTTTTTAATAGTGAAGTTTATTCAACAATAACCCAATCACTTCCGCTCCGTCCAAAGACTTCCGGGGAGTACATTTCTTCGGCTTTGGCGGGCGGCACGATAAAGGTGCCGGGCGTTGTTGCGCGGGCAACATAAGTATATTCGTAAACGCCATCCCATAGCATTGAGGTGAAAGCTTCGGCGCGGTCATCGCGCATATTTTGATGTTCATACCACGTGCCCCACCACCACCAGCCATAGCGATAATCGGGACTGGCCGGGTCCTGCGGGATGGTTTCGGAAACTGCCAGGGATGGGTTGACGATCTCCAGCCCGGCGGGGAGCGGGTCAACCAGTGCCACATGATACCGGCGATTATCCGCTGCCATTGTGATCTTGACCCGCACTTTTGTGCCGGCTTTGATATGCCAAACGCCGTCCTTATCCTGATAAACAAATTCCGGATCATCCAGCGATTCATAGCGCCGTTCGATCACAAAACCCATGTCCAACGGCTCCAGGCTCAGATCAGTGGGGGCGTATTTCAAACCAAGCCGGTAATAGAGCCGGCCGGGGCCCTCTTTGCTTAAAATCAAATCCTGTGTCCCGCCGCCCGCGGAAGTTTCACTCATCACAGTATTCATCGGGATGAATGTCTCTTTAATATCCGTGGTGCGGCCGATAAAGTCGTTACTGCCTGCGTATGTATTTCCGAGCCAAATGCGTGCCACAAATTCCGGCGTCTGCGATTCGTAGGTATTGAAATATCGGTCGAGTGTCAGCAGGACAAATACATTCTCCTGCGTATTGCCCCAGCGGCCCTTTGTGCGGTGTGCCAGTAGGCCATTGATCACCTTGGGGATCAGGTCGCTTTGCGGATTATCCTCGATCAACGCGTCCAGCAAAATGGCATCGGTGCGGCGGTCGGAACTAAGCAGAAGATAGGTTTGGTCGGTATAGGCTGTCGTAAAGTTCGCAGCGCCGGCTGTTTCAACAACATGGTTATTAACGAAGAGCCGAATGGCATCCAGTTGAGAGTTGTCATCGATCACAGACCACAGCCAGCCGATGGCTTCCATCGAAAGATTATCCAAACCGGCTTCATTCAAAAGCGCTGAGGCTTTTTGTGCATCGCGCTCTCCGGTCAAATTGCGCACGTACAGCGCATACGCGCTCAGCGTCCAGCGGGTATCCTGGTTGTACCAGTATGGGTAATGGGTTTCGATATCACGCAGGTAGGTCAACGCGTTTTGCTGCATTTCCGCAGGGACATAAAACCCCTTTTCCTGCGCGCGGATTAAGGCGTGGGTAACATGAATGGTGTTGAATGGGCTGGATTCAAATCCGCGCCGCCAATACGGGAATCCGCCGTCGTAGTTTTGCATCCCTTGCAGGCGTTCAATGTCGCGGCTGACGGCTGCTTCCATTTCTGCAGGTGCGGGCAGCCCTTCGGCTTTGAAAGCGGTCAACACATCACGCAGTGAAGCGACCGCCAGTATCCGCGAAGCCAGCTGTTCGGAACATTCAAACGGGTAAGCTACAAGGTAGAGTATTGCATCCGTCAGGGATTGCAGGGCAGTTGAAGATGTGCTGATTTCCAGACCACCATACTGCGGGAAAACTCCGGTCGGATATTGCACCGGTTGTGCAATGGCTCCATCATCAATGACACCGTACGTGGCAAATGCCTCTGTGGTTGCGGGGGTGTATACGGGAAGTTCCACCGTCGCGGCATCGGCATAATTCCCGGACACTGCCGCAAATTGAACGCGGGCATTACCCGCCTTTACGGTAGCGGCGGGAAAGCGCACCTCTACCCGGTCGTTGGCCGGGATGGTCACGCGCTGACCGGCATTCCCGAGCTCAAGGTTGGCTGCGCGGGCGGCAACATCCACTGTCATCGGCAGATTAGTCTGGTTTTGCAAGATCACAGGCAATTCAAATTTATCGCCGAAGTTAAGGAAGCGCGGCGCTGAAGGCCGTACCATCAGGGGCAGCCTGGCAGTGAGGTTTGATTCTCCGGTGCCGAACTGGCTCCCGCCCTGATCCACCGCAACAACCATAATGCGATAACGGGTGAGATTGTCGGGAAGTTGGATCGAGACACGTGCCTCGCCGTTGGGGTTGGTTTCCACGGTTGGAGCAAAAGCGGCCAATGGGTTGAAATCTGAGCGTACATCAATCGGTGCCTGACCGTTCACAACAGCTGGGGCTTCTGGTGCAGCAGCCGCTTCCATCATCATCGCCGGGGCTTCTGCAAGCCCGGCGGTAGCCATGGGCGCAGGCATGGCTCCGGCACCCAGTCCATCGGCCATGGTGTTTTGCCTGCTTTCTTTTGCCAATGCCTGCGGGTCAGCCAGGATGATGTTGGCACGGCTGTATATACTCGTCAAGTAGGATGGACGATCTGTATAGAATATGCTCAGCGGGTCACTAAGTTGATAATTGGTCAGCGCGAGAATGGCTTCATCCACAACAACCACTGCCAGTTCGGCGTTGGGCATCGGTGCGCCGAAGGAATCTTTTACGATGATATTCAAGGCAGTGTTACTGCCTGGTTCAAGCGCTGAATCATCAGGCGTCACCTGCAGGGATAATGTTCGCTGCAGAGGCGGGATTTTTAGATCAAGCTGTCCGCTGGCAAAGGCAGGGCGCGGGGGCACGTTATCAAGCGCCTCCCCCTTGTCATCAGTGCGCGGGGCAGCGCCGACAAGGTCCACCTGGATATTAAGGTTGGGGATGTGCTTCTCTTCGATGGGAATGTTGATTGTGGTGGAGCCATCCGCAATTTTGAAGCGCGTGGTGTAAAGAATTCCACTTCGGCTGACGGTTAATAGCCCTTCTGCGGGGCTGAATGGAGATTGAACCAGGATCTTCGCCGTGTCTCCCGGTTGATAGGTTTCCTTGTCCGGGATCAACGTGACCTGTTCCTGCTCCACCTTGCGGGCTGGAGGCTGTTTGCCTCCGCTGACCCAGCGCGTGAAGCGGCTTTGATTTTTGCGTCCCAGTTCATCTGCCACGATACCGGTGATCTGGTAACTTCCGCCGATGGAAGTCGAAAATGAACAGGTGTCTGGTTCTGATTTGGAAAGGATCGTGCAGGTTTGAACATCGACCACCTGCTCTGCCCAATTGCCTTTGGTAAATTTCCACTCCAACCTGCCCGCGGTAATTTCAACAGGCCTGTCTTTGATCGGTTTGCCGTCAAGGTCGGTGACGATAAAATCAATGTCAAGGGGTATGCCCTTTTCGACGAAGTAACTCTTGCTGCGCAAACCGATGTACACATCCGCCGGGTGGACGAGAAGGGTGGTTGTACTGCTCCATGCCTGGCGGTTGACATCCATGACAGTAGCCTGGGCAGATACACTTTGGGGCTGCGGATCCTTGCTGCCCCGTTGCTTGAAATTTACTCCCAGGTAGTGGCTGCCGGAGGCGTCCGTTTTTCCTGTTAATGTCTGTGTTTGAGTGTCGCCGTTCAGACCCTGATTGCCATAATCATAAAAATACCACCAGGGCTGCCAATTGCCAAAAGTAAATTCCTGCCAATTTGGCGGGGAGTAACTTCCCGGAGAGGTAGTCACCTGCCAGGTGACCTCTGCGTTGGGAAGGCCGCCGCCGGCGTAGTATTTTGCATCCACTGCCAGCGTGGCATGGCCGCCCGTAAAATACGGCGCGGTGGTTTCATCGCGGGCAGCGACCTCGAATTCAGGCCGTCGAAATTCCTGTATCTGAAATTGATGATAATACTGGTACCCATCGAATCCGCCGAAATTTCCCCCGGCAGTTAGATAGATTTGCGCAGTTCCCAGATTGGTGGCCTGGGGAATGGTAAATGCGAAGTCGAATCCACCCAGCGTGTTTACATCAGCCTGTCCGCCGCCAAGTTCATTACCAAACGGATCGGTGATCTGATAACTGACCGAATTTACGCCGCTGCCCGCCAATTGGACATCGCCGTTCTGTTTCCCGCCGATGAGCCTCAACCAGCCTTTGATGTGGACCTCTTCGCCGGGGCGATACATTTGGCGGTCATCCATGACATACCAGCGCAGAGAATCAGCCGGTGGGCTGGCGGCCCAGGCATCGTCACCCCAATAGTATGTCGAGCGCGGCAGGATCGCCAGGTCATTGCCAAGCCGGGCGGTCAGGTAGGTTGCACCAGTGGGGATGTTGAATCGCGCTACGCCATCTGCTCCACTTGTGATCGCCGCGCCGCCGCCTTCAGATTGGATCCGCGCACCTGTCAAGGGAGAACCGTCTTTAAGGTTCGTTGCCCAGGCAACCATTTCACTATGGTCAGTATAAGCATCCAGACCGATCTGAGTGACCTGTACCCATGTGATGATGGTTTGCGAGAACCGGGCCCATTTATCATTTTCACTTTCAAATATCCCTGCGGGCGGTTCGACAATGACAACAAAATGTCCAAACTTCCCATCCATGTATTTGCTCAAATCGATATCCACCTGCGTTAACGTATCGTTGGGGAGTTCGAGTGCAAGCGACTTGTCTTCAATCAGCCTGCCCGGCATTTTGGCCGGGACATCCGTTTGCTGCCAGTTCCGCAGGTATAGTTTATATGCCGTCCAGTCTGTGGGTTGAACGGCGTAGATCTTCAGGTTAAGCTTACTGTGGTTGATGGCATATACTGAAAAAACCGCTTTGGATGCGGTCGGGTCAAGTGTCAGGAAGTTTTGTCCGGTGTTGACCAGAAGCGGTTCCGCTTTGCCAACCTTGAACTTTAGGCTGGCATTGCGGCCAAGCTGTTGACCGAAGACATCCTGTATCCTGCCGGATACTGTGACGGTGTAGGTTGTACGCCCTTTCGTCTCGCCGCTGATCTCGATCGAGTTGCCGAAGACATTGACCGTCATGCCTGGTATTCCAGGTTCCACGTTCAGCATGTCCTGGTTAAAAACATCCATATCCAGAGGGTTGTTAAACCGGATCGAGAACGGGGTGAGCGGCGGGCATTGATTTTCATACCAGGCGCAGCGATATTCCTCGATGCGCAAAGGGGTATAAGTTGAAAAACCAAAAGATTGTACATCTGTCGTAGTGAGTGGTCCTTCGGCGGAAGGTGTCCCAACGTCGACGTTCACTGAGATGTTCGTCTCGGGTGAAAAAGGCTGGGTGGCTCGAAATGCGAGCCAGCGGCCCTCGGGCGACTCCTTTGCCAGTTGGCTGACATGTTCATCCGCATCTATTTCTTTTTGGCTTGCCAATACAATTTTCACATCGCGGCTGCCCGCAGTCACCTGGATTGTTTTTAATACAGCTGACGGTTCAATGCGCTGATCGAATAAAATGAAAAAGACCGGTTCAAGCGGTTGGGGCGAATTATCCGGGTAATTTCTTACGATACTTGGAGGGGGTGTTTTGAAGGTCCAGTAAACTGCTTCGGCCAGGATAGCGCCCGTCGCTGATTTTGTCCCAGCGGGTACAGTGGCACGGTATTCAGTAGCCTTTGGCAGCCGGTCGATCAATTTTGAATCATATTCGAAGGTCAGGGTTTTGGTGCCAAGCCAGCGCCATGTCCCCGGCAGGGAGGGCTCAATTTTGAGAGGGACATCTGCCTGAGCCAGATCACCCAACGTCCCCAACGGAACCATTGGCTGGTTGAAAGTGACGCTTACGAACGGTGCGATGGGTATATCGCCTTCCGGAGCGTATCGCAACACCTGCAGCGGTCCGGAGTCAACTTCACCGGGGTTGGTTTCATTCACAGCAGGCGGGAATTTCTCCTGGATAATATTCCCCGGGCGTGGCGGTGGCAGAACCTCCAGCGGCAGCTTGAAATCAGCCTGCTGGTCTGGTTCAGACGTCAGCGCGGGCAGGCGTGACAGGATCGTGTCGACCTCCTCCGCGGGGATAGGCTCGCTGATTGCTGCCGGCAGCACTTCCGTTTTTTGTGACTGGGGCAGCCCATCGCTTAATTCGGGGTATATGCTGAATTTTTCACCGTTATCACCAGATGTCGGCGTCATATCCACCTCAAGAGGCCCGGGAGTTGTGGTTTCATTAGGCGGTACGTTGCCGCCGGGCTGAAGCCTCTTCGACAACAAAAAAAGCATACCCGCACATAAGATGAAAATGATCCCAACGAGTACAAAGCCAAACTTTGTACCAAACACATGCCTGCGATTGTCTGTCATGGGGGAGGCCCTCCTTCTCCATTATAACGCTCTGACATGCAGTAATGTTCCACACAGAATTCGCACACAGAGTGCTGATGTTTCTCCTTGACTTTTAAGAAATGGAATAGTAAACTTTGCCCTACCTACCGTTCGGTAGGGAAGGAGTGTTGATGACAAGGGATGACATTCTCGATGCCGCCGCGCAAGTGTTCCGACAAAAGGGGTTTCATGGGGCGTCCATGTCTGCAATTGCAGACGCTGTGAACTTACAGAAGGCAAGTCTCTATCATCATGTCACTTCCAAGCAGGAGATCCTGCTGGACCTTCTGGAACGTGCTCTAGGCCTTCTGACGGAGCACATTGCTGGTATTGCCTCGCAGAATATTCCTGCTGATCAAAAACTGCGCCAGATGATGCGCGCCTATTTGATCGCCCTGGCAGATAACTCAGACCTGTCATCGGTTCTGTTGTTTGAACACCGTTCCCTGGATAAAAAATCCCATGCCCGTCATGTTCCCCAGCGCGATATGTTTGAGGGGTTGTGGCGCAAAGTCATTGTTGAGGGTGTGGCGGAAGGGATATTCTCCTGCGCGGATACAGGTCTGGCAGTTCGTGTATTGATGGGGATGATGAACTGGACGTTAACCTGGTACCGGCCTGAAGGAGAAAAATCCATAGAAAAAATCGCAGATGAATATGCTGACTTGATGTTTAATGGTCTGTTGAAGTAATTTGTGCCCTAATCGTTGTCGATAAGTAGTTTGATGGAACCAGCGCTGGCGTACCGATGGTGCGCAGCGATATGACAAACAAGGAGAGAGAACAATGTATTCGTTCGAGCCAAATGAAGAGCAACAAATGTTGGTGGATGCGATCGGGAAGTACGCACAGAATGACCTGCGTCCCGCCGCTCACGACGCTGAGGAGAACCGCGAGCTGCCGAAGAAGCTGATCAGCAAAGGGTGGGAGATCGGTTTGTTGCAAGCCTCCATCCCGGAGGCCTACGGCGGATTTGGTGACCGTTCTGCCGTCACAGGTTCTTTGGCAGTGGAGGAATTGGCTTTTGGTGATCTCGCCGGCACGCTGGCTGTGATGACCCCGTCGCTGTTCGCAACTCCCATATTGTTGGCGGGCAGCGAAGAGCAAAAGAAGGAATACCTGTCCAAAGTCATTGAAGGTGATTGGGCACCGTACACAGCCGCCCTGATCGAGTATGCCTTTGATTTCGACCCCAAAGCGCTCAACACCACAGCCAAAGCCGATGGCGCCGATTACATCCTCAACGGTGAAAAAGCCTTCGTTCCTTATGCCAGGGACGCGGAAGCCATTCTTGTTTATGCCAATCTCGATGGCAAAACCCAGGGCTTTATTGTCCCCAAAGGCACGGCTGGATTATCTGTTTCAGACGAGCGCGAAAAGCTGATGAGTCTGAATGCGCTTCCACTGTACCGGGTTAAATTGGATTCTGTGAAAGTAAACGCAGCGAACAGACTCGGCGGTGAAGCAGGTCACGATTTTGAGGTGATACTGGCTGCTTTGAGAATTGCCTCCGCCTCAGCCGCAGTTGGCGTGGCGAAGGCGTCTTTTGAATATTCCATGAATTACGCCAAGGAACGTGATGTGTTTGGCGTAAAAGTCGCCCAGAAGCAGGCGATCGCCTTCATGCTTGCAGAAATGGCTACCGAGATCGAAGCCATCCGCCTGCTGATCTGGGAAGCTGCATGGAAATTGGACACAGGCAAGGAAGATGCTGCCAAAGATGCCTACCTTGCGGCCACAGGTGCAGCCGACATGGTTATGATGGTTACAGATCGCGGTGTGCAAATCCTCGGGGGACACGGGTACATCCGTGAACATCCTGTCGAAATGTGGATGCGCAACGGCCGAGGCTTTGCCATGTTGACCGGGCTGGCGATCGTGTAGGGATCGGGATAGACAGCAGGCTGTGGATATGGATGATCGCCCGTGCCTTTGTTCATTATCAGATGCCTGTAGTCGCAATAAAATCAGGAGACTCAAATGACCATCGAATTTGAAACACCCAAACCAATTGCACAGATCCAATTTGTGTTAAAGACTGTCGCTGAGAATATGATGCGTTCACAGTCGCGCGCTTTTGATGAGAATGAGCATGAAATTCCCTATAATTACATCGAATTCATGCACACTGCCATGCGTTCCATGGGCGGCGGAAGCCTTGCTCCAAGGGAAGAAAAACCGAAGGATGGCGATGAGAAAAAGGAAAAACGCCCTCCGATCGGGTACCAATCCCTCGCGGCTCAAATCGAAATGTTGTCCTGGGGCGATGTGGGTTTCTACCTTATTACCCCCGGCGGCGGACTGGGCGCTGCGGCAGTTCAATCTGCCGGTTCGGCTGAACAGCGTGCAAAATTTCTGGCGCGTTTTGGCGAGGAAAAGCCCACTTTCGCGGCCATGTGCATGACCGAAGCGGGAGCAGGTTCGGATACATCCGCCATTCGTACCCGCGCTGTTTTGGATGAGGCCACGAAAGAATGGGTCATCAACGGCGAGAAGATCTTCGTCACGGGCGGTGATAAATCCTTTAAGGCTTATGAACAATTTGGCAAAGGTTTTATTGTTGTTTGGGCAAGCATTGACCCGACCGCGGGGCGTTCCGGTATGCGCGCATTTGTGGTTGAGGCAGGCACGAAGGGCGTAAGTGTTACAAAACTTGAACATAAACTCGGCATCCGCGCGAGCGACACGGCTTCCATTGTGCTCGTCGATGCGCGAGTTCCTTATGACAATATCCTTGGCAGTCCAACCGTTGAGAAGACCACGACAGGCTTCAAGGGCGCCATGGCAACTTTTGATGCCACCCGTCCGCTTGTCGCTGCGTCAGGTATCGGTGTGGCACGAGCCGCCCTTGAGTATGTTAAAGAGCAGCTGTCCGAAAAGGGGATCGAGATCAGGTATGGTCTGCCGCGTCAGAAATTGACTGCCATTGAGCGGGATGTGATCGATATGGAGATCCAGCTCCGCTCAGCCTGGTTGATGGTTCTCAAGGCAGTTTGGATGGCGGATAATAAAAAGCCGAACGCGCTTGAGTCTTCGATGAGCAAGGTCAAGGCTGGCGATGTAGTTACGAAGATCACGCAAAAAGCGGTCGAGATCATGGGGCCCTTGGGTTACAGTCGTGAATTCCTGCTTGAGAAGTGGTTCCGCGATGCAAAGATCACCGATATCTACGAAGGCACCGGACAGATCAACCGTCTCGTAGTGGCACGGCAGATCCTTGGTTATAGCGGGAAGGAATTGAGGTAATCATGAAATATCATATCCATAAAGCTGTTGTGATCGGCTCGGGCACAATGGGCGCGGCCATAGCAGCGCACCTGGCCAATATCGGCATCCCTGTCACATTGCTTGATATTGCCGCCAAAGATTCTGAAGATAAGAATAAGATCGTCAAGGAGGGCTGGGACCGATGTTTGAAGGCCAAGCCTGCCAATTTGATGTCTTCTGATTTGAAAACGCTGGTCAAGCTCGGGAATCTTGATGATGATTTTGGCACTGTCGCGGAAGCCGACTGGATCTGTGAAGCCATTGTCGAGAACCTGAAGATCAAAGTTGATCTGATGACCCGCATTGACGAAGTCCGCCAGCCGGCCGCGATCGTATCCACAAATACGTCGGGGATTCCCGTCAAGGATATCGCCGACGGGCGCTCGAAGGGATTTAAGCAGCATTTTCTCGGTACCCATTTTTTCAATCCGCCGCGCTATTTGAAACTGCTGGAAATCATCCCTACTGCTGATACCTCGAAGGAAGTGACTGAGTTTTTTGTCCACTTTGGCGAATTCGATCTGGGCAAGGGTGTGGTGCTTTGCAAGGACACACCGAACTTCATCGGAAATCGTGTCGCATTTGGAACAGGCGCATTTGCCCTGGACTTTATCCTCAACAACGATTACTCCGTTGATGAAGTTGACTCGCTGACCGGTCCCCTGATGGGCCGCCCAAAGACAGCCACGTTCAGACTGATAGACCTGGTTGGCGTGGACGTTTGGGATCACGTGGGCAAAAATCTTGCCCCGTTGATCAAACACGACAAACTTGGACAGAAATATCTCGCCGCCGAAAAGCCGCGCAAACTAATGGACACCCTGCTTGAGCGCAAATGGCTTGGCAACAAGACAAAAGTTGGCTTTTATAAGGAAGTACGCGGTACCGACGGCAAAAAAGAATTCCACTCGTTGGATTTGAGCACACTCGATCATGTTCCGGCTGGTAAACCGCGTTTTGACTCGGTCAAAGCTGCCAAAGATGTCGAGGGGTTGGGTGACAGGCTTAAGGTGATGCTGGGTGCTGACGACAAGGCGGCAAAGCTGGTGAAGGCATTGACCTACCAAAGTTTCCAGTATGTGTCCACCATCATTCCCGAAGTGGCTGATACCGCCAAACCGATCGACGATGCCATTCGCTGGGGGTTCATGCACGAGGCAGGACCCTTTGAGATCTGGGATATGCTTGGCGTGAGGGAATCAGTCAGGCAAATGAAAAAGGCGGGATACGCTCCGGCCAAATGGGTGGATGAAATGTTGAAGAATGGGTTCGAAACCTTCTATCAATATAAAGGCACCAACAAGATCGGTGCATACGATGTTTCAAGGAAGAAGTATGTTAAGTTGAAACAACCCGAGGGATTTGTATTCCTGAAGGATTTTCGCGGTTCCAGGAAGGAGATCGTCAGCAATTCTGGCGCGTCGTTGTTTGACGTTGGCGGCGGCGTGGCACAGATTGAATTCCATACCAAGATGAATGCGCTGGATGATGATATTTTTAACGTCATGACCGAAGCGCTGGACCGCGTGGAGAAGGATTTTGACGGGCTGGTGATCGGCAATGAAGCCGACAACTTTAGCGCGGGTGCGAATTTATTCATGGTGGTGGTCGCTGCCCAGCAGGGCATGTGGGATACCCTCGATGCCGCGATCCGCAAACTGCAGGGCGTCAACATGCGGATGCGATACTTCCCCAAGCCGGTAGTGGCAGCCCCCGCAGGGCTGGCTCTGGGTGGCGGTTGTGAAGTGACCATGCACGCTTCGCGTGTGGTTGCTGCAGCAGAAACTTACATTGGCCTGGTTGAACTTGGCGCAGGAGTTATCCCTGCCGGCGGGGGAACCAAGGAATATATGCGGCGCATTGTCAACCCTGCCATGCGAACCGAAAATGCCGAGGTCTTCCCATCCCTGCAGCGCGCTTTCCTCCAGATCGGCCAGGCCAAGGTTGCCACTTCTGCTTCAGAAGCGCGGGAAATGGCCATCCTTGGACCGCAAGACCGGATCATTATCAACCGTGGTCATCTATTAACTGAAGCCAAACGTGAAGTCATGCACATGTCTGCTGCGGGATACAAACCACCTGCGCCTGAAATGATCTTTGCCGCAGGACGCGATATGTACGGTGCGATGAAGATCGGCGCCTGGTCCTTCAGGGAAGGCGGATATATTACTGACTACGATGCCCATATTGCTGCCAAACTTGCCTATATCATGGCTGGCGGTGAACTGACCAAAGCGCAATGGGTGAGTGAGCAGTACATCCTTGACCTCGAACGCGAAGCATTCCTGTCCCTATGTGGTGAAGAAAAGACACAGGCCAGAATGTGGAGTCTCTTGCAATCCGGGAAGCCGCTGAGAAACTAAATCATTCTGATTACGCATCCCTCAGAACGGCAAGGATTTCGATATGTGTTCCTGCCTGTGATGACAGCGTGATCCGTGTGCATAAGGAGAGTCAATATGAAAGAGGCAGTAATTGTTAGTGCAGTACGAACTCCCATAGGAAAAGCCAAGCGCGGCGGGCTTGCCACTGTTCGCCCTGATGAAATGGCGGCCGCCACGATCAAGGAATTACTTAACCGGACACCGAATCTTGACCCGGCAGAGGTCGAGGATGTGGTCTTTGGATGTGCCTTCCCCGAAGGGGAACAGGGTATGAATGTTGCGAGAATGATCGCGCTGCGGGCGGGCTTGCCTGATACCGTCCCTGCTGAAACGATCAATCGCTATTGCTCGTCAGGCGTACAGTCTATTGCTCATGTTGCCCATGCCATTAAAGCGGGAGACATCGAAATTGCGATCGCAGGGGGGGTCGAATCCATGAGCATGGTGCCAATGATGGGTTATAAATTTTCACCCAACCCTCACTTTGCGCAGGACCTGCCGCATTATTACACCAATATGGGTCTGACTGCTGAGAATGTTTCAGCCAAATACGCAATCAGCCGCGAAGACCAGGATACTTTCTCATTCAAGAGTCATCAGAAAGCTGCTCAGGCGGTTAATTCCGGTGTCTTTGACCCTGAATTGATTCCAATTGATGTGGAAGTGACTGAACTTGGCCCTGGTGAGAAACCCGTCAAAAAAACCTTTACAGTTAAACGGGACGAAGGTCCGCGTGCAGATACGACTGTGGAGGCGCTTGCCAAACTTAAAGCAGCATTTAAAGAGGGCGGCACGGTCACTGCTGGAAATTCGTCTCAAATGTCTGATGGCGCGTCTGTCGTCATGGTGATGTCGGCAGAGAAAGCCGCCCAGATGGGGTTAAAGCCGCTGGCGCGATTCGTAGCATTTGCAGCCGGGGGTGTCCCGCCTGAATTAATGGGCATTGGACCAGTCGTGGCGATTCCGAAAGCCCTGAAGGTCGCGGGGTTGTCCATGAATGACATTGACCTGATAGAATTGAACGAGGCCTTTGCCGCGCAAAGCCTGGCGGTCATTCGCACCCTGGGGCTGGATGAAGTGAAGATCAATGTCAACGGCGGGGCTATTGCCCTGGGTCATCCGCTGGGTTGTACGGGTGCCAAATTGACCACACAGTTGATTTACGAAATGGCCCGTCGCAAGTCAAAATATGGTATGGTTACAATGTGTATTGGTGGCGGCATGGGAGCTGCGGCGATATTCGAAAATTTACAATAAAAAAGTCGACCGAAAAAATTGAAGCCCATATTCTTTTTCTCTTGATTTTCGACAAACAAAAAAATAAAAAAAGGAAACTAAAAAAATGGCACTTACAATCGAAACCCTTATGTCCAAAATGCCTGGTGCATTCCTGCCCGAAAAAGCAGTGGGTCTGGATGCCACCATCCAGTTCAAATTCACCGGTTCTGAACCCGGCGAATGGTATGCCACTGTCAAGGATGGCAAAGTGGAAGTCGCAAAAGGTGTTCATGCCTCTCCCAAGATGACCCTGACCGCTGATTCTGAAGATTATGTAAAGATCTTCACCGGTGAAATTGACGGAATGCAGGCTTTTATGCAGGGTAAGTTGAAATTGACCGGCGACCTGAACCTTGCGATGAAATTAACGCAGATGTTCAAGATAAAGTGACTAATCCCCACGCATGAATGCGGGGGCTTCTAAGGCAGAGCCTAGGCT
>CAYLOW010000020.1:0-25008 GCA_964385315.1 uncultured Anaerolinea sp.
GTCGGGTTGACGCGGGAAATTTCAGCTTGATAGGGCATAATTTAACCTTTCCTTTAATAAGTTATCAATGGTAGCATACTATTTTAGTTTATATGGATTATTTTAAAAGATGCAGGACCCCGCCTCACCAATAATTTTCCTGTTTGGGCAAGTGTATGTGGAATGGTTGTTTTCAACAATAAAAATCAGATGAAATTAACGCCAAGAATAAATAAAGAATTCGAGGGCTGTATGAAAACCTTGTTTCGAAATCCGATTCCCTTATCCCTCCTTTTTACACTACTCTTCATTGCTGCGTCCTCCCAACCATTCCCGTGCCTCCAAACTGATCACCCAAACCCACCGGATGGAGTTGTAAAGCTGATCTTTATCCATCACCCACCGGTGAGAACTGGCTGGCCGATGGCTACGGTGATCTGAGCCGCTCCCTGGAGGAAAATTATTATTCCGTCAGCGACACCAACAACAGTTGGGGACCTGATGCGATCAATGAACGAAATTAAAACCAATAATGGATATCGAGTTAGATCGTTTTGATCCGCGGGTTTTCCTGATCACAAAACTGCTTTTGCAGCATTAAAACCACCCCGGTTGGAAATGTAAGCCGGACTAATGAGCCAATTAGCCGGCGCAGGAGGAACATAAAACCCGGAAATTGCCTTCCATCCTGTACTTACCGCAAGCTGCCGGGACCATTATGGTTTCGTACTTGTGCAGCGGCACCTGACCCTCCGGCGTTAAGATGGCCCCCTCACCGGCTATAACAGTCAGGGCGTGGAAACTCTCTCCACGAGTATCCCGCTCCTGGGTATTGGAAAGCATCTCCAGGTGAAAATATGGACAATGCACAAGATCTGTAGTTGCATTCCCCGAAACACTTTGGTGAGCAATTTTTCCCCGGGAAAGAGAGTCGGTCACAGCAATGGACTTTTCAACATGTAATACCCTGCCATTGGATTGTGGGCGGTTCCAATCAAATACACGATAGGTCAGGTCAGAGGTCTGCTGGACTTCATAAACCAATAATCCCGGTCCCAAAGCATGAATGGTACCTGCAGGCACAAAGATCGTATCAGCTGCCTGTACGCTGTGATATTCCACCAGATCCAGGATCGTCTCATTGCCGATCGCTGTATGCAGGGTTTCGATGTCTGTACCTGGCTTGATACCTGCAATAAGTTTGGCTTCAGGCCCGGCGTTCAGGATATGCCAAGCTTCCGTCTTGCCCATAAATTCGGGGCCTTCCAATTTGGCGGCCTGCTCGTCATTGGGATGCACTTGCAGAGACAGCCAGTTTTCACAATCCAGAAGTTTGATCAGTAAAGGAAAACGCTTATTCCCCTGTGAAGCCCCATGTTTGCCAAGAATTTCATTTGGGTAAGCGGCAGCCAATTCAGCGAGCGTACGCCCGGCAAAAACGCCGCTTGTCACCGGGTTTTCCTCATAAAGAGCCCAGACTTCGGCGATCGGCTTGCCATCCGGCGCCGCATCTGAACCGGCGAAAGCAAGCAGGGATCGTCCACCCCAAACATAATTGCGGATGGCAGGCGAAAAGGTTAGCAGCGACGGTATGGAAGTTGGCATTGTAATATTTCCTTTTATGATCTTAAGGTGATGGATTAAAGGAACAGGTCAGGACTCTATCAACCACTTTGAGAGGATGGCTTTGATTACAGATATGGGAGCCGGCTTGTTGATAAAGTCGTCCATACCTGCCTTGAGGCATTGTTCACGGCTAACGGGCATGTCATCAGCGGTAACCGCTATGATGGGAACATGTTTATTCGTGGAAATTTCTCTTTCCCTGATCAATTTTGCAGCTGTGTCGCCGCCCATTTCCGGCATATAAAGATCCATGAAAACAAGCGAAAATTCATCTGGAAAAACCTGTAATAATTCAACCGCTTCACGCCCGTTACCAGCCTGTCGAATAGTGAGGTTAAATCCACGGAGCTGCGCGGAAAGGACATCGCGATTGATGGAGCTATCGTCCACCACCAAAACTGTCAGATGATCCGGGAAAACCATATTTGAGACCTGATCCCGCTCAGTGTACAAATCGCGGTTCTCATCTACGGCTGAAGATGCTGTTTTCAGAGGCAGACTAAACCAAAAGGCTGAACCGGCCCCCTCAATAGATTCAAACCCGATGTCACCGCCCATCAGATCTACGAGCCTCTTTGATATTGCCAACCCCAACCCGGAACCTCCATGACTGCGGGTACTGGAAGCATCCGCCTGGGTAAAAGGCTCGAACAATCTGGCGTGTAATTTCTCAGGGATCCCTTCTCCATTATCCTTTACATGAAAGGTAATCATTATCATTTGATTTTTAAGGAGGGTGCCTGTGATGTTAATAACAACCTGCCCAAACTCTTTGGTAAATTTGATCGCATTACTGATCAGATAGCCAATCACTTGACCGATCCTGCCCGAATCGCCAAACAAAAATTCAGGTATGGTTGGATCAACGGTCACAGAAATGTCGATCTGCTTCATCAGGGCATCCGGTTTAAAAAGATTTAGCACTTCATCAGCAAATACAGCAGGGCTAAATTGCTTCGGCATGATCGTAAATTTACCGGCCTCGATTTTAGAGAAATCTAGAATATCATTCAAAACAACAAGCAGGTTTCTTGTAGAGCGATCTATGATGGAGGCGAATTCCTGTTGTTCCTCATTCAATTTCGTGTCCAACAGCATCTCAGTCATGCCCATAATGGCATTCATTGGCGTACGGATCTCATGACTCATTGTGGCAAGAAAAAGGCTTTTTAAGTTCGATGATTCCACGGCACGATCGCGCGCGTCTGCCAGTTCAACGTTATTTTTCCGGATCGTTTCTGCATAATCACGTAAAATATTTTCTGTCCGCCGGCGCTCCGTAAGATCTGTAATGACCATAATTGCTCCCGTGTATTTCTCATCAACAAAGCGGGGCACCCCGGTAGTCAACGCGAATATCTCACGGCTGTCTTTGGCACGTATTCTGGTCTCAAAAGTGGTAATTTCCCCAATCTGTCGCCGGGATCGGGCATTATCCAGCACAGAATGGTCTTCAGGAAATGTCACATCATAGGGTGTCATACCGATCAACTCATCGGTTTCGTATCCCAACATATTGGAATAAAAGGGGTTAACGAATATGAATCGGCCGTTTTCATCAGTAACCGTTAACCCCTGTCCCATTTGGGAAGTGAGCGTTTGGGAAAAATCGCGTTGATTTTGCAATTCTTCTTCCGCCATTTTTATATCGGTAATATCCGTCCCGATACCGATGATCAGGTCGCGCGGACCTTTCGCATCCACCAATCTCAGCCAGCGCCTGGAACCATTTTTATGCAGGAGACGGTGTTCATGCGGCGTTTCATCAACAAGGACCAGACCCGAGGCAGCTTGACGGATATATTCCTTTTCCAATTCCACACTTCCGCCTGAATCTCTTTCAATTTTCCACCAACCTCCCCCAAGGATCTCTTCCGGCTCATATCCAATAATTCGCTTTACCGACGGGCTGATATAAATGATCTCTGCGCTGCTGTTTGCAACAAGAACAAGGTTTCCAATTGACCCGAGAATATCATCTGACAGAGCCAGCCTGCCTTTCTCAATCTCCCACTCCGTGATATCCTGACAAAATATATTTACATATCCCATTATTTTGATGGGAACAAAGAAAAAGGAATAGTAACGGTCACCATACTTATAAATTTTTTGCCGCGGTTTCTGGTCCTGTAAAGCCATGCCCGCTTCTTCAACCCAATCACCCGGCACGACACTGGACACTGATGGATCAATTTTTACAAGCAGTTGTTCTCCGCTGGCATTCGTGAACAGGATCTCGCCAGTGCCTTGGATCCTATAAACAGGACTGGGGTTTTCCAATGGAAACAGTGCTAGTAAGCGAAGCTGTTTTTCAACCCTTCTCTCAGATGAACCTGCACGAATGGACGCCACGTAACCATGCTCATCATCCAAAACTGACTTTCCTATGGAAATATCGATTGGAAAGTCATCACCACTTTTGTGTCTTGCAATCGACGAACGGTAATTGCTCATTTGAGAAGACACCTGCTGGTCATGAATGAATTCGTCAAAAAGAGCGGCATAGGATTCAATATCCTCGTCCCGCAATAACATCGACAGTGGTTTACCCAGAAGTTCCCCGCCTGTATAGCCAAACAGGTCAGAGGCAGCCTGATTGGTACGGACAATGATGCCTTTTTCATCAGAAACCAAAACAGCATACGGATGCGCGGCAAGCAGCAGGTCAAACATTTTTATTAATGGTTTGGAGAACCGGGGTTTCTGTGGAACGGGTCATATAATTCCAGAACAGCAAACTTATGAACAAAACCGCCATCACTATTACTTGAACATAAACCACCTGGGCCAGGGTTTCATGGAACAGGATGATCCCGATCACCTGGGCAATTCCCGCGGCAATGGCAAAGCGCGTTTCCCGGCCTTTGCCGAGAGACAACCTGTAATTAATGATCACGTTTGCCAAGGCGTACATTGAGGTTGCGAAAGCATACAACCAGAGCAAGGGCGCGATCTGTAGATACTGCGTACCGAATAGGATCTTAACGATCCATTCCGGAATGAACAGGGTTAACATGACGATCGGTGCGGATACCGCCATTACGATCCCCAGTGACAGCCAAAGCAAATGCCCATGCGGCTCGCCCATTTTTTGCTTTTGGGCCACGATGGGGAACATGGTGGTGACCACTGACCAAGTTGCAAAAAAAACAATGCGGCCGATCAAGGCGAGGGCCGCATACTGACCGGCCTGCCCGGCGTTATAAAACCGTTTCACCAGGATCACGTCACTGTTATTAATAAGGATCTGGCCAAGCTGTGACGTCAGCACGGGTATTGCAAATGCCGTGAGTTCAAGGCGTACATCCCTGGATATGTTCTGTTTTGTGAATAAGCCCCTGACCGCCAAACTCGTCATCAACCAGGTAAAGAAAAACGACAAGCTTATACCGATCACTGCCCCACTGACGGAGAGCCCCAGAGCCACCAGGCCGATACTGACAAGCAGGCGAGTCCACATCTCTAGCTGGTAGCTAACTGCCAAAATCTTGAAGCGGGTCTGCCCCTGAATGATGCCGCGCTCAACACCCTGCAGCAGGCTAAAAGGTAAAGCCGCCCCAAAGATAATGAAAGGGACCGCCGATTGTGTGTGAAAGAAACTCTGCAACTGCGGTGCAAACGTGACAAATAAAATTGTCAAAACAAGACCAAATCCAGCGGCGATGCTCCAGATAAAACGCCGGATCGAGGAAAGGGTATTTAGATCCCCGCTCGCTGTGTATATGGCTGAATAACGGGCGGTCGTCATTTGGATCGGCGCAGTGATAAAAGTGACGATGAGCAACAAAGTGACAATTAGCGAAAGGTCAGCAAAAAGGGACGGACCCAGCCAGCGCCCCATAATAAGGTTATAGACATAATTGCCGGCATTGACCACGGTCATGCTGATCATGAGCAGGGCGCTGGCGGAGGCGATCTTTGAGCGAAATAATTCTTTAACTTTCTGCATTTTGTTTTAAGACATCAGTTACTATTTTGAGAACCATCTTTGAACTGGCAGGTTTGGTTAAAAATCCTTGAATACCCTCACCCTCTGCAAGTATTCGTTCCTCATCATCCCCACTGCCTGTCAGGATAATGACAGGCAGCTGTTTTATTTTTTCATTGGCACGGATATGCTTGAGCAGTGTAATGCCATTCATGACCGGCATGGCAAAATCGACTATGGCTAGATCCACGGCCGATTCGTTGAGGAGTTTCAGGGCTGTCTCTCCGTTCGAGGCACTCATCGTCAGAAACCCCCCCTTCGTCAATACGTAATTCAAGATGCGTTGGTTGTTTTTATCATCTTCCACAATCAGAATACAAGCCATGAATTTCTCCTGACATTATTTTCGGTCGGTTAAAATCCCCGCGGGATGATCTCAGAACGTTCAATGGATGCAAATACCTGGTCAAATTTGGTCAATTTCAAAATGCGGGAGGCAGCATCGGCTTTTGGCCAAACGAGCCGAACATCACCGTTCTTCGAACGTGACCGCTTTAATACACTGACCAAAACAGCGAGACCGGCGGAGTCCAACATGCTGATATCGGCAAGATCAAAAACAAAGTGTGTAAAATCATTGGCAATGTAATCATCACATTTTTTCCGCAAGGCGGGAGCTTCAAACGCATCGAACCTGCCGCATAAAGTGATCGTTACGATCCTGATAATCTGTTCACTGGTGGTAATTTCAAGAGCCATGAGATTCCTCTTTTCCTGGAGTGCGGTTTAAAAATACTTGATCAACTGCCAGGTATTCATTCCATTATCAATTTTATAGTTCACTTCATCCATGAGCGAACGTATGATGGCCAACCCGTAGCCACCCTCAACCAGGTCAGTTGGATCCGGCATTTCGACTTTGCCCAGATCAACATTGACGGAGCTCCCTGTATCGCTTGTCTCGATCAGGATCCGAACTGGGTCGCAAGATATGCTGACTGTGATGAGCCCGCCAGCATCCCCGCCGTAAGCATGATCAACAAGGTTGGTCAGAAGTTCCTGCAAAGCCAGCTCACACCCATTAATCACTTCTTCTTTTTGGCCTTCATAAAACAGCAAGGCTCTTAAACGCTCAGCCGGAATTCTAATATCCTTATACGTAGCCGGAATGAAGATTTGTTCGGATCGCATGATTTCAGTTTACCTTTATCACAAGGATGGTCCGGTCATCATCCTGCAGAAGTGACCCGGAAAATGAATTTACATCAGCTAAAAGAGCTTCCACAATTTCCTTTGCGGATGAGTCCCGTGAATTCCAAAGTGATCGTTTCATACGGTCGTAGCCAAACATTTCATCGATCGAATTTCGTGATTCTGGAAAGCCATCTGTAGCAACGACAAAAACATCACCATGCGATAATTTAATGCTCTGGGAGGTGTAATTATATTCAATGAGTACGCCAACTGGAACATCCTGCGCCTCAAGCAAAACGGGCTCCTGCCCCAGAGCCATATGGTAAATTGGGCTTTGCCCCGCGTTACTATAATTTAATATGGCATTTTCCGGGTCATATATGCCCAAAAAAACCGTGGTAAACATGCCCACATTTGAGAAATCATCAAAGAGATCAAAATTGAGCCGGTCAAGGACCTGGTGCGGGAACCTGAATGGCATCATGCGTGACGCAGATTTGAGGACAGTATGGGTCATGCTCATCAACAGGGCGGAAGGCATGCCTTTTCCTGTAACATCCCCGACTGTGAAGACCAGGGAGTCTCTTGCACGGTCTATCACATCGAAAAAATCGCCGCCTACTTCAAAAGCTGGAGCGGACATGGCGTAAATATCCAAACCATTTATACTCGGAAGTTTTTGCGGGAGGATGTTCATCTGCACCTGGCGGGCAATATCCATTTCCGTATCAAGACGCGCCCGGCTCAGAGACTCCTTATGCAGATATGCATTTTCAAGCTGCGCACCAATGTGACCCGCGATCGCTTTCGCAAGTTTGATATCGGGTGATGTAAAATCACCTTTTTTATTGAAGACACCAAACGCCGCGTACACATCAGCCTGCACGGGCATTGCGATCATCATCAGGTTATTCATACCGGCAGGCAAGGTCTTCGGATCATTAATAACAGAGCGATCCTGATCGTGATGGAATACGCCGGCCAGATCCTGCAAACCAGCCAAGGTTAACTGCTTTTCGGGAAGTTGATGGACAATGGGTTCCTTCCCCTTTTCCATCAAAAACACAAGACCGCCATCAGCATCAAATAAATTTTTAGATTCTTGCAAGAGCAAGTCCAATAGAGTCGGGATATCCAAGGTGCGGCGGGTCGTCTGCGCCAATTCATATACTGCAACAAGCCGGTCCTGTGTTTCCACCAGGGCAGCAGTGAGGTCTTCCATCTCTAAATCAAGGGTGAAAAAGCTGCCCAAGGTATCCAACATGGTTTGAGCGGCACTGTACCAATCCTCATTCATGAGGCCGTATACATGGAGGATCAGATTCGACGTTTGTGAATGAACGATCATCGAAGGTGTTGCTGCATTTCCATCTTTCGGGATGGAGATCAGCATTCGATCGCCTTCATGCACTTGCACACAGGCTGCACCCAGCTTAATCCAAACGGAGGCGAGGGCGTAACATTTTTCGCGATAATTTTCCAACTGGGTAGCGGGCATGGTTACCTAAAAAGCAGCGCTGGCTTCATCTTCCAGAGCAAATATATCAAAAGCCTTTTCAAGGCGGGTCAACTCAAAGATAACCCGTACCGGCTGCTGCAGCGTACACAGATGCAAATCACCGCTATTCTCACGGCATTTCTTTAATCCACGCACAAGGGCGGCCAGCGCGGTGGAATCAATGAAATTAACACCTGCAAGGTTGACGATTATTTTTACAATCCCCTTTTCAACCTGCTCCTGTATCCAGGCATTGACAGGGTCCACTTCATGGGCATCAAAACGACCTTTGAGCCGCAATAGTGCAATGGGTCCATTTCCCGTCTTTACAATTTCCATGATCGCTCCTTATTTGCGTTTCAGAAGTTCTTCAAAATGAATCAAATACCAATCCACCACTTCGGTGATGGGCAGCCCATTTGCCGCAGTGTAATTCCGCACTCCGATCTCCATTTGACGTTCGGGGTTATCGATAACACGCGCAATGGCATCGGCCAGGCTCTTCGAATCCGTTGGTTCGAAAAACTCTCCGTCATAGCCTTCTTCAAGGACCAGCTCGGCAAGATCCCCTAAATTCGGTAACACGACGGCCTTGCCATACCCGCCCGCTTGGTGCAGTACGCCTGAGCTGCCCGTTGTGGATGTGTATGGAAAGGCAACCGCCCATGCTTCGCCGAAAATTCGCGGCACATCCTCCTCGGCGACATAACCTGTATATTCTACATTCGTTACATGGGAAAATTTTTCCCGCATGCTTTTTAAATACCCGGCTGCATTGGGGCTGTCTGTCCCGGCAATGACCAGCCGCAGACCAGGGTGGTTTTTCTGTAACATTTCATGCGCCTGGATCAGCAAATCCACCGTCTTATAGGTTCCAAATTTCCCAAAGGTCATCACGGTCGGCTGGCCGTCAGGCATTGGATTGGGCTGGGTATCCGTCGGTTCTTCGAAGGATCCATGGGGTGCAAGCAACACGTTCTTCGCGCCATATTTACTTTCCAGAATTTCCACGTATTTCGGGATCGTCACAGCCACCAGGTCAGCCGCAAGAATAAATCTGGTGACAACATTCCCAAACAAACGGATCACTGCTTCGATAACCGGGTTCCCGCCAAAGCCTGCCGACTTCAAATTGACCGTTTCCATGATATTGTGCAAAAGCACTACAACATTGAATCCGGATAATTTCAAGAGCCAGGGGATAAACAGCCCCAAAGTCGCAGGAATTTTTTTATCTGCAAAGGAGGCAAATTGAATATTGAACATAACGATGTCAGGATTCACCTCTCTGACCGCCCGGCGGATCCTGAACAGATTATCCATCGCGCCAAATTTCCAACACGGCACGCACCGGATCGGGACCATGTCCTGCTCATGTGTGAAGGAATAAGATTCACCGGCCGGTAGTTCATCCACTAACAGGATGATCTCCTTCACATTTTCCACTTTCGTTTTCAGGAAGCGCACAAAGTGAAAGGCGTATTCATTTAATGAGCCTTTTGACGGCGGATGTGTGGTTACGATGGCAATACGTATTAATTTCTCCATGGTTAGCTGTACCTCCCGCGCAAATCATTGAACTTGATCTTCATCAGGTCCCGCAGGAACCGCTGGACTTCCTTGCTGGCATCCACTTTGGAACCCGGGGCATCGATCCACGAAACGGGCACCTCCGCGATCTTGTAGCCAAATTTGGAGGCCAGGTATAGAATTTCCAGGTCGAACGAAAAGCCCATGACGGTTTGTTTGGTATGGAGTTTTTGCGCGGCTTCGTGAGTGTACATTTTAAATCCACATTGCGTATCCTTGACCCCGATGCGAAAAAGATTCTTCACGATCCAACGCAACCCGCCGCTGAGTATCTTTCGAAAAACTGATTTTTTTCCCTCCTCCGCACCTTCCGCTGCGCGTGAACCAACCGCCACGTCATACCCTTCATTCTCAAGTTTATTAAGAAGTTTTGATGCCTCTTCTATGGGTGTCGAATTGTCCGCATCGGCAAAGAGCACGTACTTACCCCGCGCAGCCAGTATGCCTCTTTGAACAGCACTGCCTTTTCCTCCGTTTTTTGGAGCCTTTAACACGACCAGGTTGACCAGGCCAAGCTCATCCACGATCTTGACCGTATCATCCCTAGAGCCGTCATCGGCGATGAACATCTCCCAGGGGAAGCCCAGGTCAGAGACATGCGAGGCAATGGCGCCGATGGTTGCCACAATGCGTTCCCGCTCATTATAGGCAGGGATAACAATGGACAGCTTTGGCTGTGTATCAATGGGCACTGATTTCCATCTGGCATAATTTTCATAAGGCATAAGTCTAACTCCTGTAAGTATGGAAGGAGAGAACTCCTGTTATTAACAAAATAATCAGGCGACAAATATCCAATTGACAAAGATCGCCACAAATACACCAAGCAAAACGGCAAACGACAAAATTAACGTGCGATCAACAACTTCACGGCGCCCCCACCAGCCGAACAGCATGAACGCGGGGAACGCTCCGAGAACGTAGCGAAAAATGCTTCCGACAGCGCTCGCTGATGGAACCAGCATCATGATCAACACAAAAATCGCATACCCTTCACCAAATTTAATCCAAATGAAAGGCACGATCAACAGAAAGGTCAACAGGCTGGTCATATTCCAGAACCTGGTAAGCCAGCCTTTATTGACCTCACCTTGCATCAATGCGGCAATATTGTTTTTAATAACTGCGATCGGTCCAACAATCTGCCTGCCCCAGGCAGATTGAACCTCAATAAAGGCCAGCGGACGTTGGAAATTATGCTGCAGAAAAAAGATGTACGCCAACATTCCCAATGGGATCAGCGAAATGATCAGGACTTCAAGCCAATTCTGCCTCAACCCGTGAACAAGGTTAATCCAGGTTTCCTTTTTATGGATTGAGGTCAGGGTCCAGCCCTGAACACGAAGCCATTCCCACAGGACCAAAGCCCACATCAAAACCCCCAGATTACGCGTAGAAGCCGTGAGGATCCCGAAGATCGCGGCAGCCATCCACTTGTGTTTGCGGGCAAAGTACATTGTACCAACAGAAAGGAAAAGAAATAAACTCTCTGTGTAGATACAGGAGAAAAAAAACGAAGAGGGAAAAAATGACAGATAAATAACGGTTCGTTTGGCGGAATCTGGATCGAGTTCAAGTTCGGTCAACAGATAGAGAAAAACCAATCCGCCGAAAAATGCCAGGTTGCTGATCAGGAATCCCCCCAGGATCAAATCCCCGCCCAATGGAATGGATACCAGGCGCATCATGACGGGGTAAAGCGGAAAGAAGGCCACATTACTTTGTTGACCTGGATTAAACCAATATCCGCTGGAGGCGATATCGATATAATCCTGACTGTCCCATTTTGCCCACATGGAAAGGAATGGACTGTTTTTGTCTGCGATCCAATGGCCCTCTTCAGTGGGGAGCATGGTATCGGCAAGGACTCCCATCCCGAAGATCAACAAACGGCTTATGGCAAATACAAGTAATGGAATCGTGATCCAGTTGGGAAGCCTTTTCATTTTTCAACTTCCAATTTAACGTCAGTAAATGTAATCGGGCCGCCATAAGATAACAAACCGATCCATCCATCCTGCGCGGGAAGCGGGACATCCGCGACAATTTGAACGTCATTGATATAAACGGTCATTTTATCCAGGTTGACTACGGTTTTTAAAGTTAATGTGGTTCCTGGAACAGGCACAGGCGCGGAACCCTGCCCGATAAATTTCCCATCCGTATCTGTTGATCCCCACCAGACGGCCTGGCCTCCATCCTTCAGGCGGACTATGTAAGCATTTTTCTTTGTGCCGCGCTCAGACATATGAATGATGAACCCCGCACCGGAAGTAGCGGCGTCCGGCAGTGTGATCTTCGCGGTGATGGTATATTGCGAAGCTTGTACGCCGGTATTCCAGATGTAATCCGCCACGTCAGTCACGGTCTGGACGGCTTTATTGTTGGAGATCTCCCATTTTCCGCTGACCAGACGCTGATCGCTGAAACCATCCAGTTTAGTATAGGTACCTTTGAAAAGTGCTCCAACTCCATCCACCGTGACTTCATCATAGACCGCGCTCGCACGCGAAGAGAGCAAGCCAATATATCCGAAGTTTTGTGCGGAAACATATGGGACAGATTGAATAATGAGTCTTTCATCCACATAAATACTGTAAGATGATTTTCCGCTGATGACCCGGATGGTATGCCGGTCTGTACCTGCATGGGGAACATCGGAGTACCCCTGATTTTGATAAACTCCATTTGCATCAAAATAACCCCAAATGACGGCGTTATCACGATTATCGGAATAACGCACCATGGATGCGCCGGTTAATCGATCATTATAGGGCATATTAAAGAGCAAGCCCGCCCCGCTCCCCTGATTGTGCGTCAACCCAACCTGCATGCTGAAGTTTTGGAAGGCAGATTTGGTGTAAACTGCTGAAAAATCAAAACCATCCACTTTTAATTGAACGAAATTTCCGTTAGCAAATGCCCAGTCACCCTTCAATATCACCCACCCCGAGTCAGATAGTGCCCCAGTGAACACACCGTGATATGGCGCGAGACCACCTGAAGATACGGCCTGGTTGTCCACTGTGATGGGAGTTGAAAATGCCTGGGTGGTGATTGGAACGATCGGAGTGGGCTGAGTGACGGCATTAGGCGCGGGTACGACCGTATCCGGCGCGACGAGAGTTTCGTTGGCTGCCGCTGTTGACCCGAACAACGGAAACACCTCCACTGAAGCGAATGCGGCCGAACTACGGGAGGTGGTCAAACCGATCGAACCCTGTATGCTTTGCAGCGGGACATCACGCGCCAGCATTACGCCATCAAGAAAGATATCGTAGCTTTTATCTCCGGAAAATATTTGAAGCATATGCGCATCCTTGGCTGCCGGGGTGATATTCACGAAACCCTGACGGTTAAAAGCACCCTGTGCATCAAAGTACCCCCAGATGATCGAATCGGTTTCATCGGAATAACGAACGATTTGAGCTCCATTGATCTGGTACGGCGACGGCATATTGAAGAGCAATCCTGCGCCCTGACCGGTGAGATGGTTAAAAGTGGTTTGGATCGTATAATTTTCAAAGGTACTTGCTTCATACGCAATGGCGGCATCCACAACCGCAGGATCGCTTTGCACCATTTGTTTTGATGCGATCTGCCAGCCCCCGCTGATTGGCACCCATCCCGCACCTCCGGGATCCTTGTCAAAGTCGCTGGTATACACCATATCGCCCGGGTTCTGATTTTGTGCAGCAGTAAGCTTGTATGTATCAAAGATCGCAGGACCGAGGGCATAAAACCCAAGCATGCCATTTTTATAAAAAAGGGGACGATTTTCGATCAAACGCTGCCCATTGACCTGGACCAGATAGGTATTACTGAAAACATACAGGTCGATACGAAATTCATTTGTATTCAAAGAGAGCGGAACCTGAACTTGTGTAATGAATGCCCCTGTCTCGTCAACGTACCCTGCTACAAGTTCGAGAGAAGAAGGATTAATCCGACCGATGTACACACGGTGTTGTTTTCCGATCAGGTCCGGGTATTGCGCATTGAAAGACAAGCCCACATTTTTGCTGTCCTTTTTAAGAGTGATATAGACACTGGCATGATACGGCTGATCCTCAGGCACTTTGAGCGGAACAAAGACCTGCCCGGCTGTATCCCCCCCGACAGTTTGGAGCAGTGTACCATCACGAATTGTCCACACACCAGAGTTCACAAACCAGCGCTTAAGGTTTACCTCGTCAAAACTCTGAGTATAAGGGACAGTGTACGTAGAAACAGGCTGGCTGGGAGCAAATAAAGCCTGCATCGCTAAAAATATAAGGATTGCGATGAAAACAAGTCCGCCTATTGATATAAGAATGCGAAAATATTGTTTTTTCATACTTATTGATTATATATCTGATGTATAGTTCAGTACAGCGCTTTTAAAAGGAAACAACCCTGCTCACAAAATGGCGGTTTCCGGAAGAATATTTACACGGAAAAATTCACGTGGGTTCCTTATATTTTATTCCTGTCAACCATCATGTTCAATATCTTACGCCCCTAAAAAAGAAAACCAGGGCGGCGTGACCTAAATACTTTCCAGGGATTCAGCGTTTATGGTTTCCCCCCCTGGATGATCACCGACCCGCAACACAGCTCGTTTTCTGAAACAATAGTTACATTTGACGGGAGGGCCAGGGATCTATATTCATCCTCCGGCACGATCAAGAGTCCCTCCACCAAAAGGGGCGCGGCATTTAATTTTTTGAAGTAGATCGGATATTTTCCCTTATTCGCAGAGACCGTGCCAAGGTCAAAGTATTGGTATTCATAGTTCACCACGACAACATCCGTCGGGATCAATTTCCCGATCTCCTCAAGCGTATAACTGCTCAGGTCCATCGGGGTTCGGCCAGAGGAAAAGACCAGTCTTTTATCGAAGAAAGCCAGATTTTGAGGCGATGATGCGAGCACCACGGGCAGCATCTCGGGAAATAATTTTGAGGTGACCTGCATATCCACTGCCGAGGCCGCGCCACGCATGAGTAAATGATATTCTCCGTCCGCGGGAAAGGTCACGTCGATACGGAAGGTGGTTGCGCGGGGCACCCCGATAAAACTTCCCTGAATGGTTCCCCATAGCCCGGGGGTAATCATGTTCAAACGGTTATATTTGCTGTCGGAGAAAAATTGAAAAAGCCTGAACATGGGTGAAAGGTAATATGAACTTGAAATCAGGTCAGGCGAAAAGGGAAGAATAGTGCTGCTTGGGGTAAAGAACTGCTTTTCGGTGTGTTTCTTATAAAGATCAAGCGCTGAATCATGTTCATTGCTCGTGACAAGGGTCATGCTGTCATAATTTTCAAGGTCGCCAACAACCATTGGATGACGAAGATCATAATAACGGGTGAGCTCGAGGTTCGAGGAAAGGATCTGGATGAATGAATTCCAACTGACATCTAGGTATAGAGGCACTCGGCTTGCAGTGGGCAAGTCGGTAAATTCATATAAAACAAAACTCTCGTTCTCCAAAAGTTTCTTCACGTATGCGCTTTGTTTGTCCAGTTCAGGGATCAGGATATTCTCCACCTCCCGTAAATACTCCTGCCCCCCCACCGTATTCGCCATTAAACTCTTGTTGATCACAATATATCGCAAATCCAGATCGCGCATGATATTGACCCACCAGGACTGCTGATAGTACATTGCGCGCAGCAATAAAAAGAACTCATGTTTGTTATCCGAGTCGCCTGTCAGGCCATAGTAAAAACTTGGCAGGTCCAGGTAATAAATATAAAACTTATCGATGAACTTGTGTTCCACGCCATTGATATCCACCACCGATTTGGCGGTTTCAGTGGGTGGAAGCACCACAACCTTGCCGGGAGGCAGCTGTAGTAAAGCCTCCTTGACTTCCCGCAAAGGGCCTACCGGATATGGGGCCAGGAATTTATGAAAATCACCGGAAAAGAAAACCAGACGATAGGTTGAATTCGAAAACAATGGGACTAGAACAAGGGCGACCACAATAACCGGGGTACTCCAATGTGGACCTTTTGCCAGCCCAGCTTGATCACGGTGTAAATTTATTTTTTCTTCAAATGAAAATTTCCGCCCGGCCCTTCCTGTAAATATCCGTCCAAACTCCCCAAATCCGTGTTCAACCCATGTTTGATACAGCCAGATGACTCCCATCGGGATCAAGACGCAAGCCATCATGAACATAAGGAATTCAAAACGGTGGGGGAAGCGAAGTACCTGAATGATCGTGCCCAGCAATTGAACGACAAGATCGCCGACAAATGTGTGGGTGTTGCCTGCGTACTTGCTGGTGAATTCAAATACACGATGGAATGTTGGAAACCAGGGCGGGTCTGAGTACCCAAGCGTGGCCCAAATTGAAAAAAGCGTTGTCGTATACGCTATGGTAAAAAACGCCCGCAAGGGCGGCGTATTGAATATCTCGTTCCGAACCCGTTTAACAAAAAACGGCAGGAACAAGATGACCATATAAATTATATTAGCCCAGCGTGGATCTTTTGCAAGATAATCACCTGTTAATGCCTTATCCATAATGCCGGCCATGTCGAAGGCAAGCAGGTGCTGCAAGGGGATGGAAGCGTCTTGAATAAAGTAGTAATCGGCCGGAACAGTTTCAGAAAGGTTTCCAACACCCCGTAAAAAGTAAACCTTAACCAGAACATAATAAGGCGCGAGGGTGAAAACTGCAAGAATGATGAATGCGCCTATGCAACGCCAAAACCTGACTTCAACCAATGACCTGCGCCAGTTTTTAAGAAATAATTTGGCTCCAATAAGCCACAGGCGCGGTTGGTATATTATTCTCCATGTGCCGTTCTTAAATGCATCCATGATATCGAGCAATATCAGAACAGCTACAGCCAAAGCCATGTAAAGGGCGAATAAAACAAGATAATGCACTGCCGGATTAAACAGGGTGAGAACGCAGGCCGACAGAATCGGAATATACGGTTTTTTCTGCGGAAAAATGATCCCGTAAGTCACCAATTCGATCGCGATGACGAACATTGAGAAACCAAGGATGAGGGTGTAAAAGTGCGCGATCTTGGAATAATCCAGGATCAGGAAGACAACCATTACAGGCCCAGAGGTAAGCTGGTAAATGATCTTGGGTTTATATTGGGGAAGGATCTGACTTATGAACCAGGCTGTCACCAGATATGAAGCAAAAGCGATCCCGGGAATGACAAGCGGGATCGCGAAAGGCAGGATCTTATAATATCGCATCCAGGTAGTGAGAATCGCATACCGGACACGGAATTCGTATCCGTTTGTTAACTGGTTGAACTTGCCTTGTGCCTGGTCGATCAACTGGCTGTTTGGATTAAAGAAAGGAACCAGTTCATCCCCGTTAATCACAGCTTCTCCCCGGAGAACAAGCGGGATGCTGGCAATTACATTCCGGAACATGAAAAAAGAGAACAGGAAATAGCACAATCCAACCACAAGCACAACCCGCCTTATGGTTTGATTATTAACTATAACAGGGGGAGTAATACCAGGAACTTGAAATCCCTCTTCCGGTTGGTAATTTGAGATGCCGGGATCCAGTGCGTCCGCCCTCTTATTGACTGTACATTTTTGCTTTGAGCTCATCGAAGTATTTTACTAATTTAGTGCGAAGGAGTGTACTGCGTTCCAGCAGGTGTGCGCGGAGTGAATTCGAATTATTAAGAACACCTTCAATGCCTTCGGACAAGGCCTGTAATTCAAAAGGTTGATTAATATTCACACAGTGATCGGACATGCCGAGATAATCCACAAGTTCCTGAACTTTAACGTCATATACCAGCCCAAAAAATGGGAGCCCGATGATGGAAGCGATCACCAGGGTATGCAGGCGTTCAGCCAGGATCAGATCACACCCCGCCATGATCTGCGCAGCCTCCTGTGCAGTTTGAGGATTGTGTAATATGAAAGTTATTTCCGGTATGCGTGTCGAGAATTTTTTTAATACCGTAAGATCATCGTTTTCCTTGAATTTGCTTTGCATGGGAAGTGCGTGAATTTCGACAGGACTCCCTTCGTGGAGTTTCGTCAACGCTGCAGCAAGTTTTTCCAGGAAGGGTTCCCAAGCACTGCGGTTTTCGATATCGTAATTTAAGTTAAGAGCAATGCGGGTTTTTCCTGTGGAGAGCGAAGGGCCGCCGGGTTTCGGGATAAAGACCTGGGGCGGATTCGCAAAAACAGCATCCGGTACAAGAACAACTTTTTTTAATGGAATGCCAAGCCTGAGAACGGTCTGCAGCGAACGCTCATCGCGAACGGAAAGAACATCCACCTGATTTAATATCCAGCGCGCAAGTTGCTCTCCACGGGGCGTCATGATCGGACCCACACCAATATTGCTCATCGCCACCCGTTTGCGCGCGATCTGTTTTGCAAAGGTGACCGTCGCAAGAATCATCAACAGGGTGGAGTACGGGTTACGCCCAATGCTGGCGTATAGTTCCTTGATAATGCTCCCGCCTCCGAAAAATAAAAGATCACAAGTGATCAAATATTTCAAGAAACGGGGAAGTTCGCGTGTAGTATGAAAGGACTCCACATTGAATTTTGGACGCATGGCATTTTGCGTGAAGGCCGGGTCGTATGAATTGACTGCAAATTGATGCTCACTGCCAAGCTGGGTGAGAAATGTTTCAAGCAGCAATTCATCGCCGATATTGAATTGCCCGTGAGTGCCAAGAAATAAGATTTTCATGATGATTGCCTTGTTGGTCTGAAGGTTTGATATTCTATATCCAAATGATGAAACCTGACAGGGGCAAGTATAAAGTGTTGTGGTAAAACAGGGGAGTTCGTTTTGCATACAGCAAAATGTCCATGCTGGTACCCTGCCCAGCCCTTGTCTTCTGATTTTCGATCGAAATGCTAATAAGTGAAACTGCACCTGGGAAATTCACTGCGGCCTGGAAATCTCTACGCACAAGATTGGCATGGCAAGAAGGTAATTTACACCAATTCCCACCGCATAGCCGATTTGCCGATTAAATGAGTTTCTGCTACACTCGGGCGGTAGAAAATGAATAATGCCAGCAATGCTATATGAAGTATGACTGGTGTATGCGAAGAGCTTGGCAATTTTCGGGTTGTCAGATAAAAGTGCCGGCCTGTCCACATACTACCCAACAAAAGGAGAAATTAACACCCATGACCGAACATAAATATGCAGTCATCATGGCAGGCGGCGGAGGAACCCGGCTCTGGCCCGTTTCTAGAAAAGAACGACCGAAGCAGCTGCTTCCTTTAATTGGGCATGAGACTCTCTTTCAAAGTACGGTGAAGCGGCTGGAGAATTTATTCACACCGGATCGTATTCTGGTCGTGACAATGGAAGACCAGGCACGCGAGATGCGTTTGCAGGTTCCCGAGATCCCCGCAGAAAATTACATCATCGAACCGGCTCCGCGTGGAACGGCTTCCGTTGTTGGGCTGGCCGCGGCCGTACTTTATAAACGCGACTCCAATGCAGAGATGGCCATATTGCCCTCCGACCATTTCATCCGGAATCGGGATCTCTTCCATTATCTACTTAAGGCTGCCTTCGATGTCGCAGCAAATGGCTACCTGGTCACACTTGGGATTACGCCAACCCAGCCATCGACAGCGTACGGGTATATTCAACAAGGCGAACCCGTACAAGGTCAATATAATTACCCGACATATACTGTAAAGCGTTTTATTGAAAAACCTGATGAACAAACCGCCCAAAAATTACTTCGAACTGGCGATCATTCGTGGAACAGCGGCATGTTCATCTGGCGGGCAGATGCGATATTAAGCGAGATCGATAAGCAAATGCCTGAACTGGGAACAGCATTGAAGAAGATTTCATCCGCGTGGGCAATGGAATCACAGGCCGAGGTTTTAATTCAAAACTGGCGCGACCTTAAGGTTGAGACAGTGGATTACGGCATCATGGAAAAAGCGGAACGGGTGGCACTCCTTCCTGCGGGCGGTTTAGGCTGGAGTGACGTTGGGATGTGGTCCTCTTTATTTGAGGTGCTTTTACCTGATATGGATGGAAATATTGCAACCAACAGCAGTCTGCATCTTGCTCACGAAACCCATAACACTCTTGTTTATGGAGGCAATAGTGACCGTCTCATTGTCACCATTGGCGTGGATGATATGGTGATCGTGGATACCGGGGATGTTTTGATGATCTGCAAGACCGATCAATCACAAAAAGTTCGCGATGTGGTTGGTCATTTAAAGAAACATAACCAGGAAAAATATTTATAATAGGATGCTGGTCTTATGAAGGTTGGGGAAAATGAAAAGGAAAGAATCAACCAAAAAAATCATCACCAAGGGGCGCGTCCAGTGATGATCAGGCGGCAGTCATCAATTCATGAATGAGTGCATCCCGATCCAATTGACCTTCGGCATACATCAAGCGGCCGAAGAAGATCCCTGTACCCAAAACAATTGGCAATGCATGTAACTGCCAGGCTGATTCAAGGGCGGTATGCAAGTGCTTTCCTGCTAAAGGCAGGTTGTTTAGTTTCAATTAGGCTGTCACTCACGTGGTCATCGACCCCGCCGCCATGAGTTATGATGAGTCCGCCGATCTTTTCCCAAAGTGAGATCAGGGGGTCCCTGACCACTTTTTCAGACATGCAGTTAAGTTTTGGACGGCGGCAAACAATACAGTGACTATGCGGCGCTGGCTTTCCGGCCGGAAGTTAAGGCGGTAAGTTTCTCTTTTAATGGGGTTAGCGCGATCCTGACCATATCATTTCCCAGCTCGGTACGTTAGGCTCCAGGATGAAAATCGTTTTTGCGATCTTTTCTATTCGGATGGTTCATGATCAATTATAAGGAAAGCCTTCATTGGGTGTTCCTGCTTTGAGTATGATTTGAGAGTGTATCGATAATTCCTTATTTTTTATCACAAAGCTTTATGCGGTCACGCCCATTGTCTTTGGCATTATATAGGGCGGTATCTGCGGCAAGGATAACCTCTTCCATGCTTTGACCGTTTGTAGGGAACTCCGCGACACCGGCGGAAAATGTGATCGAAAATTGCGCGCCATTGGAGTCAATTTTGTTGTTAATAATTTGTTCCCGCCATTGCAAAACTCGCTCATACGCCACACGGGCGGGCGTATCGTGAAGGATGATCAGAAATTCATCACCGCCATAGCGGCAAAGAACATCCTCGGGACGGCACATGGAATGCAGTCGGCTTGCCAGAAACTGCAGGGCTTTATCCCCGCCTGCCAAATGACCGTAGGAGTCATTGATCTCCTTCAAATGGTCAAGGTCGAGAATAACAATACTGATCGGGGACTGCATGCGCGCCGCCCTGGCATACTCCTGATTGAGTGATTCCTCCATATACCTGCGATTGTACACCCCAGTCAACGGGTCACGGATGGAAAGCTCGCGCAAGGCATCCTTCAACCCATTGATCTCACCCAGCTGTTCATTTTGCAGGGCGTTGGCTTGAATCAATTTCATTTCCGCCTTTTTTCGCTCGGTGATATCGTGGCCAAAAACGGTCACACCCACAATTCTTCCATTGGAGCTCAGAATGGGGTTGAAGTTATATTCCACATAGTCGGGAACCGAACGAAAACGGGACATCGTCTCAATGCTAAAGCGTTCACCACGCAACCCGCGGTCGTAATAGCCCTGCCATTCGGCGTTTACTTCCGGAGAAAAACCCGGCAGCAGGACTGTCCTGGCTACTTCTTCATCCGCTGGTTTTTTGGAATTTTTTGCAATACTTTCGCTAGCCTATAGCCTTACCGTTCACGGCATTTCGTTTAATTACCTAAATCCGGGGCGGATGCGCCAAGTAGCCAGGACAAGCCTGTACAGCCGTCATTATTGATGTTGGCCATCACCCTTCACAGTGCGGAATAAACTATTACTCATTTTTGAAAATTGAAAGTCTCAATTTTTATCGCAAAAATCCAAAAATTATGTATTCATCAAGTAAAGGGTGAACAGTTTCATTTTAGCGGTTTTAAGTAACCGTGAACCAGACAAAGAGCGATTTCAGCGAAAAAAATTTCTCAGAGCACCAGAGTTTGTGTTCGCCCTATACCTGACAAATACAAAAATCCAAAATTACCCGTAAATTCGAGTTTTTGGACACTATTTTTAGGACTTACTTTATTCAAAAATCAGTAGGTCGCCAACAAACCCCTGGCATACGGTTGACAGGAAAATGATTGCCTCGTTTTCTAAATACTTCATGGAAGTTCGATGATCTTTTGTTCCATTAATATATCGGGAGTATTCCACCCTTTCTGTTGCATGATATCAAAGAAGGCCCTCCGAAAAATCAAGGAGGCATCGATGGTCACAATTGAATCTTCCGGATATTCAAAAACAAATTCGGTTTTTCGGGTTTTCAAGGCAGCCAAACGTGTATCTTCCACAATCCGGGTTTGCATCCAGTAGGAGCCAGTCGGTGACACTTCAGTCCAAAGCTCCTCAAGTATCTTGGCAAAATATATACCCGGAGTATTTGCATAATCTCCCGTCCAATCCGGTAATAGTGGACCAGTTTTGAGTGGGATTGGTTTACCATCCTTATCGAGAGCTTTAACTGAGAGAAGAATTTGTCTTAGTGGTGAATCTGTTGGGATATGGTGGCCTGCGTTTGCATTATAGATACTTATGTTTACGGTAATTAAGCTCTCATCCCTTTTTGCTGCTACATCCAAATCTGCGGTATTCTGCAACAATTTCTCATCAGATGCTCCTGGCATCCTGTGACTGAATATCGAATCTGGATTTCGAATAAGCCCGCCTTTCTCAATTTTCGCAAAGTGATCCAGCCCAAGCGGAGGCATATGGCAATCCTGACAGGTTCGAAACTGCTCGCTGTTATTATCTGAATAGGGACTGTCCAGCCACTCTCCATACGAGTTATATATCCTCGTATCCCAAAAGTCGCCGAAATGACAGGGAGCACAATACTCGCTCCTGTTTTGCAAGGGAGAATAAGTGTCTTCACCGGGCGCAACATCATCCAATGGTCCAACAAATAGTTGGTGCTCACCGCTGGGCCGTCTAAACTCAAAAGACAGCACACCAGGCATATTATTATTTGGCAGCCGTGTCTCATACGCAAGAACCACTCCCCAAACCTTGTGGCAGAAATCGCAGGTAACTCCCTCGATACCGGTTCCTGTTACACGGTTCGGATCTGTGTCGTAGGCAGCGTTAATCGCTGCGGTAGGTAAATGGCAGCTGGCACAATTACCTGTGTTTTGGGGAAAATCCAGTTTGAAACCGGGACCGAAGTAAGATTCATCCACGGTTGGCCGCAGAGGAACCTGTCCATAATCTTTTTGAGCGATGTAGGTTGTGAGCGGACTTTGATTACCTTGCAGGTCGGTTCCATTGTACATACCTAGAAAGCGCGGGTTTTGCGCAGATTTTGAATGCGCATCAAGGGACCATTCATCAAATGGCAGAGTGATCCCCTGGGCTGCTTCCTCAGGGTTGGCAGAGTGGCATTTTGCACATCCACTGTTCTCACCCTCCGCTTCGATTACAGATCCGGCAGTGAGAAAGTCATAGTCCATATTATCTTCGACAGCATGTGCAACCAATTCAAGTGTGATACCGGAGATCCCACTCGTTGCATCTGTCTCCTTTATGAAATACCCTGAAGAAAATGCGGTCAGTCTAAAAGGGCCATCTTTTTGAATCCCGTTAAGGATAAATTGTCCTTCGGAATTTGTCGTTGTGTACAGAGATGTGGCTTGCAGACGGACAGTTGCATTTTCTATCGGCTTTCCATCCTCATCTATGACTATTCCACTGACAGCATCCCAGCGGATGCTGTCAGTGGGTTTTTCAATCTCCTGGGCGGTTTCAATCGGAACAACAGCGCCATGTACTATTGTGGCGGGTTCTGCCGAACCACAGCCAGCCAGGAATAGAAAAGTAATAATAAACACACTGCGTACGATGGGTCTGCTCATTAATACGGTACTCCTTTCAATCCTAGGTGTTCCTCTCCTTGTCCTTCCTTCTGACCCAAACCAAACCCGCCAGGATGATGATCAGGATAAGCCCACCCAGGATAGGCAGAAGAATCCTGGGTGTTTCATTTTCTGTTGGCTGATGGTCTTCTATCTCCTGCGCTTGCACAGTGGGCTGTAATATTGTTTCCGCTGCTGTTGGTTCAGGAAGAGGTCTCACCAAAGACTCTTTTTCTGAAGGGATCGATTCTTGAACTTCCCAAACGTCCGCCGAATGCCAGTCCGGGTATTCACAACATTCGCCGATCATGGCATTAATGGCTTCCAATTGGATATTTTTGGGTGATCCAAGGTCCCGCAGATCAATCCGCCCCTCGAATGCAGGTCCAAAAGCGAATTTTGAAAACTTTGATTGTCCCACTTCTTGATAATCGGATGTAATATCACCGATAAAACAAAAACTGGATCCTGGATTAACGGAACATACATATTTTCGTCCACCGGCAGTAAACACTAGATCAAACCAAACATATGGAGCCTTCGGATCAACTGTTTCAACAAGGAAATACAGCGCTTTTTCGTCATAGAAAACATGTCCACCGATAAAATCAAGATAGCCTTCCTCTGCATCCCCCGCCGGATCAGCGCTTACAATTTTCCGTCCTACCCAGTCTTCCTTTGCACCATCAACTTCAATCGGGCTGTCTGCAATTCCTAAAAATGTATCAAGGGTAATCTCTGGCACGGCTTCAGGCGGCCTGCCATCAAGATCCAACCGATACACGCCATTCCCCTCGGTAGCAGCATATAGGGTTCGCCCATCCTCTGATATTGCAAGTCCATGGATGGCCTTTACCTTCAAGCCGTGTTTGACCTGCTGCCAAGAGGCACCGCTATCAGTCGATCGGTATACTCCGGTTTGCGTATCTGCGGCGTATATAACATTGGATTGGGTCGGGTCAATGACAATGGAACGGACGCTGGATTCTGGGGACATCCCCGAAGAAATATTTTGCCACGAATCGCCCCCATTTTCGCTCTTCCAAATGCCGCCAAACTCCGCTCCGGCATAGATCGTATCAGGGTTCTTTGGGTCAATGGCCAATGCCCGGATATCTGCCGCAAGAAGGCCATTGTTCACAGGCATCCAGGATTGCCCGCCATCCAGGGTTTTATAGATTCCGGTGTTCAATTCACCAAGATACGCGACATCCGGATTTGTGGGGTGGATGGCAACAGACATAATATTCATTGTG
>CAYLOW010000021.1:0-7750 GCA_964385315.1 uncultured Anaerolinea sp.
AAATGCCCATGATGGATGGAGCCATGCTTGGGCGTGAGATCAAAAAAAATGAACGGTTGGCTGGAATACATCTGGTTTTATTATCTTCATTAGGCGAGAGGGGCGACGCCAGGCGATTTGAAGAGATCGGTTTTGCAGGCTATCTGAACAAACCTGTTCGCCATTCAGACCTTTTCAATGTAATTTCCGGTGTACTTGCAGAAAATGTCTTACGACCTGAATCGCGCCCGATCGTGACACGTCACTCTTCCAATGAAATCCGTCGGATTAGCGCCCGGGATAAACTCCGTATACTATTGGCCGAAGACAATAGCACAAATCAGATGGTGGCGTTGGGAATCCTTAAGAAATTAGGGTTGAGGGCAGATGTTGCAGCCAACGGTGTTGAAGTGCTGGCTGCCTTAAAGAACATTCCATACGATCTGGTGCTGATGGATGTTCAGATGCCCGAGATGGATGGCATGGAAGCCACTTTACGCATCCGGGATACGCAATCGACAGTGCTCGATCATAATATTCCCATTATTGCCATGACCGCCAATGCCATGCAGGGCGATCGTGAACGGATCCTTAAGACCGGAATGAACGATTATGTGGCCAAACCTATCGATCCACAGAAGTTGGCAGAGGCTTTAAATCACTGGCTGCCTGTCGAAGCCGGGCAGGATGTTGAAAAAGAAAACCACTCTTCGAAAATTGAAAAAGCTGCATCTGTTGGAGAACAACGGTCTTTGTTCAATAAAGCTGCATTCCTAAATCGTCTAATGGGTGACGAGGAATTGGCTGCTGTTGTCCTTGCGGGTTATGTAGAGGATATCCCACATCAAATACAGTCATTGAAAGACCACCTGAAGCAAGGAGACGCAAAGGGAGCGGAACGGCAGGCGCATACGATCAAAGGCGCAAGCGCCAACATAAGCAGTGACAGGCTTCAAGCAATCGCCCATGAAATGGAAAAATCCGGTAAGGCAGGCAATCTTTCCGCCATTCAAGATCGTATGGGTGAATTGGAGTTACAATTCGACGCATTGAAGGATTTGTTAAGAAAAGAAAGCATAAAATGATCGTGAAGTTGGGTTGCAAAAAACCGTCAAAAAAGTGGACGTATACCCCTGGAAGGCTGCTGAACAAGAGGAGACACAGGCACCATGAAGATATTAATCGTCGAGGATGATGTTGACAGCCAGCTTCTAATGAAGGGTTTTTTAAAGGGCCTAGGGGTAGCTGATTTAGCAGCCGATGGACAGGAAGGCGTGGACGCCGTCCGACTGGGGTTAAAAAATAATGAACCCTATGATCTGATCTGTATGGATATTATGATGCCGGGCCTGGATGGGCAGCAAACGCTTAGAACCATCCGGGAGATGGAAGAGGACAAGGGTATTTTATCGAGTGATGGCGTGAAGATCGTCATGATCTCGGCACTCAGTGATATGAAGAACAAGATCAGCGCGTTTTCAGGTCTTTGTGATGCCTATCTGACCAAACCAATATCCAAAGAGAATTTGTTAAATGAACTACGCAGACTCGAGCTTATTGCATAATCCATCAGAGAATAATCCCCGCATCCTGATCGCTGAAGATGACCTGACTTCACGCACGATGCTGGTTGGCATCCTGAAAAAATGGGGATTTGAACCTGTTGCTGCCAAGGACGGTCAGGCAGCGTGGGATATTCTTCAAGGGTCTGATTCGCCAAACCTGGTGATCCTGGATTGGATGATGCCTCGCATGGACGGTCTGGAGGTGATCCGGCGTGTTCGAGATCGTTCAAGTGAACAACCGCCCTATATCATTTTATTAACCAGCAAGAATCAGAAGAGTGATATTCTTTCCGGCCTTGAAAGCGGGGCAAATGATTATATAAAAAAACCCTTTGAAAACGAGGAACTTTACGCCAGGATCCGTGTTGGCCAGCGAACCCTTGAACTACAGGCGAGTCTCTACAAGGCACATCAAACCGCACTACATCTTGCCACACATGATCCCTTAACCGGAATCCTTAACCGGCGTGCCATCCTTGAGATTCTTTCCAGGGAATTATCCCGAGGCCGGCGTGCCAATCCTGAAAACAATGGCAATAAACTTGGTATTGGTTTTTTTGATGTAGACCATTTTAAACATATCAATGACCGATACGGGCATCAGGCGGGAGACGAAGTGCTGTGCGGCGTCTCCGAAACATTGAAACGGCAATTGCGAGCCTATGATTCCATTAGCCGTTTTGGCGGTGATGAATTTCTGGTCGTGGCTCCGGATAGTGATGAAAAAGATTGCCAAACCCTCTTTGAAAGATTGACATCCACAGTCGCCGGGACTCCCATCAAGACCTATGACGGAGAAATATCGACAACAATCAGCATGGGTGTTGTCATTGCAGACCCAGGTGCAGTAAATGAAGAACAATTATTACATGACGCTGATTGGGCCATGTATCAAGCCAAACGAGCAGGCGGGAACCGGGTGATCTATTTCGGAAGCAAATAGAATAATTTTTCTTTACTTCTACTTTCGCTTCACGCAATGGATCTCCTTCCACCTAAATTTTACTTTGACCAGCCCTCGCCCACTCACAGCCCCAGATACGCCGCGCGAATATGTTCATCATTGATCAACTTTCTGGCGGGACCTTCGATTTCCGATCTACCTTCAGCAAGCACATAACCATAATCACTGATGGCAAGCGCCATTTGTACATTTTGTTCCACCAGCAGGATGGTCATACCGCTGTCACGCAAGGTTCTTAAACTTTTAAAGAGCTGAAGGGTCAGTACCGGCGCGAGCCCGAGAGAGAGCTCGTCAATCATCAACACGGTGGGGTCTGCCATAATGCCGCGCGCGACCGCCAGCATTTGCTGCTCACCTCCGCTGAGCGTACCAGAACTTTGATTTGCACGCTCCTGCAACCGCGGAAACAGGGCATACACCCGCTCCAGGTTCTGTGCGAACTTCGGGCGTGCGTGCGAATTCGAAGAGCCCATGTCGAGATTCTCATACACTGTCATATCAGTAAATAGCTGCCTGCCTTCCGGCACGAGCACCAAGCCCATCTCGACTTTGGTATGTGCGGCGAGTTGGCTTACATCCTGTCCCTCGAACCAGACCGAACCACTGGACGGTTTTAAAAGTCCCATCACCGTCCTAAGCATGGTGGTTTTTCCCGCACCGTTGCCCCCCACCAAACAAGTTAACTTTTTCTCTTCAAGTTTTATGTTTACACCCCAAAGGATCTGGACATCGCCGTAACCCGATGAAATATCCCGAACTTCGAGAATAGCCATGTCAATCCTCCAGCAACTGTTCAGCGAGTTTCGGATCGCCAAGGTAGGCTTCGATCACCTTTGAATTTTGGGCAATTTCCGACGGCGTGCCTTCCGCGATCTGCTGGCCATAATCCAGCACCAGGATGCGATCCGAGATGTTCATCACCGCCTTCATCAAATGCTCGATCATGATTATCGTGACGCCCTGTCTGCGAATATTCAAAACGGTCTGGATCATACCGTCCACTTCGGAAGAATTCAAACCCGCCAACACTTCATCCAGAAGCAGCAGGATCGGGTGTGCGGCGAGTGCACGTGCCATTTCGAGTCTTTTTTTCTGCGCGACATTCAGCGTACCTGCAAGCTGATCCGACTTTGCGGCGAGACCCACAAAATCGAGAGTTTCGTCTGCTATCCTCGCCGCGTTTGTCAGATTTTGATTCTCATGTCCAAAACACGCACCAACCATCACATTCTCACACACGGTGAGTTCATTTAATGGGCGCACAATTTGATGTGTGCGAGCCATACCCATCTTCGCAAGTTGATACGGTTTTCTGCCTGTCACGTCCTTATTTTGAAAAATAATCCGTCCTTCCTCAGGGTGATATATGCCATTAATGGTATTGAACAGCGTGGTCTTGCCCGCGCCATTGGGACCGATCAAGCCAAGTATTTGTCCCTCTGGCAATTCAAAGGTCACTTGCGATACAGCATACAAACCACCGAATTTTTTGGTGACCCCTTGAATTTGCAATAAGGGAGTCATGACAACACACTCCTCAACACGGGTATGCGCCTTCTCAACCAACCGACCGCTCCTGCAGGAATGAATAAGACAATGAGAAGGAGCAAACCGCCAGATACCGAAAGTTGTATATTCTTAAAGAAATCACTCGTGAGCAAATACCCACGCATACCCTGATAAGCAAACGCCCCAAGGATCGGCCCCAACACTGTCCCCTGTCCGCCGAGCATGACCATCACAAGTATTTCAATGGATGCATGCAAGGGAAAGGCATCCTGGGGTTCAACCGTCCCATTTTTGAAGAAAAACAACACCCCCACCATCCCTGGAATGATCGCGGATAATACATACGCCCATGTTTTTGCATTGGGTGCGAACACCCCCATTACTTCCGCCGCGTCTTCATTCTCACGGATGGCGAGTAAACCCAACCCAAATTTGGAGATACGTACAAGGTAACTGGTAATGACTGCAAGGAAAGCCAACACGGCCACAAGGTAGAATGACAGGATCAGGGCCTTGGCCGCGCCTCCATAGGTTAGATAATATTTGAAGTTGAGTGTTAAACCAGTGGGACCTCCGAACAGGTCAAAGTTATTGATAAAAGCCCGCATCGCTTCGTTCACGCCTATGGTAGCCAATGCGAAGTATCCACCGCGCAATCGCAAAATTGCCTGTCCTAAAAGAAAAGCGAGTATGCCGGAACTGATCCCACCAGCAAGCATTGAACCCCATAATGAATAACCTTGCACCGTCATTAAATAAAACCCGACGTATCCTCCGAAGCCATAGAAGACGATATGGCCAAAACTCACATAACCTGTATACCCAAGCAGGATATTCAAACTCGATGCCAGCGTGATGGCCTTTAGGATGGTGAAGGCGGTTTCGCGCACGGCGGGCTTTCCTGTTATGCCAGGCAAAAGCACAAGTGCGGTAATGGCAAGCACCGGCAGAAGCAAACCCAGGTATTTATTCAGGCTTTTCATTGCCTGGCTCCGAACAACCCTCTGGGACGAACAAGCAGGATCAAAATGAACAAACCAAATTCAATGACAGGGACCCATGAAGTTTCCATGAATGCGGGAACCACCGCCTCGATGATTCCCAAAATCAACCCGCCAACCAGTGCCCCGAGGGGGTTGCCCAACCCGCCCAGCACACTGATCACGAAACTCTTAAGCTCATAGCCGCCGCCGGAGAGAATACTGAACGGGAAGAAGGTCGCGATCAGGGCACCAGAAAGCGCAGCGAACATTGTCCCGACCCCAAAACTAAGGGCAAGGATTCGCGTGGACGGGATTCCCATCAACTCGGCAGCTGTGCGATTATTCGCCACTGCGCGGACATATTTTCCCGGACGGGTCCGATAGAGGAATAGATATAATGCACCGGCTACCATCACAGCGATCAACGCAGCGATGAGCCGTGTACCGAGTAGGGTCACCGAACCAAACTCCACACTACCCAAGTTAAAATCCACGTTATAAGGTGATGTTGTGAACGCGGCAGTCCCCAAACCGATGATGATCATATTTACTGCGAATGTCGCCAACAGGGTGGAAAGATGCGGTGCATTGATCACGCGGTTGACCGCCACAATATAAATCAGAATACCCAATCCCAATCCCAACACCGCAATTATGATCAATGCCCAATATGGATAAAGGCCAAACCGGATGAAGGCGATGTAAGTACCGAACATACCCAGCGCGATGATGGATCCATGCGAAAGGTTAATTACATTCATCACCCCCCAGATCAGGGTCAAGCCCATTGCGGCGATGCCGTACACAAACCCAAGCAGGATCCCATCCGGCAGAGAAGCAAGGACCAGGTTTAATTGCTGCATTGAGGCAACTCCAGTTTATAAAATTATAGAGTGAGAATGATCTCGCTCATATAAATATAGAATATCAATTGTTAGTTTATGGCGCAGGAATCGGAAAGATCGCTTCCTTGGAGGCAACATCCGCAGGCCAGATCACTTCACGTACCAATTCACCTGCATCATTCTTCTGCCACTGAATGACCACCATGTTGTGGCCAACCTGTAAACCGTGCGCTTCGGCAGATGTATCGAACCTGATCCCACCATAGAAAGTGAATATGTTCATGGCATCCAGTGCAGTTTTGACGGCTTTACCGTCAACCGAGTCCGCGTTTATGATTGCCTTTTGCAGGAGCAGCCCCGCGGTATAACCACCGGCAGCATGATAAGTGGGCTTGTCACCGTATGCAGTTTCATAAGCAGTGGAGAAATCTGCACCCGAAGGACCAAACCATTCAATGCCAAGCGCCCCGGCTTCATCTGCAGTATGGGTGGCTTTTGCCTCCCATTGGCTGGGGCCTGTCACACCAAGCGCAGCGTCGCCCAGTTCGGAAAATTTACTGTCAGGGGGCGCAACAAGCAAACTAATGAACTTAATGCCGATCTTGCGCTCATACAACTGACGGGCAAATGTGCTGCCATCAGGATAATGCCCGCCGCCCAAAATTACCGTGGCACCGGAATCGACGATCTTGTTGATAATGGGGCCGAAGTCAGCCGTATCGGATGCATAAGCCTCTTCAAGGACAATCTTAAATCCCTGTGATTCCGCGTAAGGTTTTAATCCGCCGACAACAGAAGTGGAGAATTTGTCATTCTCGTTTACGATCGCGATCTTTGCGGCAGGATCAAGTGTCTTAAGCATGTCTACAGTGCTGGTTAGATACAAACTACCCGGGGTGTAAAGCTGAAAGACGCCCGAGTAACCCTGCTTGTAGGTATCATCGTCAGCCGCCCCTGTGGTGACCATCACCCTGCCGTTTTGCTCAGCGATGACTGCCGCGGCTGCGGTCAGACCGGAGGAATACGGGCTGATCAAAAAGTCTGCGTTGTCTTCCGTAACCAGGCGTGTATAAAGTTCCTGCACACGTTCCTTCGTGGATTCATCGTCATAACTCCGCGCTGAAAATTTGACAATTGTGCCATCGCTTAATTTCAATCCACCGGCTGCGTTGACCTGATCCATCCATAAATTAAAGCCGTTGACCTGGCGTTTGGAGGATACTTCCTGCGCGCCCGTTTGTGAGGAGGTAAAACCAATGGTGACAGTCTTTTGGGCAGCCTGAAGGGGATCATTGGTCGCAGCGGGGAGCGGACTTTCGGCGGGTACAGCTCCCCCTCCACAGGCAGCGAGAACCATGCTTAATACAACGAGTAATGAAGACAGCGAATATTTCATTTTTAGCTCCTCTAACTCCAAAATCAAATAAAAAACTTTGCGACTGAGACAGGTATGCTTCACGTGCAATTTTTTTTCGCGGCCTTCCTGACTCCGCAGTAAAGAATCCAAGCCGCCAGGAATTGTATGGATTATTGATAAACCATGATCTCTCGAGCCACGCTGTTTTTTATTTGGGACATCCCCTTAAGATTCCCTTGTCCGGAAAATAAAAAACGCCAATGAACTCAGCGTTCACCAGCGTCCGGATGACGGTAATCACCGGGCAAGAAGAAATCTTACTGTCCAACTACCGTGCAAATCATTGTTATTTGCATTGAATAAATGCATCAAATACCAGCTTGTTAACTTGCAAGAAGTCTGTCCGTATGATTGATTTTAACAGCCAATAATACAAATGTCAATTTTTGAAATGAAACCTTTTGAAATGAAACCTGAAGGTGGCCTGTTATATATGCAAAGATGGATATACCCCTTACACTCAAAGTTCAACATCAACGCACGTGAAT
>CAYLOW010000021.1:7850-24506 GCA_964385315.1 uncultured Anaerolinea sp.
TTAAATCCCCAATGCATGACTGGCGTATCCTTGCATTCGCGAAAAATTTGCAGAGCATCCTTCACGGTCGAGTCATTATAGGTGAGCATTAAAATAAATTCAGGTTTCATTTGATTTAATCTCCTCTTTTGTTATTGTTAATGAATTTTATGATAAAAATCCGACCAATATTATCAAATTTTACAACCAAAACCCGGTAAATGTTATCGAATCATCGGTTTTAATGCCGGAATAATTAATTTCCTCTTGACTTTTCATGTCGAATTTGCTATATTACAACTTGTATTACAACATAACATAGTATAGTACTATTTGCTGATCTTGTAAATATTTTCTTTTTTTGAGCTGGTTTCGCGCCTTGCACGTTAGTTACCCAAAAAGAAAGGAAGGAAAGAATCATGGAATCATCAGCACGCATCATAAGAGCTACAGAGGCAAGAACCTTTATGGAAGGCCCGGAACTTTGCCGGGAATACGTAAAGACACCCAAAATGTGGCTTGGAACATCCACCCTGCAACCCGGACAAAGAGGGAGTATAGATATCGGGCACAAGGATTCCCAGGAAGTTTTTTATTGCTGCAAAGGTCACGTGCTTCTCTTCGATGAGAAACAATATTATGAATTATTCGGGGGTGACGCGATCTTTATACCGGAAGGCCTCCCCCATACATTGATCAATATCGGCGAAGAGACCGCGGTGCTTGTCTGGTCGGGAGCTCCGGGAGAATAGATCATGCCAAGTATTCTGGCGTTCGATCTTGGAACCACCGCACTTAAATGCGCCCTGCACGACCTGAATGGCAATGTCATTGCCCAGGCCTCTGAAGAATATCAACTGATTACACCCTCGGCAGACTCGGTTGAGATGGAAGTTGAAACTTATTGGCAGGCCTTCAAATCCACAGTAGCCAAAGTACTCAAACAATCGCAAGTCGATCCGGCTGAAATCAAAGCCCTGGGGGTCTCCGCACAGGGAGAGACCTTGATCCTTGTTGATCGAAATGGAAAACCGCTCAGGCGGGCGATCGTATGGCTTGATAATCGCGCCCAAAAAGAAGCGGATGACCTTGGGGTGGCACTCACCCACCGGCATGCCTTCGAGATCACGGGGCAGGTAAAACTTGTGCCAACCTGGCCTGCGTCCAAAATTCTTTGGCTTAAACGACATGAACCGGAAGTTTTTGCAAAGACCGGCAAATTCCTTTTGATCGAGGATTATTTTCTTTATCGGTTGACCGGTGAATATGTTTGTGAGGGCTCCCTGGTCACATCCACCTGCTATTGGGACTTCCGCAAACGCAAATGGTGGTATGAGATGTTACAGGAACTGGGTATCTCAGAGGAACAGCTTCCTGATTACCGAGAGTCTGGTGAGCCTGTTGGTAAACTGAGGTCAGATGTCGCGATTGAGTTGGGGCTGAGCCCAGACACAGTCGCTTGTACCGGGGCATTGGATCAGGCATGCGGAGCCATCGGGGTGGGAAATATCAAACCGGGCATATTCAGCGAAAATACAGGAGCAGCACTGGCAATTTGTGCCACTGTGAATCAGCCGATCCTTGATCCTGGCAATCAAATGCCCTGTCATTACCATGGCATCCCCGGGCTTTATATGCTGCATACCTTCACCAGCGGCGGCATCGTCATGCGCTGGTTCCGGGATGAATTTGCAGGGGCGGAACTCCAAACCGCCAGATCCACAGGAATGGACGCGTATGATCTAATGGGTATGGCAGCTGCGAATGTGACTCCGGGCTGCGAAGGGTTGGTCATGCTGCCTCACCTGCAAGGCGCCATGGCACCGGAAGCCAACCCCAAAGCCTCTGGTGTATTCTATGGAATCACCCTCCGGCATGGCCGCAACCACTTTACCCGCGCGATCATGGAATCGGTGGGGTTCATTGTTCGGCGCAATATTGAAGTGATCGAAGGACTCGGAGTTCCCGTCAGCGAAGTTCGCGCGTTAGGCGGAGGGGCTCGCAGCCGGATCTGGAAACAAATGGAAGCGGATATTATCGGGCGTCCTGTTCTTACAACCACCAATGAGGAAGCTGCAACCCTGGGCGCAGCCATACTCGCCGGAAAGGCGATCGGATGGTATTCGAATATCGAAGAAGCCGCCGAAAGGATGATCCAGATCAAAGAGAGATTTGAGCCGAATCCAATTCACCGGGCAGTGTACGACGAATCCTTTAACACTTATGTAAAACTATACGATGCATTATGCCCTTTGTTTGAATTGAGACAGGGTTAATCGATGGGAACCTTAGAAAACCCCATCAAGAAACGCCCAACCATCAACCGTCCCAATCATGCCACATTGACCGACCAGACGGTGCAAGCCATTCAGGAGGCTGTCAAACAGGGGAAATTCCTCCCCGGCAGCCAATTACCGCCTGAGATGGAATTATTGCAGATGCTGGGCGTATCCCGTACCACCTTGAGGGAGGCGCTGCGAATTCTTGAAGAGCAGCGGTTGATCCGCAAGCACCGCGGATTGGGCACCTTTGTAATGGACCGTGCCATTATCAAGGATATGAGCCGAAATTTTGGAATTACCGAGATGATCTCCCAGGCAGGTTTTACTCCGGGTACGCGCGACTTTGACATTTATCTGGGACCTTCATCAAAAAAATTTGCAGAAAAGCTGGACATGCCGGGTGACACCACGATGGTTGTCATTGACCGGGTTCGAACTGCAAATGACAAGCCTGTCGTGTGGACGCGCGACATCATGCCGCAGGAATACCTGGGCGGCTGGATGCCAACGATCAAAGAGCTTAATCAACGCTCACTTTATGAATGCCTTCAGGAACACACAACTATTCGGATCGTAAATGGAACTGCGTCTTTCAACCCGATCCAAGCCAATCGGGAAGTGGCCGAAAAACTCAATATTCAGCGAAACGATCTCTTATTGCTGATCGATCAAGTGGATTTTGACCAATCCCAGAGACCTGTGCTTTACTCGGTTGAGTATCATCTGACCGACAAGTTCAATTTCATTATTCACCGAAAGGGGCCCGCTTATTAATCGGGTCGGTCTTAAAAAAGGAGGCCTATATTCAGATAAATTCAATTTTGATACCGAGAACGTGTAAAGTAAGCAAACCTTGTTAGCACGAAAGGAGGAACAACTTATTATGGACCAATCGAAGCAAGATGCTGCACAGTCAGCCGCCCAATCAGCGGGGGAGGTATTTTCCCGCAAGGCTTCCGGCTTGACCCGCGTTGTCAGCCCCTGGACCGCCCTGGCATATTCCTTTGTAGCTCCAAACATTACACAAGCAAGTTTCTATCTACTTTGGGCAGTCACTTTGTACGCTGGCGCCCAAATGCAAATCTCCATCCTATTCATGTTGATGCTGGTGCCTTTCGCCGCCATCTACACCTACTTTTCCTCAGCCATGCCGCGCTCGGGTGGTGAATACATCTATGTCAGCCGCGTTTTGCACCCATTTTTGGGCTTTATTGCGTCATGGACATTGACCATCGTCGGCCTCAACTGGCAGGGCAACAATACCAACTTCGTTGTCAACTGGGGCTTTGGTCATGCGATCACCCAAATGGGCCTGATCTACAAAAATCAAGCGGTGACAAATCTCGGATTGGAATTAGCCCGGACACAAGGTTCCTGGCTGGTTTGGATCGTCGGTACCATCTCATTAATGCTCTCGTTCTACGTCATTTACCTTGGCACCAAGATCTTCATGCGCTTCGTTTGGGGCGCCATGATCCTGACATGGGTGATGCTCGCAGTCTACGCGGGTGTACTGCTCTCGGTCAACCCGGAAGTTATTCACAAAGGGATGATGATCGTTCAGAATATCGACTACCAGATGGTGTTTGCAAAAGCCAAGGAAGTCGGATGGACACCAGGTTTCATGTCGATAGCAGCAACGATCATGGCAGGTATGACATTCATGAACCTGACCGCTCTTGGATCCACCTACTCGGCCAATATTGCAGGTGAGATCAAACGCGTGGATAAAGCCCAGCCGCTGGCTCAGTATGGTTCGATCATCCTGTTCATTATCTACTATCAGATCTTCACCTACGTGACCTATCACGGCTTTGGTAAGGATTTGATGGAAGCAATATCAATGCTCAACGCCAAGGGCGAGGATGTACCGATATTCGGTTCCTTCCCACAAACCCCATTCCTATTGGTCTATGCCACCCAAAACCCGCTTCTGCTACTTCTGGGTGGACCGTTAGCCTGGGGTTTGATCAACTGGGTTGGCGCGATGGGTCTGGCTTTCGCACCCGTCCGGAACCTGTTCGCATATGCCTTTGACGGCATGCTCCCTGACAAGTTCAACGAAGTGAACCGCCGCGGTTCACCGGTCTACGCTGTTCTGCTGGGCTTCATAATTTCCTGGGGTCAGTTCTCGATGAACTGCTACACCCCCCTGCTTTCGGCTTATCAGACGTACACCATCACCATTTGGTTCTTCGGCTGGATCTTCCTGAGCATCGCCGCCATGGCATTCCCCTATCGCCGCAAGGACATCTGGGAGAAGGCCCCTGAAATCACCCGCCAAAGCATCTTCGGCGTGCCGTGGATCGTGATTGCCGGCGCCGTTGGCCTGGTAATCAGTTTGGTCACTGTGTACTTCACTCTCGTCCCGGCATTTTCAGGTGATGCTATCAACTATTCGTGGAAAGGCCTGGCCTTCTCATTTGGATTCTACATGTTGATGCCGATCGTCCTGTACTTCATTGCCGTTGCCATGAACAAGAAGCGCGGATCCTCGTTCGACAAACGTTTCAAGGAAATTCCTCCAGATTAAAAGGTTCTGTTTTTAATCCGGGTCAACCATTTTCCGGTTGACTCAAAGGAATGGTCCCGGCCAGTTGGCCGGGACCATTCCCGCAAGTTGCTCTTATCTGTTTGAATTTTTTTATCCTAAAATCATATCTCCCGGAGGCTGGCATGTCGTTATTTGGAAATAAAGTCACCCGCGTCTTTTTCACGACCGATCTGCATGGTGCCACTGTTGTGTTTAAGAAGTTCATCAATGCCGGAAAATTTTACGAAGCCCAGGTGATCATACTGGGAGGCGACATGGTCGGCAAGATGATCGTCCCGATCGTTAACCAGGGAGGCGGCCGCTTTAGTGCCAACTATTTGGGAAAAATTTACGATTTGGAAGGCGAAGAGCTGACCAAACTCGAAACGAATTTCGAGAACAGCGGTCTGTATCCTGTCAGGTTGACCCCTGACGAAGTACAGGCCTTCAAAGATGATCGAAGCCTCGTGGAAAAACGCTTTGCCGAACTGGCGAAGGAACGTTTAAGCCGCTGGCTGGATATTGCCGAGGATCGCTTGCGCGGCACGGGCATTCGTTGTTATGTGCAGCCGGGCAACGATGATCCATATGAAATTGACAGTGTATTTCGCTCCTCCGAAATCATTCAAAACGTTGATGGGAAATTGATTCAGCTTGACGACAAACACGAAATGATCAATGTGGGTTCAGCCAACCAAACTCCCTGGAATTGTCCACGCGACAAACCGGAAGATGAACTGGAGGCGCTCATTGAAAAAGTGGCATCCCAGGTAAAAAACCCATCCCAGGCTGTATTCAACCTGCATGTTCCGCCGTACGACACAAACCTGGATATCGCGCCTGAATTGGATGACAACCTTACACCAAAATTATCCCTGTCGGGCGGATTCAAGATGGTACCTGTTGGAAGCAAGGCGGTGCGCAAGATGATCGAGAAGTATCAACCTCTGATCAGCCTTCATGGCCATATTCACGAAAGCCGCTTCGCTCAAAAACTCGGAAAAACCACGTGCGTCAACCCCGGCAGTGAATACGGGGAAGGGATCCTGCGCGGGGTGGTATTGGAACTCTCACAAAAAGGATTGGACAGTTACACGTTTACCCAGAATTAAATTTTTTGTCCATTCCATCAGTTTGATGTAGAATCATTTTCATCACATTCTCAATTAAGAAAAGAAGGCCATTCCATGTCACAAGAAATCGATTTCGTTAATGAAGCAATTCAAATTGTCGAAAAAGCCCAGAAAAATGGACTAACTCTGCGCGTGTTGGGCGCAACCGCGTTCCGCATTCACTGCCCCGACCACGTACACATCCACATTCAAATGGGTCGTGATATTACCGATATCGATTATGCTGCCTATTCCAAGGAAGGCGAGAAGATCGAAAAATTTCTTGCGAAGGATTCCTTCCAGTCTGAGCGGCAGAAGTCCTCACTAACCCCCGGCCTTTTTGCCGGCCGGCATATTTACGAAAATCCGACGACCGGCCTTCATGTGGACATCTTCGAAGATGAATTGAACATGTGTCATCTCGTTGATTTCCGCAACCGGCTTCATCTGGATTCTCCGACGATCACATTGGCGGATCTCTCTCTTGAAAAATTCCAGATCGTAAGAATCAACGAGAAGGACATCCGCGATATGCTTATGTTGTTCGCTGCCCACCCGGTGGGTGACACAGAGCATGAAACCATCAATGGGAAATATATCGCCAGCAGATTGAGTAAGGATTGGGGCTTTTACTACACCACTCTGATGAATTTGGGCAAGATCCGCAATGGACTGGATCGCTATAAAGATCTGTTTACAAGCCAGGACATTCAGAACATCAAGGAAAGAAGCAACACCCTTGAAAAGATGATCGAACAAGCCCCCAAATCATTAGGATGGAAGGCGCGCGCCGCGGTCGGCACCCGCGTTCAATGGTACAACGATGTTGAGGAAGTGGAACGCGCTGATCATCTCAATAATCTGGATGACTGAACCCGTTCTTTGATTTGCTAATCTAATGTAAAAACATGATAAGCAATCTCCTTTCGGGGATTGCTTTCTTGTCCGCAAAAGCTGTATAACAGGAACATCACATATGAAATATGTCGTCGGATGCGATATTGGATCCCAAAGCCTGAAAGTGCTCCTGATCTCTGAGCAAGGGCAGACTTGCGACGAAGCATCCATCAGCTATCCCATTGATTACCCACAACCCACCTGGGCAGAGCAATCTGCAAATGCCTGGATTGACGCCCTTGAACTAGCAATGCGCGCATTGTTAGCCAAGACAGGTGTTTCCCCCCGCGATATATTGGCGCTGGGTTTGGATGCACAAGTGGACGGCGTTGTAGCCATTGACACAAATGGCGACCCGCTTTACCCCGCCATGATCTGGATGGACCGACGTGCAGTTTCACAATGCGAAGTTGCAGGCAGGCAGATATCAAAAGAAGCTGTATTCAAAATCACCGGCCTCAACCTTGACCCGTCTCATGTTGCCCCCAAGATCAGATGGCTTGCAGACAACCAGCCGCGTTTGTTCGGGAAAACCGCCCATTTTCTATTGCCCGGCAGTTATGTTGCCTTTGCATTGACCGGCGAATTGGGCGTCGATTACTCGAACGCATCCTCCACCCTGCTGATGGATGTTCGGACCCGCACCTGGTCACAGGAAATGTGCGAAGTATTTGATATCCCAATGCGTCTGCTGCCGCCAATCTACCCGGCCACGCATGTCATTGGCACACTGAAACCTAATGCAGCAGAGCAACTTGGATTACTACCAAAAACCATGGTAATCCTCGGCAGCGGAGACGAACATGCCGCCTGCCTTGGGGCTGGAGTTACCCGGCCCGGTTTAGTCTGTGACATTGCGGGCACTGCTGAACCGGTATGTGCTTCAAGCAAGATTCCATTATTTGACGAAAGTGGACTGGTTGAGACGCACTCCCATGCTGATCCCGATTTATGGCTGCTGGAAAACCCCGGATTTGCCTCCGGGGCAAATTATCGCTGGTTCCGGGATCAATTTTCGGCACAGGAGATGACACGCGCTGCACAGGAGGGAGTGGACGCTTACACACTGCTCAACTCCGCCGCGGCAACAGTGCCAGCCGGAAGCGACGGATTGATCATGCTGCCCTGTATGATGGGTGCCATGGCTCCCACCTGGAACGCACTGGCGCGCGGCACATTCATGGGTTTTACACTGGCACACAGACGTGAACATTTTTGCCGTGCCATCCTTGAAGGTTCTGCATACGCCATCCGTGATATTACCGATCAAATGCTGCGCATGGGCCTGCCTCTCGAGGAAATTCGTGTGGTCGGAGGCGGGGCGCGCAGCACGCTTTGGCGGCAGATCAAGGCGGATGTTACGGGTCTGCCCATCTCGATCACCAACACAGTGGAAACAACAGCCTTGGGTGCGGGAATTCTTGCTCTCGCCGGGTCCGGGTTGATCGACACCCTGGGTGAAGCAGTAAAACTCGCCACACGCGTAGTTGAGACACGCCAACCCGATGAAAAAAACAGGTCTTTGTACGAAGAATATTATCAACTCTATCGCGCCACCTATTTCTCCCTCCTGCCTGTCTTTGAACAGGCATCCAAGATCAACATATGAAAAATGAACCCCTTTTAAACGTTAAATGTTTTTTACTCGACATGGACGGAACCTTCAACCTGGGCGATGGGATCATCGACGGTTCCCTGTACTTCATTGACACCTTGAGGGAACTCGGCAAGGATTTTTTGTTTTTGACCAATAATTCATCCAAGCACCGCCGCTTGTACGCTGAAAAGATCACCCGTCTGGGATTACCGATTCCCGAGGAACAAGTTTTTACTGCCGGCGAAGCCACCGCCCTATATTTGCAGGCCGAACATGCCTCTGCAAAAGTCTACGTGGTCGGCACACCTGCCCTGGAGGAGGAGTTCCACCAGCACGGATTTCAACTCGAAGAGAATAACCCCGAACTTGTAGTGCTTGGATTCGATACCACCTTGACTTACCAGAAACTTTGGAAGCTATGTGATTTCGCGCGCGCAGGCCTGCCCTATATTGCCACACATCCAGATTTTAATTGTCCGACCGAAACCGGATACATGCCCGACATCGGCGCAATGATCGCGTTCGTACGCGCAGCAACCGGACGCGATCCGGACCTGGTGGTTGGCAAGCCCAACCGCATGATCGTGGATGCTGTAGCACAAAAATACGGACTCGCCATCGAAGAGATGGCAATGATCGGCGACCGGCTTTACACCGATATTGCGCTTGGACAAACCTCCGGCATCACCACCTGTCTGGTCTTAAGCGGCGAAACGCATCCCGAAGACCTGGCCGGCTCGCAATTTCAACCGACCTACACCTTTGATAATCTGGGCAGGATCGCTGACTGGCTTAAGGCTCACCAACCCAAATAAGACCTTCATGATAAACCAGCATGTAGTCGTAATTGGCGCAGGATCCACAGGCGCGGCCATTGCCCATGACCTCGCTTTGCGTGGTCTGCGGGTTACGCTTATCGAGAGGTTTGGACCTGCAGCGGGAACGACCGGTCATAACCAGGCGCAATTGCACTGCGGTGCGCGCTACGCCGTGACCGATCCTGCATCTGCACGTGAGTGCATTGAGGAAAATAAAATCCTGCGCAAGATCATGCCAAATGCGCTCGAACTCAATGACGGATTATTTATTGCCCTTCAGGAAGAACATCTGCAATATCGCACTCCTTTTTTGGATGCCTGCGCTGATTGTGGAATTCCAACTGAGGAAACTTCCCCCGCCCAAGCATTGGCATTGGAACCGCGTCTCAACCCGAACCTGCTGGCTGCCATCCGGATCCCTGACGGGGTCTTTGATCCGTACCGCTTCACCCTGAGTTTTATCGCCACAGCGCGCAAAAATGGGACAGTCTTTCATCAATTCTCAGAGGTAATCGGGCTTGACCCGGCGCGCGGGCAGGTGACCATCCGGCATCATCTCAAAAGAGATACAGAGGTGATCAGCTGTGACGCCATTGTGAACGCGGCAGGACCATGGGCACCGCGCATTGCAGAAATGGCGGGTATTTCGCTCGGGCTCGAACCGTCTGCCGGTGTAATGGCAACCGTGGATAAACGACTCTGTAACATGGTCATCAACCTGCTTGCACCGCCCGCCGATGGCGATATCATCGTTCCGCAAAGAAATACCAGCATCCTTGGGACAACCTCCTGGACGGTTGCTGACCCGGATAATATTTCGATACCAGAGGAACATGTCTCCCGTCTGTTGGAACTGGCAGACTGGATGATCCCCGGCTCGAGTCAGGCCCGTGTGCGTGGAGTAATGGCGGCGGCACGTCCACTGATAAAGGACCCTAGCGGGCAAGGACGGTCGGTATCACGGACCTATCGTTGTTATGACCATACCAATGAAGGTGCCGCGGGTTTATTCTCCATCATTGGCGGCAAGACAACCACCGCGCGGCATATGGCTGAGAAAATAAGTGACATGGTTTGTGAAAAATTAGGTGTGCATGTCCCCTGCAGTACACAGGCAGAACCTTTAATTTCTCATCGATTCGGAATATGATTATGGAAAGGCAATTAACGCTCCTCATCAAACGAACAGCCCAACCCGCACATGGTAAATCCGCTCGAAGTTACTGGCAGGAATTCCATATCTCTATCGCTGAGACCGCTTATGTTTTAGATGCCCTCGAAGCCGCATGGGGACAAGACCCATCTTTGATGTTTCGCCATTCATGTCACCATGCATCATGCGGCAGTTGCGGGATGAAGATCCAGGGACGTGAAAGGCTGGCATGCATCACACCGGCCTTCGATGTATCAAAAGACGGGGTCGTCCGGCTTGAACCATTACGCAACTTTCCCATTCTGGCTGACCTGGTCGTGGATATGTCATCCCTGGCCAACAAACTCGAAGGTGTCGGAGCACATGTTATAACGGAAGTAAGATCAGGCTGGCAGCAATATGAGAGCTGCATCGAATGCGGATTGTGTATCAGCGCCTGCCCGATCTCTGCCACGAGTGAAAATTATCTTGGCCCGGCAGTGCTGGCTGCCGCTGTCAGGAACTTGGATCTCCCCAGGGTCAGCTCTCAGACGGCAGGTGATGATGGGGTCTGGCGCTGCCACAGCGCCTTTGAATGCACCGAGGTTTGCCCGGCAGAAATTGAACCGGCTTCGGCGATCATGAATTTACGAAAAAATCTTCTATTATCAATGTTTGAAAGGAAAGGTCAATAATATGAAAAAAATACCCTACGATCCCGCGAATGGTGTGAAGTTCTGGGATGCAATACGAAAACTGCCCGGATTCCCCGCGCACGAAACCATGCCCATTAAGCACATGATCTTTGAATCAGGCGCTTTGTTCAAGACGACTGAAACCCTAAAGTCTGTGGGAGCCCGTCTGGACAAGCCCCTGATCGTTGTCATGGATGAATCTGCAATGCACCGCGAAGGAAGTGATCTCAAATTGCTTGCAGTGGAGACACTTAAGAAGGCGGGCTGGCAGGTTCAGGTTTGCACCATGCCATCAGATGAGAGCGGACAGGTCCATACAGATATGCCTCACATCCAGATGGTTCAGGAGAGTCTAAAACCGGGTTGCGCCGTCCTTTCCATCGGCTCTGGTGTTGTGACCGACATCGCCAAACATGGCTGCTACCTTTACCAGCAGGCGACCGGCGAAAAAGTTCTTTTTGTGGTCTATCAGACGGCCAACAGTGTCAGCGCCTACACCTCGAACATGTCACCCACTTTTGTGGATGGCGTCAAGCGCACGCTTGATTCCCGCTATCCGGATGCGCTGATCTGCGATCTTGAGACCCTGCGCGATGCGCCAATGGAAATGACCGTGGGCGGCGTCGGCGATATGCTGGCGGTATATGTCAGTTTCCCTGACTGGTATCTTGCCCAGCGTCTCGGCATGGACACAACCTATTCAGAACTGGCAAAAAACCTGGTTGGCCCCCTTGACGAATTGCTGCTCGAACACGCCTCAGGAATCCGCTCTGGTAACATGGAAAGCGTGGCGATGCTCGCCAAGATCATCGCACTGGGCGGTCTGGCAATGTCGCTATCCCATGCCACCACACCGATGTCGGGTTTTGAACACGTGATGTCTCATGTGCTGGACCTGCAGGCTGAAATTGACCATGCGCCTCTTGCCGTACATGGATCCCAGGTGGCAATTGCCACACTGGCCGGCGCTGAAATGTACCGCAGCTTCCTTTCGAATTTTGATCCCAACTCCCTGATTTTGGACGACTGCTACCCAACAATGGCATCCATGAAGGAAGTCATAATGCAGGGATTCGCACAGATCGATCCCAGCGGGAAGGCAGGGGCGGAATGTTGGGCTGATTACAGCCTTAAGTTGGAGAAGTGGCACGCGCATCGCGGGGATTTTGAGGCTTTCTTGAAGGATTGGAGTTCAGTCCGTGCCCTGCTTGCAGCCGAAACACGCACCCCAGAAATGATCCGGAAAATTTTACAGGCGGTTGAAGCACCCACCCGTTGGTCACAACTTACCCCTCCCATTGATGAAAAAGGCGCACGCTATGCCTTTATGCATGCTTCATTAATGCGCAAGCGATTGACACTGGGAGACCTGCTGATCTTCACAAACCAGGACCGGGAAACGCTATGGCAAACGATCTGGAAAGATTGCGCTTGAGTCCCAACTATGCGTCACCCATCCTCGCGAAATGCCCTACGCTGGTTTGATGTACGCGGCCGTCAGGCCGGTTCGTGGGCTTTTATCCTGAACCGCCTGACCGCCCTTGCACTTACTTTCTATTTGGGCTTGCATCTAATTGTATTAAAAAATCTCACACAAGGCGCGCAAGCTTACAATGATTTTATCGCCTTCGCGCAAATGCCGTTCATTAAAATAGGCGAGATACTCCTGATCATTGCGGTGATCCTGCATGGATTGAACGGCGTAAGGCTGACATTGCTGGCATTTGGCATTTGCCTGCGTCACCAGAAAACACTCTTCATTCTCTCTGTCATCGCAACGATCCTTGTCGCTGCGCTGTTCGCTCTGCGTATGTTCAATCAATAAGCATTTATGGAAAACAAACCTCGAAATTTTTCGGGTACTTTACGCTGGTTCAGCCAGGCTGGGCTGGGAATTTTATTAGTTATTTTGCTCAGCATACACCTGATCGTAAATCATTTGGCTGCGCCGCATGGACTTCTCAGCCATGCGGATGTGGTTCGCTACTATGATATCCCCGGAATTGCACTGATGGAAATCATATTCCTGGCCGTCGTGACTACGCACTCCATTTTGGGATTACACAGCATTTTACTGGACTTGAATTTACCCCCCACTTTAAATAATATATGTACCTGGCTTTTGGTCATCGCGGGTGTGGCAGCCATTTTGTATGGATCCCGCCTGGCCTGGTTAATTACAACCATGACAACGCCTTAGGTCAGAATATATTCCAAGCAAACGGGGTTAGTTTTTAGTATTATCGAGGCGGAACTTTAAAACCGCCTACTCCTGACTGCCCACGAGGGGTGAGGCGTAAAACAAGAAAAAATGTTTCCCAATTTTTTATAAATCGAACTGAGACACCTTATAATGATCGCATGTTCAATCTTAAACGTCTATTTTTGCTCGACCCTTCGGTCACTTTCTTAAATCACGGCTCATTTGGCGCGACACCAAGGCCGGTCTTTGACGAATATCAACGCTGGCAGCGTGAGCTTGAAAAGCAGCCGGTTGAGTTCCTGGGCAGGCGTTTCGCGGGATTGATGGCAGAGTCACGTACGGTGCTTGGAAATTACCTAGGCACCCATGCCGATAATTTGATCTACACCCAAAACGTAACCATTTCACTTAACACTGTGGCCCATTCCCTGAACCTCGGCGCAGGGGATGAAGTGTTGTCCAGCAATCATGAGTATGGTGCGATGGACCGGACATGGCGTTTTCTTGCCAAAGAACGCGGTTTCACCTACATCAACCGCCCGGTTTCCCTGGAATCTAAAAAAGATTTCATTGACTCATTCTGGTCGGGAGTCACACCACGAACGCGGGTGATCTTTCTCAGCCACATCACATCACCCACAGCGTTGATCTTCCCGATTCACGAGATCGTTCAGTGGGCACGGGCCGCGGGCATCATCACCGTGATCGACGGGGCGCATGCGCCAGGCCAAATTCCGCTCGACCTCAACACGCTGGGGGCGGATTTTTACGGCGGCAATTTGCATAAGTGGCTGTGCGCTCCAAAAGGCGCAGGCTTTTTATATGCACGCCCCGAAATGCAGCCCCTGCTTAAACCGCTGGTCGTTTCGTGGGGGTACGAACCGGAAACACCCGGCACTTCCGAATTTGTGAACATGCACGAATGGGTTGGTACTCGCGATATCGCCGCGTTTTTATCCATCCCAGCCGCCATCCGTTTTCAGGAGCAGTATCAATGGGAAAAGGTGTGGGCTGCCAGCCACATATTGGCAAAAGACGCCCAACAACGGATATGCGAATTAACAAAGATCCCGCCGATCCACTCCGCAGACGACTCTTGGTTCGCCCAATTGACCGCCGCCCCACTCCCCCCGCATATAGATCTGACTGCGCTCAAATCCCGCTTGTATGACGAGCATCGTATCGAAATTCCCCTGATCGCGTGGAACAACCTGAAATTGATCCGCGTCTCAATACAGGGCTATAATTCCAAACGGGATGTGGATCACTTAATCACGGCATTAACCGGACTGCTGTAATTCCCATCACCCGTTTTACATCCAAAGCCCGCTCAGGGTGAAAATAACCAAATCACGAGGGCGAAAACCAACCGTAGGCCTTCCGCCCAGTTGATTATTAAGATTCTGTGTTAGATTTAAACCCGGAATGTAAAATCGTTAAAAAACACAAAGCCACGAACGACCGAAGTATCTTATATTAAACCTCCATCGTTAGATAAGGTTTACGCATCGCGGAGAACTGCATGAAAAAATACGTTACAAGCATATTGATCATACTCATGATCACATCCATTTTAACTGCCTGCACAGGTGAAGGGACCCCTACAGAGGACCCGCAGGCTCTAATGACCTCAGTGGTTGGCACGATGGTTGGATCTTTCTTTGGCACACAGACAGCCATGGTCCCCCCTCCTTCCCCCATCCCCTCAGCCACCATTCAACCGCTCCCCAGCTCAACGGTGATCTATCCCACGGCTACGTTCGTCACAGGAACCCCAACTTTTCTTTATTACACAGCAACACCAGGCACACGCACCGTCACCCCAACCGGCACTCTGTCCACCGCCACGGTCGCGGCCTCTGCGCTGGCGGTTGGCTGCAACAACCTTGCGTTCATTCGCGATGTCAATTACCCCGCAGGAAGTGTGGTCGAAAATGGACAGGATTTTAGAAAGACATGGAAAGTTCAAAATAATGGAACGTGTCCCTGGATGTATCAATATACCCTTGTTTCTGCAGGCGGGGACAGCCTTGGGGGCGCAACCACCAAAATTCAACGATCAGTAACAGTTTGGGATTGGTCGGAACTATCCCTTGACCTGGCGGCTCCAAAAAAACCAGGAAAATATACCAGTTACTGGCGTTTATCCAATGGATTAACCCCGTTCGGTGCTACATTAACAGTCACAATTGTTGTCCCGGACCCTACAGCGGTTCCAGCCACCGCTGTACCAGCAACAGCCATACCTGATACGGCAGTACCTGATACAGCGGTACCAGATACGGCAGTGCCTGACCCGGCTGTGCCATAAATTTACATGACACAATGAGACAAAAAAGACACTTATGGCTATTTATTTTCCTTGTCTTGTTGGGCTTATGGAACATTGAGCCACAAGCCAGGGTTAATGCCCTGCCGCAGTTCCCGCGCGAAACCATCACATCTCCCTCGCAATTGATCAATGTAGTGAACAACCTGCGTGCATCCAATGGACTGCCGGCGCTGACCACCCATTCAGCGCTGATGCAGTCCGCCCAATCGCAGGCCGATTATATGGCAGCCACCGGTCAGATCACACACTCACGCCCAGGAGGAACAACATTTACCCAACAACTAATAACCCTTGGATTCCCGCTTGCCGGCGACCTTGCTGCGGGCGGACTTCGTTCTGAAAATATTTTAGCCAGCAGCAATCCGCTCGAGTGGAATGGCGTCCCCCCTTCGTGGCAGGATTCTGCACACATGGCGACCATGCTATCAGTGAGTTACTCTCACATCGGCGCGGGCGTCTCGCAAGGGTCAGGCGGGTATTATTACGCGGTAGATTGCGCCGCCGCGACCGGCTCGGGTGAAATGCAGGCCGCGGCCGCAGCAGCCCTGACCAGTTCGCCGGGTTCAGCAGGCAGCACCGTCAGCCAGTACATTGTGCCGGTGGTTGTCAGCACAGCCCAAGCCGATGGAAATGTCTATCATGTTTTACAATACGGCCAGTCGCTCTGGAGCATCGCCATCGATTATGGCACGACGATCAAAGAGATCCAATCTCTCAATAACCTGGGAGATGACTTGGTAGTTTTGCAGGGGCAGAAATTACTGGTGAAACGCGGGGCCACCCAACCCGCTCCCGCCTCCCCCACACCAACCACACCTGCAACAATCACCCCTCCGGCTGCGTCATCCACGCCAATGATATTTGTAGTTTTATCCCCAACTGCGGCAGCCACAGACTCAACAGCGACACCGATCAAAATCGAAAAAATACCAGCCTCAACCTCCTCCAAATTGCTGATCGGTATTCTGATCAGCGCCGCACTTATCGGCGGCGGTGTGGCGGTCTGGTTGATTCGCGACCCAAATTAAAATCGGCATCCGGCGAAATAAAGTACATTTCCAAGCGTCCTCGTACTA
>CAYLOW010000022.1:0-16052 GCA_964385315.1 uncultured Anaerolinea sp.
TAGCCTAGGCTCTGCCTTAGAAGCCCCCGCATTCATGCGTGGGGATTAGTCACCTCAAATCCAGTTCCGTGCTTTAGCACAAATAGATTATGGTTTTAAATCAAAACCACCTTCTTTTTTTGAAGGTGGTTTTGATTGTGGAGAAAGCTTACTTTTTGGGGAGGATGACGGGGAACGATCCCGCAACATTCGCCTCCACAGGGCGACGCTCTGCCAATTGAGCTACATCCTCCATACTGATCTCTACAGCCACAGGATAGCGCTCTGCTGTTGAGCTACAGGCTCCATATTTGAAGCGGGCAATATTGTATCACTAGGACGTAACACCCGCAAGGATTTTTTTAATTGATTCCGCCACGAGTTCACGCTTAACTAGAATCTGTTCCCCGCTAACTAAATTTTTGACCGCTACCTGGGAATTTGCCAACTCATCGGGGCCAATAGTGACAACTATCTGAGCCTTCATCTTATCAGCAAATTTGAATTGTTTTTGTAGTTTAGCAGGTTCAGGATAGGCAAGAACCTTCAATCCTGAATTGCGTAATTCTGCTGCCAGCAAATAAGATTCACGCAATAAACTCGCATCAAAAATGGTCACAAAGACCGGCGCAGGGCTTGGGATGAATTCAGGCAACAACCCCTTTTCTTTTAGGACAATTCCCATAACCACGTCACCCATTGCAAAACCAACGCCAGAAAGAGGTTGGCCGCCAACATCGGCAAGAAGGTTGTCATAACGCCCCCCCCCCAGGATCGCACGCCTTACAGAACCACTCGTATCAAACGCTTCAAAGACTGTACCCGTGTAATATAAGAGACCACGCATAATATTTGGATCGAATTTGACGTACTCCTTCACACCCAAAGCCTCAAGCGCGTCGAATAGGCGCACAAGCTCGTCGCTTTTTTTCCACAGATTGAAATTTCCAAGTATCTCTTTCAAACCATTAAGCTGATCCTGGGAGACTCCACCATCAAGAACATAGGAATCCCATTTGTCAGGTTCCATTTTAGAACGGCGATCAACAAAGTTGGAAACGTCCAGGCGCTTTTCTTGCGGGATGGCCAATGCGTCAAATTCGGCATCCATCAGCCTCCGATTATTCACATATATGGTAGCCAAATCAGGGCCGAGGCCCACCGAGCGAAGAAACGTTGCCCCTACCGCGATCAATTCCGCATCTGCTTCAGGAGAATTAACGCCAAGCATATCAACATTCCATTGGAAAAATTCGCGGCTGCGTCCCTTTTGAGGCTGCTCGTAACGCCAAAAGGGCCCAAACGACCACCAACGCACGGGAAATGCCAATTCGCTCTGTTTTGCTGCAATCATTCGTGCCAAACTAGGGGTAAGTTCCGGGCGCAGTGTAACAAAATCACCACTTCTATCGGTGAATGTAAAAGACTGCTTTTTTACCAGTTCTTCACCAGACTTTGCCGCGTATAGGTCAATTGCCTCTATGAATGGTCCATCCCATTCCTGATAGCCGAAAGCACATGCAGCTGCACCTACTTTTGTGTAAATAAAGTTACGCAAAGCCATTTCTTCCGGATAGAATTCTCGTGTGCCTTTGACTGATTGTATTTTGCCAGACATGGTTACTCCAATATTGGAATTTTATCATGGCTTATTGAAACCAGCTCAAAATTCAATGGGTGAATTTTGAGCTGGTTTTGGTATAATCTAATTATTATTAGCAAAGCACAACTTATTATCGCCTGCTAAACGAACGACGGGAGGCGTCACACCATACATTAGGAGAGACCAATGAAAATTGATTACCAGGAACCCAGCAAAGACCTACTGATGCGCATTGATATTCATGAAAAATTTGGATCGGCCAATATTGATGTTTGGACAAATGAATTACTCAAACCCTCCCCAGGAATGAAGATACTTGATGTTGGATGCGGTGCTGGTAAATTATCCTTTCTCTTTAATGAATATACAAAAGGGAAAGCAAATATTACCGGCGGGGATTTCTCTGAAGAATTGTTAGATAAGGCGCGTGAGAAGAATAACAAAATTGGTTCAAGTATCGACTTTCAATTCCTGGATTTCAATCGACCTTTCGATTTCCCGGAAAATACCTTTGACTTATGCACGAGCGCTTTTGCCATCTATTACGCATCTGATCTTGACTTTACATTTGGAGAAGCCCATAGGGTACTTAATTCTGGCGGTCGGCTATTTGTCTCGGGACCGTTACCTGAGAATAAAAAAATGTTTTATGACATAATCAAGGAAGCTACCAACGCCACCATACCGCCAATGCCTGGTTCTTCACGCTTCAAGAGTGAAATTTTCAACACAATCAGCAGAAAATTTTCAACAACGGAATTGCACAAATTCGAAAACCATCTCACTTTCCCGGAGGTTAAACCATTCATTGATTATGTTCGCGCTTCACTGGGCGAAGACCGAAAATTGTGGACTTCCATGTTCAACAACAACGAAGAATACGAAATTCTCATTGGCAAGATTGAGACTGTGGCAAAGAAATGGTTCGATCGTGACGGCAAATTGGTGATGACGAAGGTCGTCGGCGGCATATTAGCAATAAAGTAAATTTCACCGCGAACGCATACACACACAGATAAATCATGAACTTCTTCGGCAAAAAAGTCCTTTTTCTTGGTGCCCATCCTGATGATATAGAAATCGGGTGCGGCGCTTTAATTCATCACATCGTAAAAAATACTGAAATACTTTGCGTTACCCTTTCGGACAACCAAAACAATCCCGACCTCAAAAATGTTAAAAACGAGCATCTTCGATCTATGAAAGTATTGGGAGTACCCGAGGAAAAAATCGTATTCGGACCATTTATCACACGCGTTTTCCCCGGTGCCAGACAGGAAATATTAGAATACTTCCTTAAGCTCCGCAGGGATTTTCAACCTGACTTGATCTTTGTACACTCAAAACAGGATGTTCACCAGGACCACATTACAATGACCGAAGAGGCCTTACGAGCCTTTCGCGGTATCACCGTTTTGGGATTTGATGTTGTACGTTCTTCTTACGGATTTTTTCCCCACTTTCTTGTGGAGGTCACCGAAGAGGATGTGGTAAAAAAAATCAAGGCTCTTTCTGAATATGATACGTATCGTGACAGGTATTATTTCAATAGTGAACTTACCCGCGCAATCATGGTAAGGCATGGTGCACTAGCTGAAATCCCTTTTGCAGAAGGTTTTGATATATTAAGAATTGTCGGGAAATTTGAATGCTGAAAATATAAAATAAAAAATCGGTGATCAGGGTCACCGATTTTTTATCTCTACGGGAATACCTACAAAAATAATACCGTCCTTAATTTTTACAGGAAATGCCGGAATATCAACAACAGCGGGCATTGACATGGTTTTTCCTGTCACAATGTCAAATTCCGCCCCATGGCGAGGACAGGCGATTTTGTGCTCTTCCACAATTCCATCCCCCAGTGGTCCATCATCATGCGTGCAGATATCACCAATTGCGAAATATTTCCCCGCAATATTAATAACAACGACGGGCAAACTCCCAATTTCTACAAAAAGGCGTTCCCCATTGGGGAGATCGGATGCAGGAGCAATTTCTATAAATTCAATTTTCGATTCTTCGAGGATTGTGTAATTGAACATGGCTATTCCACAAGGTCATCATTTGCTTCACGTAAGCCATAAACCCCCGCCTTCAAGACTTTCAATGATAATAAAGCACACTTCAAACGGACAGGACCGAGTTCGATACCCAACAACTCCAGAACAGATTCCTTATTTAATTTCTTTACTTCTTCAACCGGTTTTCCAATAATTGATTCAATCAACAAATCTGCAGAAGCCTGTGAAATCGAACATCCATGGCCGTCAAATCGCGCATCCGTCACAATTCCATCCGCGCTGATCCGCAAATCAATCTGTATGTGGTCGCCGCATAAAGGATTATTATCAGCAAATGAGACATCATTCGGATCAAGTTTTCCACGATAGGATGGATTTTTATAATGTTCAATGATTACTTCACGATATAGGTCATCCATAATTTATCCAAACATCTTCTTTACTTTGTATATACCTTTCACAAGCAAATCCACTTCTTCCATCGTATTGTATAAATAGAAGGAAGCTCGGCTGGTTGCAGGAATTCCAAATTTCTCATGTAACGGCTGGGCACAATGATGACCCGCACGAATGGCAATCCCATCCTGATCCAAAATCTGGGCGACGTCATGCGGATGAACACCTTCGAGTGTAAAAGAAGCGACGCCTCCCTTTTTATCGGCGGAGGGGCCAAACAACCTCACACCAGGAATTTCTTCCAGGCGCTCCAGGGCATATTTTATAATTTCGTGCTCATGTATTGCAACATTTTCCATCCCGAGGCTGGTCATATAATCTACGGCGGCCCCAAAACCGATCGCTTCTGCGATTGCGGGAGTACCAGCCTCAAATTTATGCGGTAATGAGTTTGCACGGAATGAACGCAATTTGACTTCCTTGATCATGTCCCCTCCGCCTAAAAATGGCGGCATAGACTCAAGCAATGCCGTTTTGCCGTATAACGCTCCAATACCTGTGGGACCGCACATTTTATGTGCAGAAAAAGCATAAAAATCAGCATCGAGGACCTGCATATCCACACTCAAATGCGGAACCGACTGTGCACCGTCCACCAAAACTACAGCACCGGCTCCATGAGCGAGCCGGACCATCTCGGCAACAGGATTGATCGTGCCGAGGACATTTGACATGTGTGTAAATGAGACCAATTTCGGATTGCGGTCTAGGAGCGCATTGTAAACAGCCAGATCGAGCAGACCTTCCTCCGTTACCGGAACAAAGTCCAATTCAATCCCACGCTCCGCCTGAAGCATATGCCAGGGGACCAAATTGCTGTGGTGCTCCATTTCTGTCAGAATGACATGGTCGCCCTGCTTCAAGTTCGCACGCGCCCAACTATAGGCGACCAAATTAATGGATTCTGTTGCATTTCTCGTGTAAATTACCTGCCGCGCCGATGCCGCATTTATAAACTTCGCGATCTTCTCCCGAGCACCTTCATATAGCGTTGTAGCTTCCTCGGCCAAAGTGTGAACACCGCGATGAATATTTGCATTGGAAAAGCGGTAAAAATCATCCATCGCCATAATCACCGACAAGGGTTTCTGAGCTGTAGCGGTGGAATCCAAATAGGTCAATTGAATTCCGGGACGCAATTCGCGTCCAAGAATTGGAAAGTCATTTCGGATTTTATTTATATTAAGTGTCATATGGTGAGCCCAAGAAAACACAGACTGGCAGACAGACATCGACCAGCGTAATTGTTCATTAATAATCTGGGATAAAATCCTTCTTATCCTTAATTACTTTTTTGCCGGCTACAGGACGAATATGCTCAGAATTCACAGGGTACCAAAGGATACGATCCGGAACCATCCAACCATCAGTCAAATAAACATTCGAGCGAAACTGCACTGCCACCATCTTATGATCCACCTGAACGACAATCCCTTTCACCCAACCACGAATGCGCTCACGGTTTTTTTCATGATCACAAAAAACTTCAACCGTATCCCCCACCTCAAAAACATGTTCAAGCCCCGGCGCTTTCATGTAGGCATATTGGTTGGCACGTTGAGAACGCTTTATTGGTCTGCGTGAGCCCAATGGACTAATAACCCGCTTTACCACCAATGTAGCAAGTTTTACGGGTGATTTTCCCGCGCTAGGCACTTCAAGAACAGGTTTCTCTTTGGTTTCTGGCTTACTCATTAATTTCCTTTTGGGTTTATTTTTAATACTAATCTTTGATGCCAACTTCTTCACAGCTTTGGGTTTGAGGGTCGTCTTTGATTTGACCTTGGCTTTCACAGTCATGATTCACTTCCTGTCTTTGATTAGAGAGACGCCATTCGCCTCTATCTTAAACCGATACTATTACCTTATGATCAACTCAAAGCAGATACTCAAATACTTGCAATTCATTTGATCTGCAAGCACGGCATTATACTTCTAACTTGATAATTTATCCTTAATTGCCTGCTGGAACCTCTCGCGGACGCCCTCAAAAGGGATGCGCTGCATGATCGGGTCAAAAAAACCCTCCACCATCAAACGCTCTGCGAAGTCCTTTTGAAGGCCCCTGCTTTCAAGATAGAATAAAGGCTCCTTCTCAAGCTTGCCAACGGTTGCCCCATGGGTACAACGAACGTCATCCGCAAGAATTTCCAACCCTGGGATCGAATCGGCACGTGCTTGACTATCCAGCACAAGGTTTCGATTGGCCTGATACCCATCGGTTTTTTTCGCATTCGGAGCTACATAAATCATACCCTGCCACACCGAGCGGCTTTTGCCTTTTAATGCGCCTTTGAATAACAAATCACTGGTTGTTTGGGGAGCGAGGTGATTCTGCTGGGTATCGTGGTCAAGGTGTTGTGTACCATCAGTAAAGTAGAAACCCGACATTCGACCCTGTGCACCCTGCCCCACCAGGTCCAAATCTGAGAAATTTTTGGTAAGCCGCGATCCTACAGCGCCGAATATCCAATCAAGATTCCCTCCACGCTCAACACGAGCCCGCTCATGTGAAAAGTTCCACACGTGGCGCCCCCAGGATTGCAGTTCCACAAATCGCAGATTTGCATCCTCCCCTACATGGAGTTCCACGACACCTGCATGCATCGCATGGCCCGATTCATTTGGGGAGGCAGCTTCATGCACATAAGTGGCAGACGCACCATTATCTATGTACACAATCAGGTGAGAAAAATAAGCCATATCCACACCCGGTCCCCAAAGAATGGAATGAAGTGGAGTTTCCAATTTCAAATTTTTTGGAACATATAACAAAACACCGTTTTCCGCGAGCGCGGAAGCCAGCGCAGCAAACTTACCGTCTTCCGGTTTAACAACCGTACCAATAAGTTTATTAAGCAGTTCAGGATGCTCGCGCTGTGCGGTTCGAAAATCGGTAAATATAATTCCCTTCGAAGCCAGATCGGGATCGAGGTTAACTTGTGAACCGCCAGGAAGGAGAGTAATTTGTCCACCATGTTTTTCACTTGTTAATGGCAGAAGGAGCTGCGCGGGGACTTCAGGCAGGTCCTCAAATGCACCTTCCGTTGGAATTTTAAAATCAGAAACGGGTAATAATCTTAAGTCGGTTCGGCGCCAAGCCTCATCCGTAGTGATAGGCATCGGAAATTTCGAAAAAACGTCCCAAGCTTTGGAATGAACATCTTTCAGCCCGTCAAGGGGGATGGAATTAGCGGTAAATGAAAAATTTTTTGTGGCCGAATCACGTCGGGCCCTGGTAACGGATATTTTGGGTTTTTCTAGCATTTTCTCTTCCATTTTTAAACATCTGCGGGCAAATAATTTAACACATCGGTAACTGCGAATGTGATCATTTCCTAACCGACCGAACCTTCCATTTGAAGCTGGATGAGACGATTCATCTCGACGGCGTATTCCATTGGCAATTCCTTAACCAGGGGCTCAATAAAGCCAGCAACGACCATCCCGGTGGCTTCTTCTTCGCTCAAGCCTCTGGACATCAAATAAAAGAGCTGCTCCTCACCCACCTTGGAAACTGAAGCCTCGTGACCAATGCTGACCTCATCTTCATCAATTTCAATGGTCGGATAAGTATCTGACCTAGATTGTGGATCGAGTAATAGCGCATCGCAGACAACATTGGACTTAACCCCTTTTGATCCTTTATATACTTTTACCATGCCACGATAGGAAGCACGTCCGCCATTTTTTGAAATCGATTTTGATGTGATTTTGCTGGTTGTGTTTGGGGCAAAATGTACCATTTTAGAGCCGGCATCCTGTACCTGCCCTTTACCAGCAAATGCCATAGAAAGCATTTCCCCGTGCGCACCTGGCTCCATTAAATAACATGAAGGATACTTCATTGTCAGTTTTGAACCGAGGTTGGCATCCACCCACTCGTGAGTGGCGTTAGCAAAAACCATTGCCCGCTGTGTAACAAGGTTGAACACATTGGTTGACCAGTTTTGAATTGTCGAGTAACGAGAGCGGGCACCTTTTTTAACAATAATTTCGATGACCCCTGAGTGGAAAGAATTGGTTGTATATTGGGGAGCGGTACAGCCTTCGACATAATGAATTGAAGCACCCTCGTCAACGATTATAAGTGTACGTTCAAACTGGCCGACATTGGCAGTGTTCAGTCTGAAATATGCCTGCAGGGGTAAATCCACTTTCACGCCCTTTGGAACATAAACAAATGATCCACCCGACCAAACCGCGCTATTCAATGCGGCAAATTTATTATCCTCAATTGGTACAACAGTGCCAAAATACTCCTTAAACAGCTCGGGGTGCTGCTTTAATCCGTCCTCGATCGAAAGGAATATCACACCCTGTTTTTCGAGGTGATCCAAAATGGAGTGGTAGACCATCTCGGACTCGTACTGTGCACCTACACCGGCTAAAAACTTTTGTTCGGCTTCGGGAATACCAAGTTTATCAAAAGTATTTTTGATATCATCGGGAACATCATCCCAATTTTTTTCACTTTTCTCGGTAGGCTTGACGTAATAAAAAATATTGTCGAGATCTAGCCCGCTAAGGTCAGGTCCCCAGGTTGGCATGGGGCGTGAGAGATAATGGTCCAGCGCTTTCAACCGGAACTCAAGCATCCATTGAGGCTCAGCTTTCATACGCGAAATATTTTCCACAACCTGACGGGTAAGCCCTCTTTCAGATTTGAACACATAGTTATCATCACGATCATGAAAACCATATTTATAATCGCCAATTTCATCCAAAATTTTCGTGTTTTCAATAAGCTTTGTATCTTCAGTCATTAGTTTCACCATAATTTTTGATCAAGGCCCGCAAGCATAAGACCTTCGACCTGCTACCCATAAAAGGATGAAGTTAAGCTTCAGCCGCTTCTTCGTATTTCTCGCGCACCCAATCATAGCCCTGTTCTTCGAGATGCAAGGCGAGATCAGGACCACCCGATTCGACAATACGTCCATCCAGCATGATATGGACAAAATTCGGCTTGATGTAATTTAACAAACGTTGATAATGTGTGATGACCAGGACCCCAAGATCCGGACCTGACAGGGCATTGACACCCTCGGAAACGATACGCAGAGCATCAATATCCAAGCCTGAATCAGTTTCATCTAGAATGGCAATTTCAGGTTTGAGGGCAGCCATTTGTAAAATTTCAGCCCGTTTTTTCTCTCCACCAGAAAAGCCCTCATTGAGATACCGCCCCGCAAAAGCATGATCCATTTTGAGGGTATCCATTTTCTCTTTAAGCATTTTGCGGAATTCAGGAATTGGGACACCTTTATCATCCGGATTAATTGCGCGACGACGGGCATTCAATGCAGAACGTAAAAAATTAGCCACCGTCACCCCTGGAATCGCTACTGGATATTGAAAAGCGAGAAATATTCCAGCACGGGACCGCTCGTCTGGCTCAAGCTCCAAAATATTTAGCCCTTTGAAAATGATTTCTCCATCGGTTACGGTGTAACTGGGATGACCCATCAACGTATAAGCGAGAGTTGACTTTCCAGTACCATTCGGACCCATAATGGCATGAACTTCACCTTGATTGATGGTTAATGAGAGCCCCTTTAGAATTTCTTTATCTTCGATGCTTACATGCAGGTTCTTTATTTCGAGTTGCGACATATCTTGGACTCCTAGTAATCAAGCCACTTATGGCGTTTTATCATTAGTTCGGTATTATAGCAGGATAAAATAAATTTGTCAATATTTATGATAATATTCTAGTATATTGACAAACTCTTGGGAGTTGGTTATACTCCCGGCATGAAATCAACGCGAGACAAAATCCTGCAAACCCTTCTGGAAAAACCCCGTTCGACAATTAATACGCTTGCTGAAGCAGTGGGGATCAATCCTATTTCAGTACGCCACCACCTCACCAATCTCCAAATGGAAGGTCTTGTGGAGGCGCAGGAAGAGCGGCATGGCGTTGGGCGACCGCGCCTGATTTATATGTTAACCGACGAAGGCACGGAACGCTTCCCCACCCGTTATATGCAGCTCACGACCCGTTTACTTTCGCAGATGAAAGACACCATGCCAGGACCTGTCGTTGCAAATTTGTTTAATCACCTTGCCGATGATCTCGTCAGTAAATATTCCAGTGATGTTCAGAAGTTAAGCATGGAAGAACGGCTTAACCTCGTAAAAGAAACCTTGGAACTCGAAGGATTTAATATTCAGTGGGAGAAAAAAGACGGGCAGTATGTGATTCATGAAATTTCGTGTCCATACTATCAAATTGGCGTTGCGCACCCCGAAGTGTGTACAGTGGACCAGACCTTAATCTCCAAGATGATGGCTTTACCGGTCAACAAGGTGAAATGCATTTTAACTGGCGACACGCATTGTACATACGTTATCCAAACATCAAAAATCAAAAGCTAACATTAAAAGGAATAAAAAATGAGCGATACAGAAATCCAGGAAATCCAGTGGACCATTCACCAGACACACCCGGAGCACGTAAAGGAAGTGCGCGCAAAACTTGCGGAGGTGGTTGATCCCGAAATCGGGATGACAATTATCCAACTGGGGCTAATTCGCAATGTGGAGATCGAAAATGGTATCGGACGAATTAAAATGCTTCTAACCACTCCCTTCTGCCCTTATGGCCCCGCTCTTATAGAAATGACCAAGGCCAAGGCGGTGGAAGCGCTCAACATGCCAGTAAATATCGAAATGAGTATGGAAGTTTGGGACTTTTCAATGATGGAAGATCCATCTGCCCTTGATTGGGGGATGTACGCCTAGGACATAGTAATAATTGTCCGCTGTCTAATTATATAATTGAGCAAAGATGTTGTCTCAGAAACGGCTCCTTAGTTTTTTTGATTAATTTCACTCCCCATTTTTCCAATGCATTGCATGGGGTTCATCGCCTTCCTCAAACCCTGAAATAATAATCAACCCGGTTGTTACCGTGTTGCCTGTATTTCTCCACTTATGCTGCAACTTGGAAGCAAATAATAGACTATCGCCAGCCTCCAATTGAAAAAACTGTTTGTCAACAGAATATTCCAATTTACCCCGCAGACAAAACACAAATTCATGTCCTGTATGAGCAATATTTCTCGTTCCGCTTGAAGCTCCCGCTTCCAATGTCAGCATGAATGGCTCAACATGTCCGGAAAATTGTGAGCCGCCCAGGCCTTCAAAAATCCCTCTTGTAAAAGACATATGGGCCCGTTCGTCTCCCTTAATAAAAACAATCTGCTTTTTTTTATTCTCCACACCAAAAAATGCTGTGATCGAAACTCCCAATGCATCCGCCAGTTTATAAAGAGTACTGACCGAAGGGGATGTCTTACCGCGCTCTATCATACTTAGTGCATTTGCAGAAAGTCCGCTTTTAGCAGCGAGCGCACGCATTGATATATTTCGTGTCTCACGCAATTCGCGCAAACTTGTAGCAACATTAACGGATGCCGCTTCGCGCATAAATGGTTCCATAATGATCTCCCGTATTAAGGCAAAAAATATTTATCTGTCAAAAGAATAACACAAAACGCACCTCTTTGTAACCACCTCGAAAGAAGACAGAAAAGCACAAATTACATTAAAGAATACACTGACAAATCGATGCCGTGAAATAGGAAGGTAGAGTGTTTCGCCTCTTGCGGTTTCGAGCTGTATATATAGTCCGCGCGGGCACAAATTGCGCTTTCTGCAGAGTAAAAACCCGCAATTTAGCCCGCGTTCGGTATAGAAAGCAAGGACATCACATTGCGGGATACACGATGCAGATATTCCTTCCTGGGGCTATTTATGTAAGTTCTTTGCCGCTATGAAACTTAAACCTTTTTCTGTCAGGGCCCATGCCGTCCTGTTACATGCATCCACTTTATCAAGGAAATTTATTTTCAGGTTTTCCCAGTCACCGCTTTCGATAACTTCCTTCTTTTCACGGAAATAATCAAGGATGTCTGAAATATGTTCACGGGTCACATCCACTTCGGGGTCCCCCCCTTCATGCTTGGCGGCAATGTTCGCTACATGACCGGAAATTTCCAACAATTCGCTGCGTCGATTGTAAGGCTGAATAACAATGCTTTTTTGCGGTTCAGTTATATGGTGTTCAAAACGCACAACCTGTTCAAAACCCAGCGCCTTGCGAAAATCAGCCGCCAACTCAATCGTCTGGTTATTGACAGAGTTCGACCAATTAAAGCCAATAAGCGGACTGGTTCCATCATCACGTGAGTACAGTTTCGCCATGGTCATGATCCAAAGGGCATGATAGGGATTGTCTGATCCAAAAAAGACCGAGATCTTAAACTGAATATCCACTCCAAGGCGATAAAGCAAAAAGCCCATAAGGATCGTTCCTGCATTAAAATTCAATACGTGCTGAACACCGTAATTCGTATAATAATACAGGAATTCATCCAACCACATAAGCGCATGATCATTGGGCAGACCGATCCCGCCAAAGTAACCAGTAATGGTAGCAGGCCCTCCAAGATGCGGGTTTGAGCCATCCGTGCCTTTCGTATCCAAAGTTTCGACAAATGATGCTCCGATAATATCCAAGGCAGCGACGATTGCAGGCAGGTCGCCATCGGCTTCAGATTCTTTCATTCTCCGGACAGCAATATATCTTCCAGGCATGAGAGTTTTGTTTGCTATGGCCTGTTCCGCCATAACGCGCACCCAGGGAAAATATTGCAGGGCAGAGACTTCCAGCGTGACGGCAAACTCATCCTTAAACCGGGTGGTTTTTGCCACATCCCCAAGAACCCGACGTCGATAATCTGACACCGAAATAAAGGCACCCTTGTCGCGCTGATCGATCAACCAATTGAGATCTTTTATATATTCAGGCGCTTTTTCCTCAACCTGCTTGAAGAGATTAACCATTTTCCGCGATTCGCGGTGTTTCTGATTAATCTCTTCAGGCGTGCCATATTTGGAAATGACTGCAAACATATCGTTCATTACACGGCTGTTTGGGTCCAATAAAACACTATTAATATCATTTAATCGCGATGGCGGTACTTGGAGAAGTGATCGTAAATCAGTCATGGTTAAACTCCTTTTAGGTTTGATCTTTTTGTACCTTATAACGTTGATATCCGGTATATACAAAAAAGTTAACAGGATGACAGCCTATTCATCTTTCACACCGAGCCCGTATTCTTTCACAAGAAGATATTTTCGTACTCCATACGAAAAGTGCCGCGTAATCCTTTTATCCAAAAATCAGGTTTCATGGACAAAGACTTCATTTCTTATGCGAAGACCGGCAGCTTACAACCTTTCAAATCTCGCCTGAAAAAACCGCAAATATTTAGGCTCATAAACCATCTTCAGCCCATGAGTGGTTTCTCGCGCATCGTAAACAGCTTTAACCGCTTCTGCGACAACGTCCATGTGCGCCTGGGTATAAACACGTCGAGGAATGGTTAGGCGGGTTAATTCGAGTTTGGGATAATAGTGGTCACCCGTTTTTGGGTCGCGCCCTGCCGAGGCAATCCCCCGCTCCATCGAGCGGATTCCAGAGTCCAGATACAGTTCTGCAGCGAGGGTTTGTGACGGAAATTCAACTTGTTTCAAATGGGGATAAAAAGCTTTTGCATCCAGAAATATGGCGTGCCCTCCGATGGGCTGAACTATCGGGATATTCCAGTCCGTAAGCAATTCACCCAGGTAAAGCACCTGCCCGATGCGTGAACGAATGTGCTGATCCTGAACTGATTCCTCGATACCGATCGCAAGCGCTTCAAGATCGCGTCCTGCCAACCCGCCGTATGTATGCAAACCTTCATACACAACCACAAGATTCCTAAGCTCCTCGAAGAGGGTCCAATCATTTACCGCAAGCCACCCCCCGATATTGACAAGATTATCTTTTTTAGCGCTCATCCAGGCTGCATCCGTATAACTGCAAAACTCTTTAAGAATTTCAGCAATGGATTTATTCGCATACCCTTGCTCGCGATCTTGAATGAAATATGCGTTTTCCATCATGCGAGTCGCATCGAGATATATTTTAATTCCATGCTTATCACATAAACCGCGCAACGCCTTTATGTTCTCCATACTCACTGGTTGCCCGCCCGCCATATTTACCGTACCGGCAACACTGATATACGCAATTTTTTCCGCCCCATATTTCTCAATTAAGACCTGAATTTTGTCCAAGTCAATATTGCCCTTAAAAGGATGCAAGTTGGCAGGGTCGTGCGCCTCATCAATGATGACATCGGTGAACATCCCCCCCGCCAATTCCTGGTGCAAACGCGTGGTCGTAAAGTACATATTGCCGGGAACGATCTGCCCATTTTTGATTACTGCCTGGCTGATAAGATGCTCTGCTCCACGCCCTTGATGGGTCGGCACAATGTATTTGTAGCCATAAATTTTTTGGACGGCAGCTTCAAAATGATAAAAGTTACGGCTGCCAGCGTATGCTTCATCGCCCAACATCATACCTGCCCACTGACGGTCACTCATGGCACTGGTTCCGCTGTCGGTTAACAAGTCTATATATACATCGTCCGACCGCAGTAAGAAAGTGTTATGACCAGCTTCAATAAGTGCCTTCTCACGTTCCTCACGGGATATCACATTAAGCGGCTCAACCATTTTAATCTTCCACGGCTCCGCCCACGAACGTCTCCCAAATTGTTGTCCCATGGTTTTAGGGGTATTCTTTGTCATGAAAAATTCTCCTCGTTATGATTTTCTGGGTCTATTCAAAAGATAGCTCAGGTATTAATGTGTGCATTGCCAATTTCAAACAAGAAACAACATTGGTAGGGATGCTATTACTCCAACGGCAGCGCCATGGTGGATTTAACCTCAACAAGGGCAAGACTGGTATGAATTCGAGCCACACCTGGGATGGGTGTAATTTTATCCACCACAAATTTCTCAAGATCCTTGCGGTTACGCAAAGCCACCTTGAGCAGATAATCATACTCGCCCGTGATGTGATGGCACTCCAAAACCTCAGGCATTTTTCGGGTTGCTTCCCGGAACTTCTCCACCTGGGCAACTTGATGCATTTGCAGACTGATGTGGATGAAACAAAGCAGATCATAGCCCGCTTTTTCCCGATCGACGATCGCAGTATATTGGCGGATATAACCATCCCGCTCGAGTCTTTTAAGGCGGGTATGAGTTGCGGGCGGCGAAAGGTTTATCTTGCGCGCCAACTCAACGTTGCTTAACCGTCCATCTACTTGCAAGGAGCGCAGCAGGGATTTATCCAGGTCATCCAGCATTGAATTTTGTATATTTTTTATCATTAAATACCTTCCATTTCAATAATAATTCGGTTTGATTGATGAAACTCAGAATTAAATTATACCTTATCAGGCAGTTGGCATTCAATATTCCAAGCCTAAAGAAATGATTTCGCATTTTTTAGAAGGAAGCGAAGGGGACTGGAGGCAGAATGCTCAAAAATAAAACGATTTTAGGGAAATATATCATTCATAATTTTCCAGAGTAAATCAGGTGGATTCTCAATCTCCACACAATGTCTCCACAATTTCATGACTGCTTGTTTACATTCATTTTATATACTACGCATATGGAAATACGACTCACGCGAAGGATAATTCAATCATGAAATCGTCAACAAAAAGCGGTCAATTTTTTGCACTAAAAGTCCAGCCTTTCCTTGCCAAAATAGAAACAATGAGAATTTTCAAAAAATTCGGAAAAAAAACCTGGTGGGGTATTGTATTTATTCTCACTCTTGCTATCGGGGGCAGCGCCACTTACTACCAAATTACACAAAGCAAAGCACTCGCAACAACAACTGAAACCTTACAAACCACGATTGCCAGAAAAAGCGACCTTGTACTATATGCAAGCGGTACTGGCACGCTAGTATCGCTGGACGAAGTAGATCTAGGCTTCAAATCAAGCGGGCAAGTTAAATCATTAAACGTGAAAGTCGGGGACAAGGTCGGCATTGGGGACGTGCTTGCAGTAATTGATGATTCGAGTCTTCAGGTCCAATATACTCAGGCAAAGCGAAATCT
>CAYLOW010000022.1:16152-24365 GCA_964385315.1 uncultured Anaerolinea sp.
GGGAAATTGGTATTTCTATGACCATGAATATCTGAGTAATAACTTCACAGTCTGGGACAAATCGAGCGGGTCGAAATACATTGCAGCGCCAACTGATGCCGATATTGCCGAAGCCCGCGCCGGTGTAACTCAGACAGAAGCAACCTTGCAGGAGGCTGAATACCTCTACACCGCACTGACAGGGGGGAAAATACCCGGGGACGCAACCGGATCAGGATTAGGTGAATTAGAACAAGCCAAGCTTGATCTTACAGAAGCAGAAGTTGCCATGGCGGGAACGACTCTTACCAGCCCGATCAACGGTACGGTCATGTCGATTGATATGAGCATCGGAGATACTGTCGGAACCTCCGCCGTCATTACTATCGCTGATCTAAGTCAGCAGTTTCTCGAAATATTTTTAGATGCGTCAGATTGGGAAAATATCCGAGTCGGCTATCCAGCTGAAGTGATCTTTGACATTCAACCCGATTCAACCTTCCAGGGAACCGTTACGCAGGTTGACCCAGGCCTGTACACAGAATCAGGGTCCTCAGTTGTAAGAGCCATCGTACAGCTTACCGCTGGAGGGAATAAGACCTTCAACCTCCCTCTTGGCACCAGTGCTGCCGTGGATGTTATTGGCGGCAAAGCTGTGGATGCTATCCTCATCCCTGTTGAAGCCCTGCACGATGCGGGAAACGGTCAATACGCTGTATTTGTGTTGACAAACGCCGAACCACGCCTTCAATTGGTTGAAATTGGTATTCAAGACTTAACCTTTGTCGAGATCACTTCCGGACTTAATTCAGGTGACGTGGTAACAACCGGCATCGCGGAGACAAAATGACCAACAAACATAAGATCATCGAAACCATGGGCATTACCAAAATCTACGGCATGGGTGAAATTAGCGTAGCAGCGCTTAACGGTGTCAGCATCACAATCGAGTCGGGTGAATTCGTTGCCATCATGGGGCAATCTGGTTCAGGCAAAAGTACTCTGATGCATATTTTGGGCTGTTTATCCAGGCCGACATCGGGGCAATATTTTCTTGACGGAGAAGATGTCAGCCAATTGGATAAGGTCCAACTCGCAGGTGTTCGAAGCCGCAAGATCGGATTTATTTTTCAATCGTACAATTTGCTGGCGCGCACATCGGCGCTAAGAAATGTTACTCTTCCGTTGCTATACGACCATGAGAACCGAAGGTCCTATGAGGAAGCAGACGCAAAAGCCGGGAAATTACTGGAGATGGTAGGCCTGACAGGACGGATCCACCATCAGCCACACGAACTCTCAGGCGGACAACAACAACGAGTTGCCATCGCCAGGTCATTGATCAATGATCCAGTACTTGTCATTGGCGATGAGCCAACAGGCAACCTCGACAGCCGCTCTGGGGAGGAAATCATGCAACTGTTGCACACATTACACGCGGGGGGGACAACAATTGTTATGGTGACACACGACCCTAAAATTGCGTCCCAATCCCAGCGCACGATTAATTTGTTGGATGGCCGGGTGGATACCATCCAACACAATGGCTATATCAATGTGGAAGAAAAAGAAGGCATATTATGAGACTGTCTGAAGCCGTGCAAATCGCATGGGAGGCGATCCTTAAAAACAAAGTGCGCTCATTTCTCACCATGCTGGGAATCATCATTGGTGTGTCAGCAGTCATCATCATGGTGGGGATCAGTGCAGGAACAGAAGCCACGATTCAGGATCAGATCACTTCGCTTGGTTCAAACCTGATTTTTGTGCAAGGAGCAATGACACGCGGAGGCCCGGGGCAGGCACCAACAGGCGGACTGGTCTTTGACGACGCGGCTGCGATTCAAGAGGGCGTCAACGGTATAACCTCGGTGGTGGTGGAGCAAAACGCAAGCGGAACGGTAAAAAACGGCGATGTAATCCTTGAAGATATTTCGCTGCTTGGTACAACGTCCGGGTTTCCCTCGGTGAGGGACATGGAAATTGCCACAGGACGGTATTTCACCGACAAAGAAATCGACCGCAAACAAAAAATGGTTGTACTTGGTTCTTCGATCGCGGAAGAACTCTTTGGTACAAACGACCCGATCAGCCAGATTATCACAGTTGGCACCACCAAAATGACCGTTATCGGCGTTATGGCTGAGAAAGGGCTTGTTGGCACCACTGATTATGACTCTTATGTATTCATGCCAATCACCGTTGTCTTTCAAAAATTCACCCCATCCATGTTCGCGCGCATCATGGGAGACAGCATTCGTATGATTTACGTGGAAGTTGACCCCAATGAAAATATCGATGACATAATCACACAGGTTGAACTTCTACTCGTCAAACGGCATGAGTTAACCCTTGATACGGCTGGTTTCACTGTAACGACACAACAGGACATCATTTCAACACAAGAGTCAACTACTTCGGCTTTTCGTTCCCTGCTGGCATGGGTGGCGGGCGTTTCTCTTATTGTTGGCGGCATCGGCATTATGAACATTATGCTAGTCAGCGTCACCGAACGCACACGGGAGATCGGCGTCCGACAAGCGGTAGGCGCAACCCCCGACGACATCCGGTTGCAATTCTTAACTGAAGCGCTCATGCTAAGCATTGTTGGTGGGTTGATCGGTATATTCGTTGGTGTCGGCGGCGCATATATTTTCGGCTCGCTAAGTGATATGCGGACCGTTGTGCAACCTGTGCCCATCCTGCTGGCGTTCAGTTCAGCAGCCATTGTCGGTGCTTTCTTTGGGTATTATCCAGCTATTCAAGCAGCAAAACTCGACCCGATAGAGGCGTTGAGATATGAATAATTCCATTAATAAACAAGATATTTTCCATCATTAAGGCTAGTACCGATCATTAAAGGAAACCATGAATAAAAATATTTCTACAACTATCATCCTCCTTACCCTGATGTTAACCTCCTGCTCCTCGAGTGCAACACCGACCGGTACTGGTCCAGCTGGCAACCGTACTGCAGTGGAATTGCCGGCACGAACAAAACTCACCCTAGGCATTATCAAACTTGAAGAAACAGGGAATGCCATCAGCACAGAACAGGCAGCAGAACTTTTGCCTATGTTTTACGTCCTTCAGGATATAAACGGCAGCGGCACAGCTGCACAGGAAGAAATTGACGGTCTCACCGCTCAAATTCTGGAAACGTTGACAGACGAACAAAGACAAGCCATGGATAGCATGTCCTTTTCCATGCAGGATGTATTCGCAGCCACACAAAGCAGCAGCGGAAAATCGAGTACGGCAGGGTCGTCATCCACTGCGAATATTGGCGGAGGCATGGGTGGTCCACCGGATATGGGCGGTGGCGGAATGCCTGGAGGCGGCGTGCCCAGCGGCGGGATATCCACGACATCAGCCAACAGCAATACCACCGCTAAATCCGTATTGGACACCAGTACTCCAACAGATTTGTTCGATGCAGTAATAAGTTTATTGGAAAAGAAAGCCGTTACTTAGAAAGAAGGACTCTCATGCCCAATACTCCAACAAAAAAGAAGGCACAGCAGTGAAGAATGGCTATTTATTATTTGCAACCTTATCGCTTATCCTGGGCTCTTGCGGAAAATCTGCCACGTTGTTATCAACGGATCAGGTTGTTTCAGGTATTTATACAGCCGTGGCCTTAACTAGTGAAGCACAGGTACAAAAATCTCAACCTGCACTAACGCCAGACCATAATCCAGCAACTTTCGCCTCCCCAACTCCAACGCAACCCGCGCCAACTATTATCGAGACACTAGCTAGTCCGAGCCCATTACCAACACGGACACAAGTTTCCAGTCAGATACAGAGCGCGAATGAACCAGCGCGAGTCGACGAGAGTATTTGCGATAATTCAGCCTACGTTGAAGATCTAACCATTCCGGATGGAACCATCCTCACACCTGGCGAAACCTTTGTCAAAACTTGGGCTATTCGAAACACCGGATCCTGCACCTGGAAAGAGGGCTACTCAGTGACACTTCATGAAGGTGATTCCATGGCCGGAGGGGCTACTGAGTTAGGGAAGACAATAATATCCGGCAAGGAAGCAAAAATTACCGTATTCTTGGCAGCGCCTGACTTGGAAGGCACATATAAAGGTACCTGGATCATGGTAAATAAATATGGCGTCCCGTTTGGAATGCCGTTTTATGTCCAGATCATTGTGAAGAATTAACCTTCCTATTTTCCTGCCAAGGATTTTTTCCCTTTGTTGAAACTTGATATACTGGAAAGATATATGCCTCAAACCATACTAATCGTTGATGATGAAAAGCGCCTCGTCTCCCTTGTTGAAAGTTATTTAATCCAGGAAGGCTACCGCGTAGCCACCGCCTATAATGGCAAAGAAGGTCTTGCCATTGCACAAAAAGATAAACCTGACCTGATCATCCTCGATATCATGATGCCTGAAATGAATGGATATGACTTCATGCGGTCACATCGCGTTCAACACGACACGCCCATTATCATGCTCACCGCCAGAGTGGAAGATGACGACAAGATCATCGGCCTCGAGCTTGGTGCAGATGATTATGTGGTTAAGCCATTTAAACCAAGGGAACTCATGGCACGCGTACGAAATGTTCTTCGCCGAGCGGGTAAAACAGAACCCATCGGAAAAACCCTTAAAGTCGCAGATATTATTTTAGACCGGGACAGCCGTGAAGTATTGGTCGCTGAGCGTAACGTTGACCTAACCCCATCTGAGTTTGACCTGCTTGCTGCAATCATGGCAAGTCCGGGACGCGTTTTCTCGCGCCTTGATCTATTGGATGTAATACAAGGTGTACGATATGAAGGGTACGAACGAACAATTGACACGCATATTAAGAATCTGAGAGCAAAAGTGGAAGATGATCCCCGCAATCCCCGCCACATTGAAACCGTGTATGGTGTTGGTTATCGCCTTAGCAAAGGATGAAGATGAAGCTAACCATAAAATTAATTCTTGCATTTCTTCTGGTCAGCCTGATCAGCACGGGCATAATTGTCATCTTCACACGGGTTGCAACAAACCGTGAGTTCAATAAATTTGTGAACAATAAGTACAAAGCTGATCTTGCAGATCAACTTGCAACATATTATGAAAATAATAAAACATGGGACGGTGTTGAAAATCCCTACCAACGCGACCCAAATGATGAACACCCGCTGTTTTTTTCTATTGCAAACATGGACGGGGAAATCATGGTTGCAGGAATGCAGCATCGCACAGGAGATACCATTAGTCCGGAAGAATTCAATACCGGCACTCAGATTCAGGCCAGCGAATCACCGGTTGGAGTTCTTCTGTTGAATGCCCCACCTGGCAGAAATCCGCTCGAAGATGAATTCATCCGCCGTCTGAGCGGCTCTATCTATCTAAGTGCCATTGCCACCATTTTTATCGCATTTATTCTTGGGGCCATCCTTTCAGGCACCATCACCCGCCCAATTCGAGAGTTGACCAGAGCCACCCATGAGATGGCAGGCGGCAAATTTGGCCAGCAGGTACCCGTACGGTCCCGGGATGAAATCGGGGAATTAGCCGCATCTTTTAATAAAATGAATGACGATTTGGCCCGATCGTTCAATCTCCGCAAACAGATGACCGCAGACATTGCCCATGAGCTTCGCACCCCTCTGAGTTTAATAATCGGTCATGCCGAAGCCGTTCACGATGGTGTGCTGCCTGCTTCGAAAGAAAATTTCGAAATCATCCGTGAAGAAGCAGATAGACTTGAAAAACTTGTCAACGACCTGCGGACATTATCACTAGCGGACGCTGGAGAACTTTCCATGGATTTCCAACCCGTTGAGGTGAATAAGCTTCTGAGCGAAATCAAATCCCATTACATGGTCCAGTTCAACCAAAAACAAATAGAACTTAACCTAACGACTTTTGAATTGGATCCGAAAAAGCCTGTTTCCTTTGCTCCCAAAGTGAATCTCGATCCGATCCGTTTTTCGCAAGTTGTCACAAATATATTGGACAATGCCTTACATTACACACCGCAAGGGGGCTCCGTTGGGATTTTAACAAATCTGATCACAGACCAAATTGAGATCGTCATTCAGGACAGCGGGAACGGAGTCACACCGGAAGACGCCTCCCATCTCTTTGACCGGTTCTTCCGCTCTGATACATCGCGCACACGTGATGAAGGCGGCTCAGGATTGGGACTTGCCATTGCAAAATCCATTGTTGAAATGCACAAGGGAAAGATTTGGGCAGAAAGTGAACCTGATAAAGGACTAAAAGTGGTTATTCATATACCACTTTTAAAATAATTTTAGGCAGGACAGTCTGGTATCAATCGGAAAAGTTGCCGGGAATATTTAACTCAACGGATCGTCAAGCAGGCATTAGACCCAATTCTTAACCGCATCATCCACTCAAGATAACAGCGCTTGAATTCAATTGCCAGTATACATTTTTGATCCTAAATCATATTATTTTCGCAAGAGAAACAACACATCCACCTTAATATTCAAATCTTTACTATCATTTCTCTTGTTTCCATCACTTCGGCGTTCAGTTTTCCCGCTGAAAGTTCCCGCAACCCAAGTTGAAATGCATTAAACTCATTAATTGGGATTTGCATTGTAAGAGTAATATCTCCAGCGAATTCCTCCTCAAGAACTATGCCGTGATGATTAGCCGTTAATAAACGAACACGCTCCAAAAGGTTATACGAAATTGCCAGCAAAACGACGTTTACAGAAACACGCTGCCCTCTCTCGACTGCATTCACCACTAACTGCGCCGACTCGGTGTACGCTTTAACCAACCCTCCGGTACCCAATAATGTACCCCCAAAATATCTGGTAATTACCAGCACAACATCACCAAGGCCGCTGCCGCGCAGGACAGCCAAGGCAGGCCTGCCGGATGTGCCAGGCGGTTCACCATCATCTGAAAAATATTCAGTTACGGTGTTCCCGCCACCGATGATATATACCGGGACATTATGAGTTGCATCTATATTTTCCCTTTTAAGGCGCGTTATAAACGACCGTGCTTCTTCAATTGAGAATGCAGGAGCGAGGGTTGCTATAAAACGGGAGTTCACCACAATCTGCTCCCGGCGGATTTCTTTCAGAGGTACGGCATAGGGTATGGTCATTTTTGAATTATGTTAGTTTGCTATTTTCTTCGGAATAGTGTATATTGATTATAGTCGTAATAAAAACGACTACCCAGGTAAAACTACCTTCCACAGAAAAATATCTAGCACATATCTTTCAATTTTTCAGAGGCGGCTCCAGGTGACCGCCTCTTCGTATCCATTAATCAGTGTTGCACAGTTTTATATCCCAATCCAACTTGCGGCACCCTTCCTCTATTATTCTTTTTTTATTTCCCGATTTGAACAGGAGGTACTCATGAATTTCCACGAAGGTGATCCGGTCATGCACTGGACCTATGGATTTGGACAAATCGTCCACCTGGAGGAGCGGGACATTTCCGGCTCAAAAACCCTTTATTATGCAGTTCGGGTACGCGACCTAACTGTCTGGGTACCAGCAGACAGCAAACTGGAAAGCCGCCTGCGTGCTCCTACTCCCCAATCCAGATTCAAGAAGCTTCTTTCCATACTCTCTAGTCCAGGTGAGCCGCTCCCGGATGATCGCTTGGAACGCAAAGCCCGTTTATCGGAATTATTAAAAGATGGTCGCACCGAATCACTCTGCACAACAATACGCGACCTGTCAGCATACCAAAAGAAACATTCACTCAACGATAGCGACCAGATCATTTTGAAACAATCGCGAAATACACTTCTCGGGGAATGGGAATTTGTTCTATCCATTCCTTTTGCCCAAGCGGAGAATGATATGTATCAACTCCTGGCCGCGGCAGAAAGAATTGAGTAATAACATGCAGATAAATGAAAAACAAATAATAAACAGGGTGATGGAAAATTATATCAGCACAGGCAGTGTCATTGATGACCAGGTCACAGTGACTTTCCTGCCAGTAGATAAGACCTGCTGTGTGGATAAGATTGGGGAAGATGGGCGCATCATGATGCTGGATGAGTATAATCTGGATGGCAGGATAATTCGGGCAACCTACAGTCCGCGCAGCAAGACGGTATACTTAAGTATAAAAAGCACCCCTGTGTTATCCTAACAACAGAAAATCCGGCAATAAAACTGCTTTAACAAAGCAGTACTGTTATTTCGTGCAAGAAAATTTACCGAATGTTCTGCAAAGCTCCCGGCTTTAGGCGTGGAGATGTAAGGAA
>CAYLOW010000023.1:0-24238 GCA_964385315.1 uncultured Anaerolinea sp.
GACGAATCGCTTTCGTTGGTCAGTATCTCTATTCCTTTAAGAACGACCTTCTTGCTCATACGCAAATTCCTGCACGATACATAGATAAATGATAAGTATTTATAAGAATATACCCTGTTATACTTTCGGGGTATTACCGTTTCATGTTAATTCTTACAGGTTGTGCTAATTTGATCGGCCGCCTTTTGCTTTTCCATTTACCAGGGGCTGTACCGAGCCGGTTGCCGAAAAGGACTGAGAGAGAGGGATAAAGGATCTACTTTCCTTCGCATTTATCCGTTTTTGGGTTTCCTTGTCTACCTCCCCACTCCAAAGGTAAAATAAGGATATGGATTCTGATGATCCCTTGATTTATCGCGTGGGAATGTTCTTTTATGTTCTTGGCGGAGGGGCATTCGTTCTTTTTGTCACCTCCGATCTTGCTAAACAGGCAGATTTTGATTTTCTTTTCATGGCGCTGCTGATGATAGGAATCGGCTGGATGTTTCGGCGCGGTAAAGCTCCACCGCCTTCGGCAGGGCGTTTTGCCTGGTGGAACAAGACGCGTGAAGAAGCAAAAAAGAAAAAAGCAGAAAACTCAAAAGCAAAACAGGATGCAAAGAAAAAATAACATGTCCAAACTCATTTCACTAAAACAGGCAATTGCAGATTATGTTAGCGATGGCGATGTGGTTTACGCCGCAGGTTTCACCCACCTTATTCCTTTTGCTGCAGGGCATGAGATTATCCGTCAAGGCAGGAAAGATCTTATTCTCGCGCGTGCCACCCCGGATCTTATCTACGATCAAATGGTTGCGGCGGGATGTGCGAAAAAAGTAATATTTTCATATATGGGAAATCCCGGTGTCGGTTCGCTTCGTATTGTACGAACTGCAATAGAGAAAGGCCAACTAGAATGGGAGGAATATTCACACTTTGGTATGATCACCCGTTTGCAGGCAGGGGCGGCGGGACTTCCATTTTTACCCATGAATCAAACTGGTGCGACAAGCCTGGAACAATACAATCCATTAATCAAGCGCATCCCTGATCCGTATGGCGGCAAGGATGTGATCGTTGTGCCAGCCTTGAGCCCGGATGTGGCGATTGTCCATGTGCAGCGGGCGGACTCAAATGGGAATGCACATTTATGGGGAATTATTGGCGAGCAAAAAGAAGCCGCATTTGCCGCGAAGAAAGTCATCCTCACCGCCGAGGAGATTGTGGATGAATCTGTCATCCGATCCGACCCAAACCGCACCATGATCCCAGCCAATATTGTGGACGCAGTGTGCCATGTTCCATATGCCAGTCACCCCTCCTACTCGCAGGGTTATTACGACCGTGATAATGAGTTTTATCTCGCATGGGATAAGATCAGCGAATCACAGGAAACCATCAAAGCATATCTTGATGAATGGGTATATGGCATTCAGGGACGCGATGAGTATTGGGAAAAACTTGGCGGAAAGATTCATGACCGTTTAAAGGTGGAAGCGCAATACAGCGAGAAGATTAATTACGGAAAATACTAGTGAAAATACCGCAATTTGATTATGGCGGAGAGGGTATGCCGCTGCATTTTCTTCATGCCAATGGATACCCACCTGAATGTTATACGCCGATATTTGATCTGTTGAAAATTCAATACCATGTATTTGGGATGAAGCTTCGCCCGCTTTGGGATAATCCCAAAATTGAGGAGATTCACGACTGGCATCCGCTTTCTGATGATTTGTTGCTCTTCCTCGCATCGCATCCCCTGTTGGGGTCAATATTGCCTGGCGCAGGGAAACCTGTTGTGGGGGTTGGCCATTCCATTGGAGGTATTGTCACCCTGCGCGCCGCGCTGCGTGATCCAGGTAAATTTTGCGCATTGATTTTGCTGGACCCCGTTTTTTTTGTTCCATCTTTTTTGGTCATGTGGAATCTTGTTCGTGCAGTCGGACTTGGGGAAAAAGTCCATCCTAAAATTGCTGGCGCGCTAAAACGCCGCCGTACCTTTGATAATTTGGACCTGGTCTTTCGGGGTTATCGTTCACGAGAAGTCTTCAAGTACATGAGCGATGAAAACCTGCGTACTTATATCTCGGGTATTACAAAGCCAAAAGACGATGGTGGTTTTGAATTGGCATATTCCCCGGAATGGGAATCTCATATTTATCTGACAGGCTTGAGGGATTTTGACCTGTGGCATCAATTGCCAAAATTAAAAATACCCACTCTTATCATCCGCGGTGCAGAGACTGATACATTTTTGGGAAAAGCGGCAGATCTTGTGAAAAAGAAAAATCCAAATATTCAGATCAAGACTTTGGAGAAATCAACACACATCCTGCCGTTGGAACATCCGCAGCAAGTGTTTGATCTTATGCAAGCATTCCTTCTGGGAATAAATTGATCTGGCCTGAAAGGTTTTTATGACGTGCCAATTAACATGCACCATCATGAAACCTTTCAGGTCTTTTATTTTCCTGCCCGCTAAGGCGTACAGCGTTGCGGCTCTTGTTTTGTCCCTGTAAAACCAAACACTTCGCGGCAGACATTATCCATGCCGAATAAAGCCTTGAGCGGGTAATTTAACTGATCGCGTACCGGCGATCCTGCCTCCTCTTTGGTAAAGCGGTCAACATAATCCAGATCGGCGACGCTCTTTAAACCCCCATCCGCGATCACACCATACATAAATTTTGTGCCTGCGAATGACTTCTTGAATGCAAACTGTACGGTTGCTTTTTTACCCGCATTGATGCGCACCCATGCTAGGTCAGGATCATCATTCTCGCCACGCCCGCCGTCAAATATAACCTTGTCATACCCATCGCCAGGCATGGGAGCTTCCGCTTTCTCTGCAGAAATTCCACCCGTGTCATGATTGGTGTCCTGTACGATCTGTAAATTGTCCGTTGTCCAGTCCACGTTGTAGGGCGGATGGGCAATGATGATCATGTCGCCAAAGCCATCCGCGTTAACATCCAACTCGACTCCATAGTTAATACCCAGGTCGTTATTTGGGTCTGTTCCAACCAATTCGATCGAAACATAGTAAAACTTTTCATCATAAGCCAGATTGAAGCTGATTATATCCAGGTCAGAGATATAAGTCATGTCCTGTAGAAATGGGCGTTCGAAACGATTAATGTCATATGAGTCGCCATAAGGCGCACGCTTTTCTGCAGCGGTATCCACCGATACAACATCATTGATTAACTTGCCTGGTTTGATGTTCGTAGATGGAACCAGCGAATGTAAAACTGCGATCGTGGGCGTTGGGGGTTCAGGCGTGGGCGAAAGGGTTGCCGTTGCTTGTGCCGTTTCCGTCGGGGTGGCAGACATAATGGATATCGGCGGCGTATTGGAAGGTGCAATGCCAGCGGGGTCAACGCTCTGGAGTGTCGGCAGGTTACAAGCCAGAATAACAAAGATAAGAATGAAACTGTATACAGGAATGAAATTATTCTTTTTCATGGATTCTCTCCTCGAGGCAATTATCATTCTTTTTGTAATTCAAATCAATGGGAAATCAGGGGCGTATCCATCCCTTGCCAGACAGGCAAAGTTCAGGCACAATAGTATACATTCTGAGAATTGTGAGGAAAAATGAATTACTCTTCAGCCGAGTTGATGATTATTAATGCTGCACGTTTGTTGCGTGACGGTGATGTTGTTTTTGTAGGGGTGGGGCAGCCCAACCTGGCCTGTAATCTAGCCAAACGAACGCATGCACCAAACCTGGTGATGATCTACGAAGCGGGTGTGATCGGCGCAGAGCCGGCGCGCCTTCCGCTTTCCATTGGCGACCCGACCCTTGTGAGCGGATCGCTTTCTGTAGTAAGTATGTATGATATTTTTGCCAACTATCTTCAGCGTGGTAATGTAGATGTGGGATTCATGGGCGGTGCTCAGATTGACAAACATGGCAACATCAATGCCACTGTCATCGGTGGGTACGACCAGCCCAAAGTGCGCCTGCCTGGCTCGGGCGGGTCACAGGAAATCGCCGCATGGGCAAACCGCTGTTACATCATGACCCCGCATCAAAAACGCCGCTTTCCTGAAAAAGTGGAGTTCATGACCTCTGCCGGTTTCATTGGAGGCAAGGGCGATCGTGAAAAGGCAGGCTTGCGCGGCGGGGGGATGCTGGCTGTAGTGACAGATATTGGAATTCTTGAACCAAACGAAGATGGAGAAATGATATTGACTGCGCTGCATCCTGGAAAAACAGTGGAGGATGCCAAAGCCAATACAGGTTGGGATTTGAAAATCGCCCAGCAGGTGAGAGAGACTGAACTTGTTACAGAAAATGAATTACGGATATTACGCGAAGAACTCGACCCGACAGGGATTTATTTGAAAAGCGCGGCATAACAAAAAATGCCTGGGGTTTATTGAAACTCCAGGCATTTTTTGTTTCACTTAGAATGAAGTTGATATGCGCTGATCTTACTCTCAGTCTTCCATGGCAGGCTGAGAGTCCTTAACCTTATTGCCCCCCAGTTACTGCACACCGAAAACCGACATAACCGCCGAAATAACCTGGGTCCAGTTTTAAACGTATATCAGCTCGTACGTTTCCGCTGTTACCGCCAAATACATGCCAGGAGCCGCCGCGGGCAATGCGCTCGCCCAGTGCGGTGGGGTCTTCCCTTCCGTCATCGGCGTTGTAGGGATAGCCTTTGAAGAGGGTACTGGTCCATTCCCAGACATTGCCTGACATGCCGTAAATACCAAAGGGGCTTTGCCCGGCTTCATGTTGATCCACCGGGGTGGTATCTGCTACACACCCGGCATGATTGGCTAAATTGCAATCAGGCTCCTGATTCCCCCAAGGATAAAGGCGGGCGTCTTTGCCGCGCGCGGCTTTTTCCCACTCTGCTTCAGTCGGCAGGCGCGCACCCCTCCACGCACAATACGCATTTGCCATCTTCCAATCCACATAAAGTACGGGGAATTTTGCAAATACCGGATTTGGGAAATAAGTATTTCGTGTGGCGGAACCCCCATTATGTGGTTTCCTGCATTCGACAGCATAGACACACGCATCGTACATTTCATTGGTGACTTCGAATTTGTCTATGTAGAAGGCATTCAGGTAAACTTTTTGGGCGGGACGGGAGCCAACATCTCCTGTATCGTTACCGCCCATGGTAAATTCTCCGGCGGGGACCAGACGCATGGGAATATTTTTAGCATCCCTGATCTCAACAGGCACGGGGGTGACCTCTGTGGGGCGGGGGGCTACCTCTGTCGGTATAACGAGTGGTTCTTGGGTCGCTGTTGAGGGAACATCTGTTGGTGATGGAAGCACCTGCAACTGGGTGGGAGTCATTACCGGGGAGAAAATCTTCGAGGAGGTAAACAACCAATATCCCCCACCCAATGCAATGAGAATCACAAAAATACCAATTGCGGCAAAGATCAGGGGAAATATGTTTTTCTTCGGAGAAACAGATGGGGGGGGGGCACCTTGGGGCCGCATTACTTTGCCGGTCATTTGATCACGCAGGTGCGAGGTCTTGATGGTTGACGCGATGACGCTTCTGCCAGCCAGTAAATTCTGCAATTCTTCAATGAATGTGTGCATGTCGGGATAACGGTCTTTCGGATCCTTGGCAAGCACCTTGAGTAAAACCGATTCTACATCCTTGGGCAGGTCTGAGACATATTGTTTTGGAAGCGGCAGGGCTTCCGTCGCCTGTTTCAATAAGACCCCTGCCGGGGTATCGGCGGTATAAGGTCTGTGGCCGGTGATCATTTCATAAAGGACCACACCCAGTGAATACATGTCAGATAGCGTTGTAGGTTCGCCTGTCCATTGTTCGGGTGCCATATAGTCCGGTGTGCCAAGCCCTGTGCCGGAACTGGTTAAATGGGTTGCGTCTTTTTCCTGTTGTCCAAACATTTTCACCAGCCCAAAATCTGTCAGCATGGGCTGTCCGGTCTCGGTCATTAAAATATTTGAGGGTTTTACATCGCGATTAATAATGTTCTGGCTATGGACATATTCCAATGCATGTGCGATCGGGATGATCATTTGGATGGCTTCCCGCCAGGGCAGGGACGTCCCAAGCCGGTCTTTGAGCGTGCCGCCTGATAAATAAACCATGACTAGATACGGTGCGCCTTCGTAATCACCATAGTCAATCACCCCGACAATATTGGGGTGTGAAAGCCTGCCCAATGATTTGGCTTCACGCTCAAAGCGCTTGAGGAGAGTCTCCATTTCGTCAGATGGAAAGGCTTCGCGTCGAATTACTTTTATCGCAACTTCGCGTTCAAGGCGCGTATCATATGCTTTGTAAACGGTTGCCATACCGCCCGTCCCGAGCACTTCAAGAATTTGATAGCGTCCAAAATTTTGACCGATCAGCCCTGCCATAGATTTTTCCTCTTTCGATGTTTATTGGCCTTGCTTATCTTTTCATATTCGAGCCAATTATAAGCGAATACACTGGAATGAAAACACCATCCTGCTGGTGGATATTTTTCAAAAATCCCTTTCCATCCCTTCGGCCAAAAGTTTCTTCATTCCTCATCCAGACACTGCCTTTAATTTCATTAATTTTATAAAACCGCGGTGTTTATTCCCAATGCTGGAAAAAACCATTGAAATTTATCATGGCCTATCATCGGGTAAAATAACGTAGTAAAAATTTGAATGCAAACATCACATAACAAATACAGTAGACAGATATTCAAAGCTTTATAGGAGTCGTATCGATTGGCCGAAATTCAAACTTTCCCAAGGCGCAGTTTTATTGCAAGGATTTTTATGTCATCAGATGAGCAGCGTCTGCGCGCGGGCTGGCGGCTTTTGCTGCAAACTCTGTTGATGATTATTATGGCTGCCGTACTGCAAACTGTAGTTGGATATATTTATATTCCCGGTCAAGGTGGTAATGCCGGCCTTTTTAGCAGCCAAATTCTCGAGCTTGCGGTATTCACAATTTCCATTTATATTGCGCGCAGATTTTTAGACAAGCGCTCGTTTGTCAGTTTGGGGTTACAGATAAACAAGCAGGCGGTCAGGGATATTTTCACCGGCATTGTCATCACATTTATTATGATGGGTTCGATCTATTTTATGGAAGTTGCGGCAGGCTGGCTGACCTTTGAAAGTTTTGCCTGGCAAAACGAAACGGCCACGAACGTAATTACCGGTGTATTTACTTTCCTGGCGGTCTTTGTGTTTGTCGGTTGGAACGAAGAACTTCTCTCACGCGGCTACCACTTGCAGACTTTTGTTAGCGGGATAAACTTATTCTGGGGCGTGGTGATTTCATCCAGCGTATTTGGCCTGGCGCATCTTGGCAACCCCAATGCCACCTGGTTCAGCGCGGCAGGGATTTTCTTTGCGGGTGTTTTTTTGGCTTACGCATTTCTTCGCACGGGGCAGCTCTGGTTGTCGATTGGATTGCATATTGGCTGGAATTTCTTTGAAGGTGTGATTTTTGGTTTCCCTGTCTCAGGATTGGATATTTATCATTTAATCCAACATCAGGTGCAGGGACCAAATATATGGACGGGCGGTGCATTTGGACCTGAAGCCGGGTTGATCATTCTTCCCGCTCTTGGTCTTGGTACGGTTTTAATCCATTTAAACACGCGTGACAGAGCAGTAGCTCAGGAGAAGCGCTGAGTGAAAATCCTGCAATTCCTTCTCCGTGTAGGTTTAAGCATAGTTATTGCCTTCATCATTACTTTTCCCCCGGCGGTGATCTTCTTTAATTACTCAGGTTATAAAACCGTTGATCGTGTTTTTCTCGTCTTGGTCCCCACACTGGCAGTTGCATTTTTATTATTTGAAATATTCCCAACCCTGTGGAAGTGGCTGGGACGGTACCGAAGAACCACCCTTATTTCGCTTGGCATTCTGGCAGTGATCGGGGCTGCTGCTGTTGTTCTGCCGCTTGCGATTTCAAATATCTACTACACTGGAATGGCGGGATTTGCATTGATTCTCTTTGTTCTGATGCTGCCCACAGCGAACTTTGCGGATCGGTTTATAAAAAGCCATTCCATTGGAATTTATATCCTTAGCTTTTTGCTGGCTGTTCTCTTTGCATTCGCCGCTGTGGGATTTTTAAGCGGGGTCATAAAGACAATATTCAACCTGATCCTGGTGACAGGAGGTTTGACCCTGACTGGCAGTGTCATTGGTTTTTTCCTTGTCCGCCGCGCAGGACGGTCATTTCAAAACGGATTTTTGAAAAAGCCGTTGAATATCATTCTTTGCCTGACTCTCCCTATACTCCTCCTGGCATTTATATTTGCTGAATTACAATTTCCCTCCATGTTTCTCCGGGAATATGTCGTCATCCCTTCCAATTGGCCTGGCTGGTTTACCGTCAGTGCCCTGCTCGCGGGAACCTGGGGGCTTTGCATTTTGCTTCAATTTGAATCATGCTGGATTCCGCAATTCCGGCAGACTGGACTTTTTGAATTTATCAAAGACAACCTGCCTGGATTCTACGCGGGCGGCATGTTCTTTCTTGTCAATCTGATCATTGCGCGTGCACTCAATCACCCTGCATTAAGGTTCAACACGGTCCTCTTTGAATCTGATGCCGGGCCCTGGATGTCCATTTTGGGCAGCCCCAATGAAGATGTCATCAATCGTTCTGTGCATCCGTTGGCTTTGATCACCTTGCGGCCCCTCGTCCGTTTTGTTACGCTCTTCCTGGCAGATCAATGGAATCTCGCACCGATTCTTGTAATTGCTGCCATGAGCGGATTGTGCGTGTTGATGGCATGGGTGTTTGTCAAGCGAGCCACGGCACAGCCAACTTATGCTTTTATATTTGCCATCCTGCTTGGCTCAACTTCTTCACACCTGGTCTTTGGCTCTTTGACCGACACCTATATCTTTGGCGCCACCTCACTGATTTTTTTCTTCATTCTCATTCAAAAAAAGGAGAACCGCTTTTCAATTCTCATCCCTGCTGGACTTCTGGTTTTTGGAATCACGATCACGAACATTGTACAGGGGATTATAGGATTATTTTTTAGCCAGCTTGGATTCAAAAGACTGGTGCGCTACGGGTTCATCCTTGCCTCTGCCGCCGTCGCGTTGACCGTTTTGACCAGTGCGCTTTACCCAAACCGGCAGACTTTTTTCTTTATCCCCGGTGATGTTGGTTTTGAGGGAAATTTTGTCAAACCCGTGTATAGTTCGCCTGCCGAACGCCTGCTGAAACGATTTGAAGTCGTCAGCCGCACCATGTTTTTATATAATGTTATAGCTCCCAAGCCGCTTGAAATTATTGCAAATAAACCACCACAGCCCACCATTGATCTCAAGACTTATGATGTCCGTAAAAATTTAATGGCTTCATATAAAGGACTCTCCAATCTTCCTCTGTTAATGTGGATATGTTTGCTGGCTGCCGCACTCGTGCTTTTTGTAAAAAAACTTCGCGTTTCGCCGCGTACGCCGTTAATGCTTGGGTTGCTTGGCAGCCTTGCCTTCAACTTCCTTTTACACATGAACTACGGCACAGAGCTTTTTCTTTATACATCCTTCTGGACATATGCGTTGATCTTCTTTGTTGCGCTTGCCTTTACAGGAGGGGCAGACAAAGGATGGCTCCAAGTCTTGCTGGCTGTCTTTGTCATTGTACTAATGGCCAACAACTTCTGGTTCATTCTTACCATTCTGCGGGCGGTTGCCCCCTTCTATGCTGCAATCTGAAAATTCCCAAAAAGGTCCACTGTCCCAAAAAGGTCCATCCCAAAAAGGTCCACTTTACGTAAAGTGATTATCGGGGTATACCAGACCTTATGAGCTCCTTGCCCGTTCGTCACGTTCTCTTTGACCTAGGCGGTACGCTGATGCATACACGCGGTGATTGGACTTCCATTTTCAATCAATCTGACCGGGCACTGACGAATGCGCTGCAGAAATATCATATAGAATTGGATGCAAAACTCTTTCGCGCCAGGCTGCATGAATATTACGCCCAGCGTGACAAGGATTTTCAGGAAACCACCTATCATTTTGTTTTGTTTGAGCTGCTTAAGGATTTAGGACATGCCGAAGTCGCAGAAGCAGTTATCAGATTTGCGCTGGATAAGATGTTCTCGATCACACAATCCAATTGGGCTCTTGAAGAAGATACGATAGAAACCATCCAGCAATTGAAATCAAATAATTATAAAATTGGCATCTTTTCAAATGCAGGCGATGACAAGGATGTACAGACTCTTGTTGAAAGTTTCGGTATCCGCACGTACTTTGATTTTGTGCTGACCTCTGCCGCATGTTTTTATCGCAAGCCGCACGCCCGCGCCTTTGAGATCGCGATTGCCCGCTGGAACATTCTGCCTGAAGAAGCTGTTATGGTTGGTGACAGCTTACCAGCGGATATTTTTGGGGCAAACAATGTAGGGATGCATTCGATTTGGATCACTCGGCGGGCGCAGTTTGCTGTGAATGAAGAACTGACCATCCATCCTGACTTTCGTACGGGCAGTCTCCATGAACTTTTACCCATCCTTGAGCGCATTAATTTACGCGGACCTGATTCTGAAGTTGGTTTCAAACAGCCCCAACCCTGAAAGAACAGTACATGACGATTCACAAGTTGAGACGTAAGAATTTTTGAAATTTGTGATATTTGTTTGAAGTAAAGATAAAAGGGGACCGTCATTTCAGGGCGATGGTCACCTTTTTGTTTACCCTGCCCTAAAAATTGGACGTGTCAAACAGGTGGGGCCGCCCGTGCCTTTGAACGAAATATCCTTCCCTTCATAGGTCCATACTTGCGCACCGGCTTCTTCGAGGCGCTTTTTGGTCACAGGGTTGCCGTTGAGCATCACGCACTGGCGCGGAGCGACTGCCAGCACATTACACCCGAGGGAGTCGTATTCTTCATCAGGTACTTCAACGAATTGAAAGTCGCGCTCTAGCAGCCACTCACGGAATTGGACAGGCATGAGACGGGAATACACCACCGCCAGATCTTTATCGACGATGCTGATAAATGACAGGAGATGCAGGCAATCCTGCGGGCCCGTCCAGTAGGGGAGTTGCACAGGAACGATCTGATCTACAGAATCATCAAGCAGTTCGCGCAATTGGCGCAGGCCTTCAGCATTGGTGCGGAACCCCTGTCCCACTGCCAGTGTGCGTTCGTCCACCCAGAGAACATCGCCGCCCTCCAATTTGCCGGTGTCAGTGATTCGTCCGATCACCGGCACTCCCATAGCCTGTAAATATTTTTCAGCTGCAGCGGGTTCAGGTGCGCGTGCTGCCTTGCCCATGCTGCATAAAATTGCACCGCGTTCCGAGATCACAAGCGGATCGTGGACGTAGATCGAGTCAAGGCTGGTGGTTTCATCAACGGGGGCATAATGAATTTCAAAATCAAAATGTTCCAGCACCGAGACAAATCTTTCATACTCTGCCAGCGAATTTTCGAATTCGGGGCAGCCGAAATAAAAAAGGGATCGCCACTGTGCTTCGAGATTTGCCTGAGTTATATAAGCCTGCCGCGGGTGCTTGAGCACCATGCGGCGGATCGGCGCAACCATGGATTGGCAGCCAAAAGTTTTCATTTGATAAAACCTCCGCACCATTTGGCGATCATGTTCGCCACGACTTTTGTCACCACCAGTACTTCATCGAGTGGGACAAATTCATTCACCGCATGAGCCATGCCTACATCTCCGGGTCCATAATGGGTCGCCGCAATTTTTGCATGGTTGGTGAACAGCCGCATATCTGAGCCGTAGGTCACGCCGCGCATCACGGGCGTGGAGCCGACAACCTGCTGGTGGACGGCGCAGAGCTGCTGGATGAAAGGATGATCAAGCCGGGTCGCGCCTGATTCAAATTGCCCCTCGAACCATTCCACACGCGGGAGATGTTCACGCAACCAGGGGTCAGCGCCTGCCGCAAGTTGGATCGTCTCTTCCAGTGCGTGTCTCGCCGCTGTGTTGGATTCTCCAGGCAAAACGCCCATACGTCCTTCTGCAACCACTTCTTCGGGAACAGTGGAATGCCATTCGCCGCCGTGTACCGTTCCGATATTGATCGGAGCAATATTATTCGGGTCTTCGTATAGATCATGTTTAAAAGCTTGATGCCGTTCTGCTTCGAGCTGGTTAATGGCGTTTAAGAGCAGTGTGAATTTTTCGATTGCGCTCACACCATAGGGCTTCATCGCTGCGTGAATGGAACGTCCCGGCACGGTCAGGCGGAAGGTAAGGGCGCCTGATTGCACGGGGCAAATTTCAAGGCGTGTCGGCTCCAACAGGATCACCGCATCGGCGGTGTAGCCCTTGACGATGGTGGTGAGTGTCCCAATTCCGCCCGATTCCTCACCGATGACACTTTCAATCAACAAGTCGCGCGCGGGGCGGTAGCCGAGACGCTGCAGCACATCCACAGCAAAGATGCCAGCGCATAAACCCGCTTTCATGTCACAGGAGCCGCGTCCGTATAGTCGCCCATCGCGGATAACGCCACTCCACGGAGAATCATCCCAAAGGGCCAGGTCTCCGACGGGAACCACGTCCACGTGCCCGTTGAGGATCAGGGAACGCCCGTCACCCAAGCCTGTCCCGCGCCAGCGTCCAACTACATTGATGCGCTCTGTTGGCGAAAACCCATCATCACCAAAAGCAGGATGATCCCGCAAGTCGTCAAAATGTGACGGAACGATCTCAACTTCAAGTCCCATGGAACTCAATTTCTGCACAATCAGGTCTTGCACATCCTGCTCATAATTTGGCAGGCTTGAGGCTTGCACCATTTTTTGTAGAAAAACGATCAAGTCATCGCGGGCGGCATCCACCGCATTGGAAATTTGAGTGACATCCATTAGGTTTCCTCTTTTTGAGTGATAAGCCCAGTATACCCAAAAAAATCCCCGCGTATCAATGATGTGTCACAGCTCTTGGGAGATTGATGTTAATAAATATTCTCACACAAAATATTTAGCCCATAGGCGGGCAGGAGACCACAGATATTTAATGGTTTTATTAATGATTACCCGTGAAATCTTCCCGATCCATGTAGATCAAGATAACCCCATTAGATTTAGAATTTTTCCCCTTTTAGGAATATGTGATATGAGCTCATTTCCCTGTCAGCGTTCCAATTGTCCTCAAAAAAGTGACTGTCATTCTCGCTGTGGCACCCCAGAGCAATTCGCCGTCGAAAGGATGATATGTGATGAGGGACCGCTCCGAGTCACGCAGCAGGAATTCCCAGTAATTATTATGGTCTGACAGCCATAAGAGGGGGATGGTGAACACGCGAGCCACTTCTATGCCGGCCACTTTAAATGCATACGGAAACGGGATGACGCCCACCACAGGGGTTATACGAAAACTGCTGATGGTGATCAATTGGCTCAACCTTCCAAGGACCTGCACATCTCCGCGCTGCATCCCTATCTCCTCCTCGGCTTCCCGCAGGGCGGTTTGTTCAGGTGTAGCCTCGCCGTCGTCACATGCTCCACCCGGAAAGGAGACCTGTCCCTTATGAGACTGAACGCGATCTGTGCGGCGTGTGAACAGCAAATGCCATTCGCTGCCGGAAAATGCAAGCGGAACCAGTACCGCCGCACATTTCAGGCGGGTATTGGGCTTTACGGGAATCTCCGCATACCCATCCGAGTCATCCCCGTTTCTTAGGGCCTCTTTTAGTTTTTGCGCGATATATTCCTGCGTCAAAGTCATGGCATCATTCGCCGCGCACCGGGCTTCCGCAATAGTCACATTCGACGGTATTATCATCAATCCATTCAACTTCATTCGGTTTGAGCGCTGCCCCGCACGATGGACAATGTAAAGGCAAAACAGGTCTTTTGGTTGTAGTGAATGTTTCGGTTGGAATTTCCTTTGGAAGGCTGCCACTTAATACGCCTGCAATTTCTTCCGCCTCGGTATTTAGGCCGCGTGCATGTAATTCTTCAATCACACGCTGGCCCATTACCCGCATCCGGTGGATGCGTCCTTGGGAGGCCAGGATGGTCAGCCCGCGTCGCAGGGTTGTAATGCCATCTTTTGTTTGCCCGTTTAGGATGGCGGCTCGGCCTGCTTCCATAAATAAAAAGGGTGCCCGCCGTGGAAAACGATCCTCTGCGCCTTGGGCAAGTTCCTGAAATGCAATGGCCGCGCCAGAGTAATCTCCAGACGCCATTAATTGATTGGCATGTTGAAGCATGGGGGGCACATTCGCCCTTCCCATTTCTCCAAATATACGTTGTCTTCTATGGCGAAACATATGTAAGCCTCCTTATTATCATGCACTCGCTCTTGTGCCTGTTGTTTGGGCGCGGGTGAATGATTTCTATCTTGTTAAGGGTACGATATTATTTCAATTGAGAATCCATCTGCCTGGTAATAATGGGATGTCAATTTTCCATACTGACTTCGTTTTCCAATTCTTTGCCGCGTGGATCGGTATTGGGTTCAATTCTTCGGGCGAAGATCAAATAACCCGTGTGTGCCACCATGCGATCCACCGGTCGGATGCGCGCAGGATCGGCTTTGTAATGACGAAGCATGACCTCGCATACTTCAACGAATGCAAATTTATGTTTCCTTAAGGCGGTCAGGGTCTTTTCCACCTGGTTGAAGGTGGGTATGATGGTGCCAAAAAATCCACCGGGCTTAAGCGCTGCGCGTACCTGCTCCATATATTCTCCCGGATACTGTACATCGAGGAAGAACGCATCCATGTCAGTTTCATCAAATCCTTCGTGGATATCACGCAGTTTGAATTCAACGCGGGCATCGAGACCGACACGCTCTACATTTTTTCGGGCAAGATTTTGCGTATCCTGTTTTTGTTCATAGGTAATCACCCGTCCTTCCACACCAACAGCGGTAGCCATCGCGATCGTAACAGACCCCGAACCGGTCCCCGCCTCCAACACCCGTTGACCGGGTGCAATTCCCATCATGACCAGAATGTAGCCAAGATCCTTCGGATACAAGATCTGCGTTGTGCGCGGCAGGTCATTGAGAATATCCGCAATGGACGGCTGCAATAAAAAGAATGGTGCACCCGTGTGACTGAATACCTGCGAGCCATAAGGCTTGCCGATCAATTCATCGTGTTTGAGCACGCCGCGATGGGTCTGATAGTCGCCGCCCGATTTGAGCGAAAAAATAAAATGTTTGTGGGTCAAGCCAACAAGTTGGACAAGATCGCCTTCACGTGCAGAGGATGAATAGTTCATGAGTTTATTGTACCTCCACACCCTTTTCCTCTCCCGCTGTTAGAAGGGTGTGGAATGAGGGCGAATTCCTAAGTTTTTTATTGGAGGCGATCAACACAATAAGCATGCCAATGCCTATGACGCTCATGCCCCCTGCCATGGCAGGCAGGATATTAAAAAGCCATTCCGGCTTGCCGATCAATTCTCCCGCCATCGATAGGCCTGCTCCCACCGCACAGGCATTCCAGACGCCATGAATCGCCACAGCACTGAGGTATGCGGCAAAGAGCCGCAGGATGCGTTTTTCACGAAATGCTGATGCAACCCCCCAGCCGACCAAGCCGGAGGTTGTCATGTGAAGAAGGCTTGTCCCGGCGCGGATACTGACAATGATGGGCCAGGTATCTGTCCCGTTGCCGCTTGCGTTCAGACTTTCGATCAAGGCAAATGCCGCGCCGCTTAATAAGCCCATGGCAAATCCCTGCGCAGAAGATTCGAGTTCCCGTGCAAAAACCCACACTGCGAGCGGCTTGAATAGTTCTTCGATCAATGGTACAGCGATCGCAATATATCCGACCACCGCTGCAATAATGATCGGGTTTGAAATGTAAGGCGCAAGTAAATTTAGGATCCTATCCTGATCTACTTCGCCTTGAAACAACATGCCAAGCCGTGCAAATTCGCGCACAAGGTCAGGCTGTCGTACTGAAATAAAGATCGCACCGAGAATAATTCCGCCTGCCAGCAGGATGAGCTCCATCACAATTATGATCAGCGGGCTGAGGGTCATGCTCAAACCAAGGATGCTAAAGATTCTCCAGCGCTGACCAAGTTCAATACCCTTTGATCCAAAACCGAATAACAGCCAGATGGGTGGAACAATGACAAGCACAGTCATCATAGGGAGGATTAACCATGCCAGCCATGCGATCTCTGTATAAACGACAGCTGCGCCAATTAACACCGACACGATCGCGATTCCAAAGATCAATGTGGTTTGCCGGCCTGCAAATGGAAATCGGAAGGGTGTTCCGGCTTGCTCTTTTGCCATTGTTTTTTGCAGAATGAACCACGAACACATCAGGAGGATGACACCTTCGAAACCAAAGGAAAACGCGCTAATCATTTGCCCGGCAGGGTCACCCGCATCCGAAAACAGGCCGATCAGTGAGTTGACCCCCATACCAAAAGCCGCTAACAACAAGAATGATGTACTTAAACCAAGAACGATCAGAACTGACAGGGAACCCCAGTGAAGTTTTTTTGTTTGCATTATTTCTCTTCGATGTCCACTTTTAGAATTTTATCGCCAGGCGCCAGGTTTGTGCCCAGGTCCGGGTCCCGCGGCCTTAATTGTTCAGCTGTTTCCAGACCGCTTATCACCTGCCCAAAGATGGTATATCCACTGTCAAGGTGAGCGGCAGGCGCAAAGGTGATGAAGAACTGGCTTCCGTTTGTGTCTGCCCCATTATTTGCCATGCCAACCATGCCAGGCTTGTCAAACTTCAGATCGCTGAGCTCGTTTTTGAAGAAATATCCCGGGTTTCCCCTGCCTGTGCCGCTTGGGTCGCCTGCCTGGGCCACAAAGCCTGGAATCACGCGATGGAAAGTCACCCCATCATACCAGCCTTGCCGCGCCAGAAACACAAATGAATTTACAGCCAGCGGCGCTTTATCTGGAAACAATTGGATCGCAATATCACCTTTCTCTGTGTGAAGTGTGGCGATATATTGTTTCTGCGGATTCACATTAAAAGAAGGGCATTGACTGAATTGTTTTTGACCCAGCGCAATCAACCCCGCCGTATCACTGATACTTTGATAGTCGAGGAGATAAGAGGGCTGCAGTGAACCATTGATCAGAACAAGCGGAACGGCTGGAAGATTTAATTTCTTTCCGGCGTCATATCTTGACATCATGCTGGTTTCTGTTTTATCGGCATTGATTGCCGCCTGAAGCTTTTCCCCATCCATTCCCAGCGCGGTAGCTTCATTCATAAACCAGGCATTGAATGCCTCTGGTTTTAGATTCACCCAATCAGCATGTTTGACAAACAACAAGTCATAGGTCGCCCAAAATTTATCCTGCTCATTTGCCGCCAGCGCCGCAATTACTGCCTTGTCTGATTTATCGAGAACGTTGAGCAAGGGCAGGGGACGGAATACAAATCGTATGTCATCATGGTTTCGTATCAACTCCCCAATGATCATTGCCATGTTGCGGCATCCCTCCGCTTGAAAGTCGCAATACTCGATGATGGTCACGGGCGCATTTGCGGGACCAATGGCAAAATCTGCCCCGCTAACCGGGGGAAAGTAAGACTCAGTGCTGGGTGCGGGCGTTGGCTCGGCACTGATCGCAGAACAACTGACCGTCGATGTTGGTGTGTCTACAACAATTGTGTTCACAGGTGTGGGCGTGGCGGTCGGGGTCGGTTGCGCGGTGCAAGCGCCAAGTATGAAAATACCAATAGTAAAAATAATTGAAAAAAAAGTTCGTTTCATAAGGGGCTCATTAAGGTGTGGAAATTGCTTTGTTGTACATCTACCCTCCTTGTTCCGTTTCGGAGACTATAATGACCGGCGGTGTTGGGGGAGAACAGGAGCACTTCTTGCGATCCTATAAATTTACGGAATAACCGCTTCTTTCAATTGTTTAAAATCTGTCATCCAGGAAATGGTATTAACAAAATCGGCCAGGGACTTGCTTTTGGCACGCAGGGCACGCACTGCAGGCCCAACCGGGTCCTGACCTGCCGCACCGCCAGGAGTATCGGCATAGGCTCCATAAAATGAAAAATACGCCTGGTTGAGTTTACGGATCAAATATCCATTTTTCATAAAGACAGCGCGACGTGATTCCATATAAGCTTCAGCCTCCTCGGTTTTTCCTTCCGCCAGAAGTTCATCTGTCTTAACGCGGGTCTCGTGCATTTCGGCGCGGAAGTCAAATGGGGGACGTAAAAAATCCCCAGGCTCGGGGTGATCAAATCCATTAGAGATCAGGCTGAAGGTTTGATTGCGATCAGGGTGCGAAGCATGAAGCAGTTCAGGATAATAGCGTTTGAAAACGAGCGCGCCAATTTCATTTCCTGCAATGGATGCCGTTGTCTCATTCATGGTGCGTATTTCGTGAGTTTCATCATACAGTATTCCCAGCGGGCGCAGTGTGAGATAGTTATGTATCCATTCGTGCGCCACTGTATCGAGAATCCAGTTCAAGTCTGTGCTGCGCATGACCATGGTGGGATACACACCTACACCGCCAATGTCCACCACCAGCGATGACACGTTAAGACCCTTGTCTACGCGGCTTTCGAGCACGGAAATTTCATCAATTGTTAAATCGGTTTTAACCGATATGTTGGCGCTTTGTTCAATATGATCACGCGGCGAAATGATCAACGCCATGGGCAGCGGAGTGGAGTGATACAACACTCCCGGCACAGGCTGACCGGCCAGGGTGAGTCCGATATCCGCGAGAACTTGACTAACCTGCTCTTGTAAGACTGCCTCTGCCAGTGGAGCAAGTTCCATTTGTCTGGCGTATAACACTGCGAGTTCAACGCGCAGGGATTCGGATGCAAGTTCCTTGTTCGTTATTGTCGCCTCAGCATAGATCTTTTCGAGCTGGTATTCCTTATCCAAAATTTGCTGCGTAACTTTCAGCTGTTCAGTGACGATCTGTTTTTGCGCGAGAGGGGTAAGTGTATACGGTACGCCAATGGAGGCAGCGCTCAGTTTTAGAATTGCAGCTTCTCCCATCCATGAAAGGTAATTGAATTCGATCTCGCGTGTATAGGCGCGTACCTTCTCCAGCTCATCCGCGCTGGATGGAGTGCTATATCCCAAAACCAGGGCAAGGATGAAAAGTATGAGAATAAACTCAATTCTGCGTGAAATGCGTTGATACATGGGTTGGATTATAACAAAGCGAATGCCTTCCATAATTAAGACTGTACCTGGGATTCTGCAGGGTTTATACCAACAGCGGGGCTGGGTTTTATGGCCGCCCAAAAAGGATCCGCTCATGGTTAAGGGTCGAATGGTGATGGCTTGTTAGACATTTATTAATTCACGCATCTCTCCGGCATCAATTTCGCATTTTTCAATTAGAATTGTAAGGTTGCTGAATCTACATATTCCTTACACATTGATTCGATATACTCAAACAATACCCGTGTATTCGCGGATAGAACGCATTTTGGAGAGGCTCTATGAAAAAATTTTTTTCGAAATTTTCCCGCAGGACTTGGATCATCATTGGCGTGATTCTGGTGGCCCTGCTCGTCGCCGTGTTCTTTTTTGTTAGGAATGGGAGCGAGAAGGTTTCCACATTCCAGACCGCCAAGGTGGAACGAGGATCATTGCAGGCATCGGTTGGAGCCACTGGCAGTGTTCGTGCCAGACAGAGCGCTGTTCTCGTATGGGAAACAACGGGCATCATAGACGTGGTCAATGCCAACGTGGGAGATCAGGTATCCAAAGATCAGGCGCTTGCCAGCCTTGCCAAGTCCTCTCTCAACCAGAGCGTTATCCTTGCTGAAGCCGATCTCTCCAACGCTAAAAAGTCTTTGGAGGATCTACTCAACTCTGATACAGCCCGCGCCCAGGCAATGGTTACCCTGGATACAGCCGAAGGGGATTACAAGAAAGCATACGATTATCGCCTTGGGTTGAACGGCAAGATCACAATTGCAGACACCTATCTATCAAATGGTATTCCCAGAGTTCGTTACACCAAAGGTTACGCTGATGCAGAAACCATTGCTGACGCCGACGAAAAACTTGCTCTGGCGGAAGCAAAGCTAAATGACGCCCGCCGAAATTACGAGCGGGTGAAGAATGGAACCGATCCTGCCGATGTGGCAGCCGCCGAAGCACGTGTGGCAGCTGCCCAGTCCACGCTCGATATGTCGCGGATCATTGCTCCTTTTAATGGCACTGTAACCCAATCTGACCCTGCGTCAGGTGACCAGGTTTCCGCCGGCACGGTGGCGTACCGCCTTGACGACCTTTCCCATCTGCTCGTGGATGTGCAAGTCTCGGAAGTGGACATAAACACGGTGTCCATTGGCCAGGACGCCACCCTTACCTTTGATGCGGTTCTCGGCAGGTCAGACCCCTACAATGGCAAAGTGGTCAAAGTCAGCCAGGCTGGAGATACTGTGCAGGGTGTAGTCAGTTTCACGGTCACGGTTGAATTGACAGACCCGGATCAATATGTCAAGCCCGGCATGACGGCCGCAGTCAATATTATTGTCGAGGAAGTAAAGGATACCATTTTGATTCCCAACCGCGCTGTGCGTTTGGTGAATCAAGAGCGCGTTGTGTACTTGTTGGTGGATGGACAGCCTAAATCCATTAAGATATCACTTGGCTCAACGGATGGGATAAATAGCGTCCTCGTGAAGGGTGACATTAAAGAAGGCGACTCGATCATTTTGAACCCGCCCTCTTTAATGGGGGGACCGTTTGGAGGCTAGCATGGATTGGGTAATTGAGGCGCGTAACCTCACAAAAACATATAAGATGGGTGAAATCGAGGTTCAAGCCTTGTGTGGAGTTTCATTCACCATTGAACGCGGCGAAATCGTTTCTATTATGGGACCTTCAGGTTCAGGAAAATCCACCATGATGAACACCCTTGGTTGTTTGGATCGGCCCACCTCCGGTGAATATATTTTGGATGGAGAATCGGTCGGCGATATGAACGACGACCAATTGGCAAGTGTTCGAAACCGCAAGGTCGGGTTTGTTTTTCAAAGCTTCAACCTGCTCTCGCGCCTGACCGCCGTCGGTAATGTGGAATTACCGCTTCGCTACGCCGGCCTTACCGAGGGGCGCCGCGACCGCGCAAAAGCCGCTCTCGAATCGGTGGGATTGGGTGACCGCATGACCCACCGCCCATACGAACTCTCCGGCGGGCAGCAGCAGCGTGTGGCAGTTGCCCGCGCCATCGTCAACGACCCCGCCATTATCATGGCAGATGAACCGACTGGTAACCTCGACTCCAAGGTCGGCAAGGAAATCATGAATCTTTTGTTGAACTTAAACAAGGATCGCGGGACGACCCTTATCATTGTCACGCATGACCCGAAAATTGCCGAGCAAACCCAGCGTGTCATCCGCTTGCGTGATGGCGAACTCGACCTGTCACCTGAAGAGACGGGTGGAGGCAAAAAATGAGTTTTGCGCAAGCCCTTCTTGAAGCGATCGAAAGTTTGAACGGCAATAAAATGCGCTCCGGCCTGACGGTGTTGGGCATCGTTATTGGTGTTGCCGCAGTCATTGCCATGCTTGCGGTGGGAAACGGGGCACAGGCATCCATTACAGGTTCCATCAGCAGCATCGGGACAAACCTGTTATTCGTATTTCGTGGCGCACCCGACCAGGCACGTGGACCAGGCGGTGGAATGGCCAGGAGTGGTAAAAATGAACGCCCGTTGACCCTGGGAGACGCAGAAGCCATTGCCGACCCGTTTGCCGCACCTTCCGTGGCGGCAGTTGCGCCAACCATTCAAGGTAACGGAACAATATCTTATGGGGGGGAAACCACCACAACCACCTTTTCAGGTGTTACGCCCGAATTTGCAGCCGTCCGTAATATGGAGCTAGCCGAAGGTGATTTTATCAATGGGGAACATATTAACGGACGAATGTCGGTTGTGATCCTCGGCCCTGACACCGCAGATGCCATCTTTGGCTACCACGAAGGAATTGTGGGTGAGACTGTCCGCATCGAAGGACAGCCTTTCCGTGTAATTGGCGTTACAGTCTCCAAGGGTGGCGGCGCAATGGGCAGCGAGGACAATGCCGCCTATATTCCCTTCACGACTGCCCAGGCGCGGCTTATCAAGCGTGATTCGCGTGACCAGGTGGATGTTATTTATGCGCAAGCCACCAGCGCCGAGACAGTCACCCTGGCATCGGATGAAATTTCGAATATTTTGCGCCAACGCCACCGCACACCCATTGGAGAGGATGATTTCACCGTATTCACCCAGCAGGACTTTTTGAAGACCTTTCAAACTATTACCGGCGTGCTGACCATTTTCCTCGGCGGCATTGCGGGAATTTCCCTGCTGGTCGGCGGCATTGGAATTATGAATATCATGCTGGTTTCGGTCACGGAACGTACGCGCGAGATCGGTCTACGCAAGGCATTAGGCGCACGAAAGAAGGATATCCTGCTGCAATTTTTAACTGAGTCTTCCCTGCTTAGTTTCATAGGCGGCATCATCGGTATATTTTTTGGCTGGTTGATCGCTTTTACGGTCGGTAAGGTTGCGACCGCAACAGGGAACACTTTTACGCCTATTGTCGGCACGGATGCCATTCTCCTTTCCACAAGTTTTTCAGCAGCCATTGGGCTGTTCTTTGGTATTTACCCTGCCAGCCGCGCCGCGAGTCTTGAACCCGTGGAAGCGCTGCGGCACGAATAAGGCAGGGAAATGACCAGGTCCTCACAGAAATTAAGGAACGCATTCACTGCATTGTTGATTGTTATTCTTTCACAGGCGTGCATGCAGTTAAGAACGGATGCCACCCCCGTGGTGCCAACACCTCAGGCTATAGTTTCGTCTGTTGCGAATGAAGGATCGAATCTGCTGCCCACCCCGACTGAGACGCTTAAACCGGTTGTTCCTGCTCTCCCGACAGTGACACTTGAACCAGTTATTCCCACTTTCCAAACAGCCGCAGCTTCGCCCTTTGTGACAATTAATGTGGTGAAAGGAAATTTATTCATCCGCCGCGGACCGGGCATGGCGTATAACCCCGTTGGTGTGCTGAACAAGGACACGAGTACAGCAGCCATTGCGCGTGACGTTCTCTCCAATTGGGTGCAGGTCAAAATTCCAGACTCCGACCAGGAGGGCTGGGTTTCCATTCAAACCGGTTACTCTCAAGTTGAAGGCAATGTGAAAGACCTGCCTGAATGGACAAATATTGAATGGCCCCAAGCTGCATACCTGCGGAATTGCACATATCACCGTATGTATGTCATGCCAGGTGAGATAGTGATCCCCCCTTCCCTGCAGTTTCCGGAAAATGAAATTTGGATCTATCCCGGCGAGTACGTGGTTTATGATATAGATGTGACAGGTGATCCCGATGTGGCGGATATTGTCATAAGGGAAGGCTCCAACGTGGAAATCCGTGATGATGGTCTGGGCGGGCATCGTAAATGTCCATAAGTTGAAGTTCAGGTGACAGTCACGGCACAGGGTGACTGTCACCTTTTTTATCTCGGTTCATAACAATTACGATAAAATCAACCCAAATATAAAATTTTCCATGAAAACAATATAAGAGGTCTTTATGTCTGAAAAAATGAAGCAACTTAAGGAAATTCTAGGGGCGGTCTCTGACCTGCACCATGCCGAAAGCGTGTTGGAGTGGGATCAGAATGTCAGTATGCCGCCCGGCGGAAGTGAAGCGCGTGGGCAGCAACTTGCCACACTGGGCAAGATTGCTCATGAAAAATCAACCTCAGATGAGGTCGGCAAATTGCTTGAAGACCTTAAAAAGGATTTCCCGGATGCAGATACAGATGACGGTGCCCTGATCCGTGTAGCATCACGCGAGTATGATAAAGCTGTGCGCATACCGGCCGATTTTGTCGCCAAACAGGCCATTGTCACATCGAAGGCATTTGAAGCCTGGGTTGAAGCAAAAGGCAAGTCTGATTTCTCAATTTTCCGCCCGCATCTTGAGCAGGTTGTCGAACTGGTGCATGAATATATTTCATTCTTCCCGCCTGCTGATCATCCCTACGATACATTGCTCAATGATTATGAACCGGGCATGAAGACCGCCGAAGTTCAGAAGATCTTTGATGACCTGCGCCCGAAGCAGGTGGAACTTATCAAAGCCATAAAATCTGCAAAACAGGTAAAGGATGATTTTCTCTTTAAAAAATATCCGGAGAAGAAAATCTGGAATTTTAGCGAAACTATCATCACCAGGTTTGGTTATGATTGGAGTCGCGGCAGACAGGATAAAGCTCCCCACCCATTCCAGACAACCTTTAGCGTGGATGACACACGTATTACAAACCGCTATGAAGTTGATAATCCCCTTGC
>CAYLOW010000024.1:0-18806 GCA_964385315.1 uncultured Anaerolinea sp.
CACCAACACCAGTCACTCTCGACACGACGGCACCTGCCCCAGCTACAACCGATGTGTCAAATCCTGAACTTGGAAACCAAAATGAAAAAATAAATATGCCAGATGTACTCGGTGCGCAGGTCGCCAGCATAAAAACTGATGTTGAAGGGAATAAATTTGAATTGCAATCTCGGGTTCTAGCGTCTAACATCTCCAATGAAGCACTTTCTACTCCCGAAATTCAAAGTAAAAAAATAAGTCTTCCGGCTCCGGGTCGTGCGGAAATAGTAGGCGAAAAAACCGTTGTGGAAACAAACACAATAGAGGCGCAGATACATGTTGTGACACCTGCCCCGCTTGTATTCGATAAGGCCGCAGTTACCCCCGAAGTACAAAGTGAAAAAACAAGTCCTCCAATGCCGGTTGACGCGCAAGTTGCCCTTGTAAAACCTGTTGAGGAAACAAAAACAGTTGAGATGCAATCCCTTATCTCATCACTTGGTACCTCCGAAAGAGCAACGGCAGTGTCTGGAATTAAAAATGATAAACCAGGTAACTCAACGATACTTGGTGCGCAAGTGACCGGTGAACCTCCAGTTACGGAAGTGAAGGCAGGAATTCAACAATCAGCAAAAGGTATCGATGTGGAAACAAAAGTTTCTGATACAACAATGGCTGTGCCTGATTCGCATCTTCAAAGTGAAAAAACATCTGTGGTGGTGGAATCCGAGGAGCCCGGGCAAAAAATTGATCCAATAACTTTTACGGCTGCCCCAATTAAAGAGGCTGGAGAAGTCAAAACAGCAGGAAAATTGGCTGCATCCCAGGTAAATATCCAATCCTCGGAAGTGGTTCAGCAAATCATGAGCCAGATGAAAGTAAGGATTAAAAGCGGGGCATCCTCCATGCGCCTGCAATTAAATCCAAAGGAGTTGGGCGGTATAGAAGTGCAGATGATCAGAAATACAGAGGGTGTTAGTGTAACCTTCTTTGCCGAACATGCGAGTACGGGACATTTGCTTGAGACCCAAATGAATCAACTGCGCCAGTCATTGAAGGATGCCGGCGTTCAGCTTACAGGTCTTAATATCAGCCAGCAGAATCAACCTAAACAGGAAGGAGGATTTTTTAAGCAGCGCCCGTTTTTGGGCCAATATTTTCAGGATGACTCTCCGCAGATTGAAATAGCAAATAAGGATGGGGAGCATCGGGAACGGATTGGCGGGTCACTTAATGAAATTGATTATCTGATCTGACCAATGAAAACTCATTGAAAAAAGGAGAAAATAAATGCAAGTAAATGGTGTAGCAAGCGCCGCAAGCGCAAACCAGACGACCGCCAATACCACAGCAAGTGCGGCGGGCAAAACCGGTTCAAGTCTCGATTCCAACCAATTCATGCAGATCTTAATGGCGCAGTTAACTCATCAAAATCCACTGGAGCCGATGGATAGTAATGAGATGATGAATCAATTCTCTCAACTCAATTCGCTTCAGGAACTGCGTGATATCCATACTGCCATGGATAAAGTATCCGTTTCAAACCAGACCACCTATTTAGCCAGCCTGATCGGTAAAACAGTCAAAGTGAACCGCTCTGATGGAAAAGTCCTGGAAGGCGTTGTGGAAGGAGTTGTCGCCGATGGTGATAACCCCAAAATTCGGATCGGGACCGAGCTTGTGGATCTGGTGGATGTTGTTGAAATAAAAGGAGAGTAAATATGGCGGACGCATTACCCATACAACTCGGACAGGTGACAAGTGGTGTTGCTGAGCACCCTGTAAAAACAACCAATACCGTTGCTCCTGTTCAAGGTACAAGTTTTTCAGAGACGCTTCAAAATGTTCAAAGCGTCCGGTTTTCCAATCATGCGCAGAGTCGCATACAAAGCCGCGATATCAATATGAGCAGTGAAAATGTTAGCCGTCTTTCTGTCGCCATTGATAAAGCTGAAAAGCGCGGTGGAAAATCTTCGCTGGTTATGGTCGATGATTTGGCTTTCATTGTAAATGTTCAGAGTCGTACCGTGGTCACAGCATTGGACAAAGATCAGCGTGGTGAAGGAGTATTTACCCAAATAGACAGCGTCGTTTTTGCAGACCCTGCGTCTGATATTGTAAAACCCTCTATTGATCTAAAGGGATAATCCGTTTTCAAAAAAGACAGGCTGGCCCTCCTGGAGGAAGCCTGAAAACCAACCTATAGGAGAAATATAATGATTCGCTCAATGTTTACCGCAATTAGTTCGTTAAGTCTTCAACAGAAATATTTGGATGTTGTCTCAAATAATCTTGCAAATGCCAATACGATCGGTTTTAAATCGAGCCGCGTGCTTTCACAGGACCAATTTTCTCAAATGATGAGCCCCGGCTCTGCCCCCACAACAACACAGGGCGGCATTAACCCCACTCAGATCGGTCTTGGCGTAAACCTGGGATATATCTCCTCCAACTTTACTCAGGGCGTATTGCAAAGCACTGGCCGGAATATGGATTTAGGTGTGCAAGGCGACGGGTTCTTTATCTATGGAAACGAAAACCGCCGTTATTCGCGTGAAGGTTCCATGAGCCTCGATTCTGAAGGCAACTTGGTAAATTCTGCCTCAGGGTTACGAACGCAGGGTTGGATTGCCGCCGCAGATGGTACTGTCGATACTGACCTTCCGGTGGATGATATCAATATCGTGACCGATAAAACCTTGGCCAAGGCTACGGAAAATGTTGTCCTTGGCGGCAACCTGAGCTCCAAAGTTACATTAAATGAACCAGTCACAATTTCAATGGGCGTTTACGACTCTTTGGGCGCTCTGCAAACCGCCTCTGTTCGATTTACCCGCGGCGGTACTGCAACAGTTCCAACCAATACCTGGACCTGGCAGGTAATGGATACCACAGGTGCTACTCCCGTTGCAGGCACTGGCGATGGTACGATCACTTTCGATTCAAATGGTCAAATTGATCTGGCATTATCCGTACCGGGGGCTGATGTTGATATCCCGGTTTCAGAAGGCGCAGATCCGCTTGCCCCGACAATCGATTTTTCCAAACTGACACAATTGGCTGCTGCGAATAGTGTTACAGTTACTACGCAGGACGGTCTGCCCGCAGGAAATGTGACCGATGTTTACATATCTCCCAATGACGGTGTAATTTCTCTGATGTATTCAAATGGGATGTCCGAAAAAGTCGGTCAGGTAGCGCTTGCTCGCTTTACAAATCCCGGCGGCCTGATGAAGGGTGAAGACACCAGCTTTCTGGCCGGGTTGAATTCAGGGGATGCCCAAATTGGTGTGGCTGGTACCGGTGGACGTGGTTCCATTGCAGCAAGCTATCTTGAAGCCTCAAATGTGGATATGGCTCAGGAGTTCACCAATATGATCCTGGCGCAACGCGGTTTCCAGGCTTCTTCCCGTGTGATAACCACCTCAGATGAGATCTTGCAGGAACTGGTAAATTTGAAACGCTAATAACTTACAAACAAAAACGTCCGGCACCGATAGTTGGCGCCGGACGTTTTTGTTTGTCAAGATGATTATCTAAAGCGTAGTTTGGCTCATCTCAAAATGGAGATACCTTCATTGAATGAGGTGATTTGGATTTTATTCAATTCCATACAAGTTGATTATTTGTGATAATTGCCTGTCACTCGATAGATGTAAGCCAATACTTCAGCCACCACTTGATATAGTTCTGCGGGGATTTCTTCACCGAGGTTTACGCTCGATAGCGCAGCGGTCAGGACATCATCTTCATAGATGGAAATATTGTGTTTCCTGGCTTCAGCAAGGATTTTTTCCGCCACTTTTCTCTGACCGCTCGCGATAACTTTTGGAGCGCCTCCCTTTTCGGGATCATATTGCAATGCGGCTGCCATCAGTGGCTTTGGACCGGCTTCCGGTTGCTGCGAAAATTTGAAACGTTTGTATCCCATGTCATATCTCAATATTAACGGTCATTATGGGTACACCACCAGATGTCTTCTTAACCCCGGCAAATGGCTGCGCATCTCCAACACCAATTTGCATATCTTTAAGGTTATAGCCGAGAGCTTGAAGTGCATCCATCAAAGAAGGCGACTCCTTCTGGGCCTCATTGCACCACAAAAGATCAGGAGCGATGACCGAAGTTCGAATTTGTTTTCCCACCAATGACAGATCTACTTCAACTGTTTCATCTGGATTTATATCCACTTGAATGATCATACGGGTATATTCCGGGTTGATTTTGTCCGAATCAGCTTTGGATTCATGGGCAATTCGCAGGCGTACCGGTGAATACTTTTCATCCACTTTTTGTTTTGCATTCTGAATCATAAGACCGATCTCAGACCAGACACCGCTTCCGGGAACAGGATCAGGTTTAACATTTATGAACTGATTTTGAAGGGTATTGGCAAGAAATTCCTTGATTGCCTGTGCTCCCTCTTTTTGCCCGAATTGCTCCAACATTTGTTGCAGCCTAACCAGACTTGCCAGACTTTTTTCATTGAAAAGAGCATTGGGGTTTTGGGATTGTTCCAGGAGCATATTTTCCAATGATCTTCCCAAAAACTCCACTGCGGCTCTAAGTTGTTCGGCTAACTGAGATGGTTCTCCATCTCCATTTAAAACTATTGTGTTTAGAATTTGTAAATTCTGATTTATCAGTTTCTGTATTTCAGCAGGCAAATCCCGTTTGGCTGATTTCGAGAGTGTTGTGATCAGTTGAAACAAGGCTTCGCCGGTTTGGGCTGTCTGTCGGGATACGAGTTTTAGACTCTTTGCAGTCACGGGCAGACCAGCTGCTTTCATCGCAGCAGCCAATTCCGCGTCCGCTTCACCCCAGGGGCCGGATTCCGAAAGGGTATCAAGCAATTCATTGAGCGAGCGGGCTGTAACCGGCAAATGCTGCTTAAGCATGGACCGCGCCATCATAAGGTTGCTAGCTGTTGCTGGAAGGTTGTTTTGTTCGAGAAGGCGTAAAGCCAGTTCAGGGCCGGTGAAAACAGGTGCCTGAGTCTGTTCATTATTTACAAACTTAAGCGTGACTGTTTGATTGGTAAGCTGGGTAACGACAAATTGTGCTGTAGGTTGGGATAACAGGGCTGCAGCCTGATCCGCGGACGTTAATTGTGCCACCACAGGATGCCCCTCAATGGAAAGTACTGCGGTATTCCCAGTCACCGATAGGATCTGGGCGGTGACGCGTTGAAATGAGCGAAGTCCAATCTCCTGTCCAACAGTAGTTGTAATTGGTGAAACTGGAAGGGGACCGGAATAACTCATCTCATATTATGTTTTTCGACTATATAAATCATCAGAGAGCGTCCGAAGATCCTGAATGATTTCTGTCTGCCGCTGGGAAATATATTGGATGATCACCATTCGGCTCAAGTCTCTGAAAAACAACCTCACACTAACCCGGTACCGCTGTAAATGAAATTCAGGATGCACTGCTATCACTCTTCCCCGGGCAGTTATGGCAATCTTGCCATCCTGTGATTCCACGAGTTTTGTGCGTGGAGTCATATTGTTTTTTTTGTTATCGATATTTGATTTTTGGGATAGTTTTTTTATTTTATCCGATGCAGAGTCAGGAAGCGAAATATTCATCGTAAATTCGTTCCCGGGTTGGGCTACTCTGGCAGGAAACATATAGGTATCAAAATATACGCTGGCTCCTTCCGCTGAAATATCAGCAAGGGGGGCAAGCAACTCTAATGCAACTCCATCGAACTGGATGCCAACGATAAGCGGTTCGCTGGGTTCAACTCGAATTTGTGACCTTAATCCAATATTATTTTTGGCCGCCTCAAAATTTGTAAATTTTACATTTTCCTGCGCAAGATTAAGACTTACAACTTGTGACCGGATAATAAAAGGCAGTTCCTCCCCCTGTAAAAAGGACTCACCTTGATAATAAAGACAAGCGATCTGGTGCTTACTGCTGCGCACCAGAATCTCTGTACCGTCGACAGAATCGATGCTGGTATCATAAGAAATTGGCAACCCCTTATAGATATTTAACAGCTTCACTTCAGATCGATTTTTGGCGATTTGCCTGAATACTTGGAATAAATCTATACTGGACATCAAAAGGATTCCCAGAGAATTGGTTTTGGATGGTTTTGTGTTCGCATTATAAGACTATTATACGCGGGTGCAGGTCATCTTTATGCGGTTGTTCCCAAAGTCATGGCGGTCGGGTTAATGACGGCGCCATTCTTGCGTATTTCATAATGCAGGTGAGGACCGGTGGAATTCCCGGTGTTTCCTGATAGCCCAATTGTCGTACCTGTGGTTACGATATCGCCTACTGAAACAGGAATGCTGGAAAGGTGTGCATAGTATGTGCGGTAGTTCCCGTTCTCTACAATGACCAGATTCCCATACCCTTGATCGTTCCAACCCGCAGAGATCACTTTGCCGTCCATGGTCGCTTCCACTGGAGTTCCCACAACAACTCCAAAGTCCAGCCCATTATGTCCTGGATGATAGTTTTGGGTTAACACCCCTCCCACGGGGCGACCGGTTGGCTCGGATTTTTGTATCTGATAGAGTGTAGCTTTCTGCACTCCGGCGGCTGCACTGGATGTTCCTGCATCCAGTGTGACTTGATCCATCTGCCCTTCCACTAATTTTTCAAGCAAAATCATCATTAACATAGGTGACATCATGTCATTGATTCCGGAACTGTTTTCTTGATCTGAAAATTGCCCGCTGTTTGTCATCATCATGCTGGATATAATTTCCTTGAACGAGGAAATTATATCTGATGTAGATGACTGGGTGCTATTGGGCTGATTGCTTGTATTCGAAACAGCGTATGTGGATGGGATTTGGCTGATGGTATTTGTCATGGTTCATCAATTTTATTATTGATGATAAAAAAAGTAAGTAAACAGCACATAAAATCTATCTTTTCTGCACATAAATTGTTTTACCCCATCTTTACGCAATATTCAGAAGGGGTTTATACGATATATTTTATTAATATACTATACTAAACCCAAAGTTAATAAATCAATAGTGAAAGTTAGTTGGATACGGGCTCAAATTGTGCTTTCCCTGACTGGGAAGCTCCCGAAGAGGATCGGACGGCAAGGAATATGCGTGTCGGACACAGACTATGCCGGGAATATTAAGAAAAGGCCTGTGAATTCTTGTTCTTTTCCCTGTATGCTAAATGGCTAAATCTTCTTCGGCTTATCCGAGTTAGGGAATTTATATTAATATAATTATAGATATTATGTCGAATTGGTGAAACAGATGCAACCGGAATTGAAAGTCAGGAAAATCCTGGGTAAAACATATTTAAATGAAAATCGCCTTACTGATGCACTTGATGTCTTCAGTAAAATTTTGATTGATTACCCGGATGATCTTGAGACTCTCCACATTCTTGGCAACTTTTACCTGGCAAGCGGTGATGGAAAAACTGCTAAAAGTATTTATTTACACGCTCAAAAATTGGATCCGGAAAATAAGATCATCCAGCACCAGATCAACTTGGCGGAAGAGATTGATAATAGTAATGAAATTGAAGAGCCTATTCCAACTGACCTGCCGGCTGTGGCCCGTCTGCTTCAGCGCTTAACCGGTAAGAAAAAGGTGATCAGTGAAAAAGATATTATGCGGGCAGCCCTTCTGCTCGAAAAGATTATTACCAGCGAAAGTCCCGCAGAATTGGTTGCCAAACATTTGGATGAGATCGATGAATTGCTTCCTGCGTTGATAGAATTAAACATTCAACAGGCATACGCTGATGGCCGCTCCGATCTGGCAGAATCTTTGCGTTCTCTTCAGCTCAATATTGATTATCAGCTGGTCGCAAAAGAAGATGACGCGTCATCCGTGGAAGTGATTCGCGATTTCCCCAATCAACAATTTACTGGCAACATCATTATGCTTTTACCGGATTTGGAAAAAAAGTCGAACCGGATGACGCTGTTAAAATCAACGTTGGAATCCCAGGGCTGTCGGCTTATTGAAAAAGGGGAATATGTCTTTGGACGGGATGTTAAGCCGGATGTTGTCATTACAAGCAACCCACATACAAATCCAATTCTTATCGAAAGCCTGTCAGTTTTATCTGCCGCTGGCATCCCAATTATCGTGGATCTCGATACTGATTTTGAAAAACAACCCGTGTCTCATTACGACTATAATACAAAAGGGTTGGGGAACCAGGCGAGAAGCAATGCATACACCTCCGCAATTTCTATGGCAAGGATGATCGTAGTCCGGTCTGAGGTGCATGCTGCGTCTTTAAAATCTTTGGTAGATAATGTCTGTGTAATACCTGACGGATGGTCGCGGCAAAATAAACTTTGGGAAAAAAGTTCGAATCCCCGCAAAACAATAAATATTGGCTGGTCGGGTATCAGTGGTCAACTGGAAGACTTACTTCTTGTCCGCCGCTTCATCATACGAATTGTGCGCGAGTTTCCCAATACCAGGATAGTTGTGATCGGCAGTCCACAGGCATACCGGTTATTTGAGAATTTGCCTGAAAACCGGCGTATGTATTTACCGGAAGTAGCCAATGAAGAGTATCCCTATCTGTTAAGCCAAATAGATATCTTGTTGATCCCATTGCGTACAATATCCTACAATATTTCTCTTCCCGACACGATGCTGATGGAGGTGGGAGCAAAGGGAATTCCATGGATCGCGTCTCCCATTTCCTCATTTCGCCGGTGGCAGGCTGGTGGCATAATTACTGAGACCCTTGACGAATGGCACCCCAATCTGAGGCATCTGATCATGGATGATGAATTTCGCCGTAGTTTGGGTGAGGCGGGCAGGCAAGCCGCCAGATCAAGAGAAATGAATCATTTGGGCAGGCAGTGGTTGGAGACTATTATCCAGACTGTTAATACCCAAAAACCTATTAGTTCATCCGTAGTACCGGAGCAGTAGAGTGATCATAACTTTTATTTATTCAAATTGTGTGGAAGATCAAATCCGGGTTCAATTAAGATGCCGCAATATTGTGGATGCGATAAATAGGACAGGTATTCATAGCGCCAATGTGTTGGATATGAATTCCTTTGCCTCAAATACGCCGGAGGCGCAAAGGATCTGCGCAAACTCCGAAATTCTTGTTGTTTACCGGTATTTATACGGGCCAATTCTTACTGCCCTGCAATATTGGAAGGCGCGTGATAAGAAGGTTATTGTCGATTTTGATCAAGCTGTAAATTACTTGTCGGCAGATATGCCTGGGTATTCATTTTGGTTTGATGGTATACCCCTGGAAGATCACACTACAGTTGATAAAAATATTATTTACCCGACCCCGTTTGAACAATTCAAATGGGGGCTTGGCATGGTCGATGGGGCTACTGTGTCATCCGGCCGGCTTGTCGATGACTGGTCGCAGTTTACAAGCGTGTATCAAGTATCGGATTATATTAACACCTATCAATACCCTGCTTTGAATCAGACCCACGAAAATGAAATATGGATCGGCTTGGGGAATTATGTAAATTATCATAATCTTAAGAATTCTGGTGTGTTATCAGCAATGGAAAATGTTTGCAAAGCGCGCCCGCAGGTGCGATTGGTATTGTGCAACTTGGAAAAAGCTGTAGACGCTGGGTTGGATATTGATCCGGCACAAATAAAAATATATTCCCCTCGCTATTTTGAGGATTGGGTGAGCATTTTACTTAAATTGGATATTGGTCTTGCTCCTTTATATGGGGATTATGACCTTCGACTTGGTCTGGGAGATATGCTAGAATTCATGATATCGAAAATTCCATGTATCGCCAGCGAGCAGATGAATTTTCTCCCCCTGTCTCGATATGGGCAAATGGTGGAAAATGCATTGGACACATGGGAGACCGTAATATTAAATACAGTTGATCATCTTAGTGTTTATCAAAAAAAAGCAGCTAAGGAACCATTTCTGTATGCCATTAGCCAGGATGTAAGCGCCAATGTTGAAAAAGTGCTTAAGGTTTATACTTCCATTATTAATCAATCTTGACGAAAAGGTGTAAATATGACGAAACCCAAGTTGAATGCAGAAGGATGGGAACTAGCCCCCCGGGCTCCTCATACAGTAATCCCCGCCGAATTGATTAGTATTCCCAAAGGGAGTTTCCTAATGGGGACTAGCGAAGATAACATAAAAATCTTACAGTTAAAAGAACCCGATTGGGCTTACGAATGGACAGATAATGATCTATTTATCGCCGAAACGCCGCAGCATAAGATCACGCTTTCTGCATTTGAGATTGCCCGCTATCCCGTGACGAACGCGGAATATTACACATTCATTTGGGATTTAGGGCACCGAATTCCACGTACCTGGCCTGGTTACACTTACCCTGAAGGTACGGATGACCATCCGGTTGTGGGGGTGTCCAAAATCGATGTTGAGGCATATATCCAATGGTATAACAAAAAAACTGAAATGACCTATAGACTCCCAACAGAAGCTGAATGGGAGCGCACTGCACGTGGAGATGATGGCCGGATCTATCCCTGGGGAAATACTTTTGACCCCTGGCGTTGTAACACAGCTGAGAGCCAGAAGAAAGGAACCACCCCAGTTGGATCTTATTCCCCCAGCGGTGATAGCATCTGTGGAGCGGCGGATATGGTTGGGAATGTTTGGGAATGGACACAGTCGCTTTTCATGCCATACCCTTACCGGCCAAATACCAATCGGGAGGAAGTAAAACCGAATGGACGCTATGTTGTTAGGGGTGGAGCGTGGTATTACACACGAAAATTGGCCCGTTGTACTGTGCGGGAAGGTGTTTTACCCGACCATGTTTCGCCATCCATAGGCTTTCGCTTGGCACGTTCAGTTAGTGGATAATGCCGGCAGTGTAAGTGGTTACTCAGAGCGGTCAATATCGGGCAATATTATAATAAATTTTGTGCCTTTACCGGGTTTTGTTTCAAAGTGCATCTCTCCGCGATGCTCTTTAATCACCTGAAGACTGACATACAGACCCAAACCGGTTCCTTTACCGACTCCCTTGGTGGTGAAGAAAGGCTTGAAAATTTGTTCTTGATGTTCAGGCGCGATACCTTTTCCGTTGTCTGAAAAAGTGATACGGAACTCACGTTTTTCATAGGATGTTGAAATCGATATAACTCCCTTTGATGACTCTATCGCTCCCAGGGCGTTATTAATTAAATTAATCCAAATCCCCATTAATTTATTTTTATCGGCAAAGATCGTTGGCATATCCTTGTCTAATTTTGACTTGATGGTTATGGATCGATTTTTAATCTCAAAATTTACCATCGATAGCGCGTCTTGAATGGTTGCGTTTAATGATATCTCTTCGAATTCCTCGTGTTTTTCCCTATGAGCGCTCTCCAGAAGACCACCTACGATTTTTGCTGCGCGAACACCCGCTGTTTCAATCAACTTAAGCGACTCGATCATGTCCTCGTTGGCGTCCGGCATATCGCGTAGCATTAATTGGGCATTGGCAATAATTGCAGCCAGGGGATTATTGATTTCATGAGCAATATTGGCAGCCAGCTGCCCAATGGATGCCATTTTTTCTGATTGGATCAGGCCTGCTTCCAGTACCCATTTTTCCGTGATGTCTTCATCAAAGATAATGGCTCGATCGATTAATGTGGTATTTTCTCTAATTGGGATCGTCGTTATTTCCCAATGGGTGAATGTTTCTTTTGGCCCCCATTCCCTTAAGTTGCGAACTGCAGGTACCCCGTCAAACGCCTCCATTACGCGGCAGAGGGCACATGGGCTGGAATTTCCAAACAGCTTTTTATAACATTTCCCCCCCACGAGCTCGTTAGGTTCCTTGCCAATACGGTTACTACGGCGGCTGTTGATGGCAAGAATGGTATAAGATCGGTCAATAATGTAAACACAAGTGGGAATATTGTCAAAAAAAGTTCGCAATGTGTTACGTGAGTTCAGGATTTCCCACTGGCCCGCTTCCAATGCTGCTTTGCTAATTGTTAATTGACGGGTGTGTTCCAGTGCGAAGATTGCATTGGATACCCCTTTAACCATAAGTTGTAAAAATCTTGTTCGTCGGTCAGCCTTCTTAAAATCAAGGAGGGGATTAATAAAGATCATTGCCCCCAAAAAAGTGGTATTGACACTTAATGGAGCCAGGATAATATTTCGAATTGGATCTGCAAAAATACCATTTAGAACAGGATCAAGTTCACTCAGGGGCTGGGATCGATAATCAACCATTGTGATCGCTTTTACCATCGAACTGCAGAGATTGCTGCTTTTAATAAGAAAAGTTTGTTCAGATTGCCAGATAGGGCCGGGACCAAGGAGCTTTCTTGCAGCGAGTTCGGGATTTTCAAAATCAAACAAAACCAGCATTGCTTCGTCAGCCTCAACATAATCGCATATGTTGCTGATGGCATTTACCTGCATCGTGTTTTGATCACTGTATCTGTTTTGTTCATCCACAAAGGATTCGTAAAATTTCAGCTCAATTGAATTATATAGGGTCTGCTGCATAAAACGGTTTAGCCGTGTCATGTTTTGGAGACGAAGACGAAGTTCCTGTGCGTCGAAAGGTTTTGTAACGAAATCATCTGCGCCCGCTTTCATGCCTGCCATCTGTGATTTCCGGTCATCCAGGGCGGTAATCAGGATAATTGGGGTATTAGCCAGGTTCGGCATTAAGCGGATTTGTTCACAAGTTTCAAACCCATTTATACCGGGCATCATTACATCCAACAGGACAATGTCGGGTTGAATTGCTGCAGCCATGGAAATTGCCTGTACCCCATCTTCCGCAAAATGAAGATCATACTCCCCTGTTGATAACATAGCCTCAATGGTGACCCTGGAACTTAACTCATCATCAACAATTAATAATTTGGGCAGGCTGGACATTTTCTCATCTCTTACGATCTGAAATATTTTTCAGAGTTTGATTTTTACCAATTAAAAACATGGAAATTCGGAGAATATTCCGAATTTGGTAATACACGCACCGCTGACAACAGCGGTAAAAAGGCACTCAATTGAGCAACCCCCGTCTGAATAAATGCACGCTATTCATCCGTTTGTATGGTGTATCCATATCCTTGAACAGTTTTTATAAAAACTGGGTTTTTGGGATCTTCTTCAATAGATTCACGAATATTTTTAATGTGAACACGAACAAGATCCGCACTGCCTGTGTCAGAAGGGTAATCCCATACTTCATCTAAAAGTAGCGATGGAGAGAAAATTTTATTTGGGTGTGTCATCAAGTGATATAACAAGGTATATTGAACAGGGGTAAGGCGAAATTTCCCCTTTTTAGGGCTGGTAAACTCATAGGTGCGTGTGTTTAATGAATATGCACCAATACGTATGACAGGGTCCACTTCAGATTGGATCTTATTGATTGGGCGGGTTTTCCGGTCAGTGCTCCCGGAAGTTTCTTTTCCTGGCTGGTCAGGCCCAATATCTGGCGTTATTGCCCTCCGTAAAACCGCTTTTACCCTCAAGAGCAATTCGTCCAGGTTGAATGGCTTGGCTATGTAATCATCTGCGCCAACACTCAGACCAATAATTTTATCTTCCACTTTGCCCTTGGCAGTTAAGAAAATAATTGGAACCTCTTTAAGAAATGCATCCTCCCTCATTTCCTTGCAAACTGTATATCCATCCATGCCGGGCATCATCACATCCAGCAAGACAAGATCTGGTTTCTTGCGCCGCGCAGCCCGCAAGCCGGCTACTCCGGTGTTGGTCACTTGTATGTGGTATTCATTTCCGCGCAGGCATCGTTCGATTGTTTTTGCAACGATGGCGTCATCTTCAATGATTAATATATTAAAAGTGTGCATGGTTCCTTGCTTTCCTGGGGGTTGTTTTAAAATATTTTCCACAATTTAACAGCCAAATTTGACACACAAGGTTTAACAATTCTGCTGGGCATTATTCCATTTTTCATAAGTATACCCGACACCGGAAAAAATTGAACTTATTTTGGTGTTATACCGGTTTTTTTTATGATTTTGTAATGGGATTTTACCAATATACACAAAAATATCAAATTAACAGGAAATAATTCATAAAATAGCGTTCGGGCAGGCTTCATTTCACTTTAAAAAATCTTTGAGTAAAACAAAAATGACCAAAATTTCTCGAAAATCGCCCCCAGGTCATTACCCCCTTCAACTTGTAAGTTAAGGCTTGGATTAGCAAAAGACCGCCGGATCCTTCAAGGACCCGGCGAGTTTTTCTTTTCTAGACCAGCATCCTGACAGGGTTTTCCAGGAATTTTGCCAGCAGCTGCATAAATTGTGCTGCTTCGGCGCCGTCGCTGACCCGGTGATCAACTGAGATGGTGGCCTTCATGCGGTAACCTGTTTTGATCTGTCCGTTCTCCACGACAGGGATTTCTCTTGCAGAACCGATTGCCAGTATCGCGGCTTCAGGTGGATTAATGATGGCAATGAATTCTTCTACATCGTACATCCCCAAATTGGATGTGGAGAAGGTCGAGCCATCCACGTCCTCCGGCTTGACCTTGCCATCCCGGGCACGGCTTGCCATTGCTTTGACTTCACCCGAAATTTGCCGTAATGTCTTTTGATCTGTGTCTTTGACGACAACGGTCATGAGACCACCGGGGACTGTGACCGCTACGCCGATGTTGACACGTCCAAATTGGATGATTTCATTTCCTTTGAGGGTTGCATTCAAATTTTGGAATTGCCGCAGCGAAAGAGCCAGACCTTTGAGAATGAAGTCATTAACTGATACTTTTTCGCCTTCAGGCAGGTATGCATTAATTTGTTTACGTATCTCCATCAAACCATCCATTTTGAATTCGTGAGTCACATAAAAATGGGGGATGGTCGTCTTGGATTCAACCAACCTGCGTCCGATGGCTTGGCGGAGTTTTGTAGTTTGATTTACCTTGTCATCGCTTGATATGAACGTAGTGGAGGTGGGAGGGGCAGGAGCTAAAACTCCAACAATATTGGTCTGTCCGCTTGATAAAGCGGCTTCGATGTCACGCCGGACAATTCGTCCTCCCGGGCCGGAACCTTTTATATTGGATAAGTCCACTTTTTTGTCATGTGCAATCTTTTTGGCAATAGGGCTTGCCTTGACAAAGGACGGTTGGTCCGGGATGGAGGCAGTTTTTTCAGGAGAAGCAATTGTCTCTGCTGAGAACAGATCTTTTTCATTCGATATTTCATTATCTTCGGCCTTTCGTGATGCGGGTACAGCAAATTTTTCTCCGGCGTTACCCACGATTGCAATTGGCGTATTCACAGGAACCATCGTACCCTGGTCCACGATGAGTTGGAGAACAATGCCTGTTGCGGAGGATGCCACTTCAACTGTGGCTTTATCGGTTTCGATCTCAGCAAGTACGTCTCCTTTGTTAATGGTCTCGCCTACCTGTTTTACCCAGCGGATGAGCAACCCTTCCGCCATATCGAAGCCGAGTTTGGGCATGGAAATTGTTTCAGCCATTACCTTAAAACCTCCTTTACCGCTGCGGTGATGTCTGCCACCTGCGGGAGCGCCGCTTGTTCAAGGGTACGGTTATAGGGGAGCGGAACTTCTTTTTGCGCCACACGGATGATTGGCGCATCGACATAGTCAAAGGCTTCTTCGTAAATGCGACTGACGATTTCGGATCCGATTCCATAAGATTTCCAACCTTCTTCAACGACAACAGCACGGTTGGTTTTTTTGAATGACTCAATCACCGGTTCCATGTCGAGTGGACGCAGGGTGCGAAGGTCAACGACCTCCACTTCAATGCCTTTATTCGCCAATTCATCGGCGGCTTTCATGGAAAGCTCGAGGCCTTTGCAATACGTGACGATGGTCACATCTTTGCCTGTCCTCTGGACTTTGGATTTCCCAATGGGGATGGTGTATTCACCTTCAGGCACTTCGCCTCGTACTTGATACATGGTGGCGTGTTCGATAAAAAGGACTGGATCATTCGAGCGGATGGCTGATTTGAGTAATCCCTTGGCGTCTTCGGGGGTTCCCGGACTGACGACTTTCAATCCCGGAAAATGTGCGAAGATGGCATCTGGAGTCTGTGAATGTGTAGCCCCCAGTTGACGTCCGCCGCCGCCAACAGCGCGAATCACCAACGGTAATGTGAACTGTCCGCCGAACATGTAATGTAGTTTAGGCGCCTGGTTGACGATATAGTCCATCGCTGAGAAACCAAAGTTGATGGTCATGAGTTCAGCAATCGGACGCTGGCCTACCATCGCCGCACCGATCGCGCCGCCGATGATCGCATTTTCTGCAATGGGGGTATCCTTGACGCGCGCCGCGCCAAACTTATCAAAAAAGCCTTTTGTCACGGCGTAAGTTCCGCCCCAAACGCCGACCTCTTCGCCCATAATAAAAACAGCGGGATCGCGGTCCATCTCTTCCATAAGAGCCTGCGAGATTGCCTCGCGCATTGTAATTTTTGCCATGTATTCCTCGTTTTTACATGAATAACCACAGACGATGGACCTTTAACTACGATCCGCCATCCATTGTTATCCTCTAGTCAGCATATATATCCGTAAACAACTCTGCCATTTCGGGTTCAGGGGAAGCCTCGGCGAATTCAACAGCTTTGTCTACTTCGTTCCCTGCGCGCGCTTCAATCTCATCCAAAACTTTGGTAGTGGCAATCTTCTTTTCAAGCAATTGCTTGTTGAAAATTCCGATCGGGTCGTTTTCCTGCCATCTTTTTACTTCCTCGGATTTGCGGTAACGCTCGGGATCGCCCATCGAATGGCCGCGGAAACGATAGGTATTTATTTCGAGCAAATAAGGTTGACTTTCCTTGCGGATGAATTGCAGAGCTTCCTTCGCGGCTTCGTAGACTTTCGTTATATCCATACCGTCCACGTCACTATTTTTCATGCCGAAACCTTCCGCCTTGCGGCGGATTTCATCCACAGCTGAGGCGCGGTTGACAGCCGTGCCCATTCCGTACTGATTATTTTCACAAACCCACAGCACGCGCAATCCCCAAATTTTGGATAGGTTCAATGCCTCATGAAAATAGCCTATATTGGTCGCGCCGTCGCCAAACATGCATATTGTGATGTTATCGTTGCCGGCGTATTGGTCGCCAATGGCAAAGCCGGAAGCAATGGGCAGGTGGCCACCGACGATAGCGTGTCCGCCCCACATGTTTTTGGATGTGTCTGCCATATGCATTGAGCCCCCCTTGCCTTTCGACATGCCCGTTGCCTTGCCGAGCAGTTCCGCCATCACTTCATTGGCAGAAATGCCGCAGTTCAAAGCAACCCCATGATCGCGGTACGCAGTAATCACCCGGTCACGAGGTTCCCGTGCTGCGATCAGACCGGTTGAGACTGCTTCCTGCCCAATATATAAGTGCATGAAACCGCCGATCTTGCCCGCTTGGTACAATTCCGCTCCTCGTTCTTCAAGGCGCCGAATCAAAACCATTTGGTAATATAAATCCAGTTGTTGTTCTTTCTTCATGATTTACTCCACTAACAGGTTACAAAAAATTACACCAGAATATTTCTGGCGATGTAATTACGATTCAACACGCTATTATATCAGATAATTTTAGTCCAATTTTTGGCCTGATAAAATTGGGCTTACATAGTTCTCCTTCGAAATCTCCCCCAAGTGGAGGTGTTCCATACCCATCAGTTGGGGGATGTGATAGGTATGTATTTACTGTAAGATGAAATTGACTTTCAAATATAGCAGAAATTGCTAAAAAATTATTACCCATTATTACAAGGAGAATGATTATGAATCTTAAACTCACACCACCCAAGGAAATAACTTTTTGGATTGCCGTTGCTCTGGGCCTGCTTGGCTTATTCAGTTTTCTCGGCACATTTACCCTGCTCCCAATCGATGCCTTTTGGCTCGTTTTCATTGGTTTGGCGCTGTTGGTTGCCGCCCTTTTAATCAAAGACCTCTAAAATATTTCCAGTACTCAAGTGGGAGCTCCCTGCTGTAACGCGGGGTGTTTCTTTTTAAGATACAATAAATATATGAACTGGCTAACCGGTGGACCGCAGGGCGAAGCAAAAAGGTTGATGACCCAACTTACCGATTCCACCAAACGAGACAATGCCGCACGAGAATTGATCAAACTCGGTGCGGATTCTGTACCATCCCTGATAGATGCACTCCAATCTCAGGATCCGATCTTGCTTCAGACCAGCCAGAATATACTTGCCAGAATTCCTTCGGCCGTTCCTGCATTGATAAAGACTCTCACAACGACTCATCCCATCGTGCGGGGGCGGGCAGCTGAAATTCTTGGGATCAGCAAGGATAAATCAGCCATCCCTGCTTTATTGGATGCGTTGAAGGGTGAATATTTTACTGTTCGTTCACGTGCTGCGCTGGCTTTGGGGAACATCGGTGATGCAAAGGTGATTCCTTTTCTCCTGCCCCTGCTCAAAGATAAAGAAGACGAAGTTCGCAGCGCCGCCTGTGGTGCCATTGCCAAATTTTCCGACCCGTCCACATTTGATGAGATAACAACTGTTTTACTCGATGACCCGATCATTGAAGTGCGTCAGTCTGCGGCACGCGCGTTGGGTGGGACGAAACATCCTGCTGCACTTCCATTTTTAATGGAAGCCTTGCGCGATTCGTCCTGGTGGTTCGAATGCGAAGATGCCGCTGGTGACTTGTTGAAAGCCATAAAAAATATGGGCGCCGCCGCTTTTGGACCATTGGTCGAAGCGCTGAGCGACAAGGAAGGCACCGTCCGCAGGTACGCAGCAGCCATGTTGGGTGATTTGGGTGACATCCGTGCTATCGAAGAATTGGGGATGGCTTTGTACGATTTGCATAACGAAGTAGCACGAATTGCGGCTGAATCGCTAGCGAAATTTGGT
>CAYLOW010000024.1:18906-23979 GCA_964385315.1 uncultured Anaerolinea sp.
TGATAGGGAATTCTCCATGCTTGCGAAGCAGATTATCGATTCAATGAAGTAGTTTGATCCGATATTCGTAATTAAGGTTTGGGGGTTCTGGTGGGGAGCACATAATCCACTTTTTGCAGATTCAGGCGGGAAAAGGACACGATTGAAGGAGTTATACCCGCTGAATTTACGAATACGCCAATTGTCCCGCTGGGATTATGTGAGTTGCTAATGCTGAATTGATAGCGATCGTTAAGAAATAGGCGCATTTCTTTACCGACAGCCCATACCCCGATGCGTACCTCGCCGGGAGCACCAATAGGTACGTCACCGCTGAGTAGCGGAGTCTGTAACACTTCACGTGTACCCACACTGATCCGTTCTGCAGAGACAAGGCCGCCGCATGTCAGGGAAAAACGATAGTACGCCACAGAATTGGCCCGAATTAGCAATCCGTAGCTATCTTCGCCGCGGCACAAGTCTGGTCTTGCAGTAATCTCTGCGTAGAAATCCGTTGCCGAGATTCCCCGCCGCAGGCTAAATATGTATACTTTGCTTTTGACAGAGAGGATGATACGGTTTTCGTTTAGATTCGCGCTGCCCTGAATGGAACTCGCTGTGCTCCACAACGTTGGGTCAGAGAAATCATCTGTAAGGGTTGTGATGCCAATGCCAGGACGCATCTCAGGGGTAGGCGGCTTGGGTGTGGCTAAAGGTCCCACTGTGGGGGTGGCCGAAGCAGGGAACCAAACGAAGGTTGGGGTGAGGGTTGGTGTTTCCGTCACGGTAATGGGGGTTGGCGTCGCATTCAACGCATCCAATACAGCGCAAGAACTAAGCAGGTAGGTTATTACGAAGGCGGCAACTCCAAGTAAGCTTCGTGCTCCAGCCCGCCCCCCCCTACAATAGCCCCGGCTCACAGTTTCAAGGGACGTGGCGGACTGCTTTCTGCGCAAAAATATAATGGAAATTTGATTACTGGGTTTCATGGATTGTGTCGTAAAATAAAGTGAATGTTATTCTAGCATATTAAGGAGCGAACATGAGCGAAAAGCAAGTGCTTGTGACTGGTGCAAGTGGCGAGATCGGGCAGGCGTTGGTGCAGGAGTTGGCCAAAAGAGGCGGCTATAGAATAGTAACTTCAGACTTCATGTCGTTGCCGGATTCGATCAAAAGCCTATCGGCGGAACATGTACAAGGGGACCTGGTTTATAAGATTAAAACATTTTATGATTATGATTTTGATTTTATCTTCCATCTTGCGGCTTCGCTGTCTTCCAAGGCTGAAGTTGCCACTGAAGAGGCGCACCGTATCAATGTAGAAGGCACAATGCAATTATTGATGCTGGCAGCGTATCGTTCGGAAAAATATAACAAGGCGGTCAAGTTCCTATTCCCAAGTTCAATAGCCGCCTATGGGATGCCTAACCTCGAAGCAAAGAAGCTGGCTGGTGTGGTAAAAGAGGAGGATTGGAACACACCGCATACCATGTATGGATGCAACAAGTTATACTGCGAAAAACTGGGAATGTATTATGGTAAATACTTTGGCCAAAAACATTTGGATGAGAAACCACCGGTGATGCTTGATTTTCGGGCGCTTCGTTTTCCAGGCTTGATCAGTGCCTTTACCCTGCCAAGCGGGGGAACAAGTGATTATGGACCTGAGATGCTGCATGCTGCGGCACAGGGTAAACCCTATTCATGTTTTGTGCGCGCGGATACAAAAATTTCGTTCATGGCAATGCCCGATGCGATTAAATCCCTTTTGATGAATATGGATGTCCCGCGTGAAAAACTTTCGAATAGTGTTTATAATATTTCAGCATTTGCCATCTCAGCTGATGAATTTCGCCAGCGTGCATTGAAAGCCTTCCCCAATGCAAATATCACATTTACACCAAATCCGCGCAGGCAGGGTATTGTGGATTCTTGGCCGGAAGATGTTGATGATTCCCTTGCTCGTACCGAGTGGAATTGGAAACCTGATTATGATGTGGATCGCTTCTTCGACGATTATTTTCTGCCTGAAATTCGCAAGCGATACGGAAAATAAATAAGGTGACTGTCATTTTGAAGGTGACAGTCATTTTTTATGACGACCTCACTTAGATTGACCACAACAAACATCGGTTATTCATATTTGTTACTATATTTTAACTCCCAGGGATACATGGATTTTCATACCTTGTCCTATAAATTAATTTTTGTGATTAATGTTGAGCTATAAATCACTTATTCTGAAAATTCTTGAATTAATGGGCGGTGACTAGAAAATAGGGCGTGATTTGTGCTACAGTAGGATTGGAAAAGTTGTTTTCGCATGAAAGGAGGCAGAAAATGACTTCGATAAAACGGATGAAAATCCTGATGGCGGATGATAGTTCGCAGCATGCCAGGTCCGCGGTGGAGTTGATTCGTGACCTTTCGTTGCCACATAACAGCCGTATATATGTTTTGCGGGTTTTCACTCCAAGGCAGATTTCAGCCATACCTGATTTTGAATGTTCATTATAAAAGACAAAGAACCAGTTTTTGAATGCGGGGATATCTGCAGATACCGACCTGACCCTTGGTTCACCTGCAGAAAAGATCATTGAGCTTGCACAGATCAAAAAATCCAATTTAATCGTCCTGGGAGCCAAAGGGCTGCGTGCCACATTCGGCATCCTGTTGGGTGGTGTGGCCCAGCAAGTTGTGGAATATGCACACTGTCCTGTATTGATCGTGCGCGCGCCATATATGGGACTGCAGTGCATTTTGTTCGTGACAGATGGGTCTATAACCAGTCAACATGCTACGCGCTACCTGGGGAAATTCCCCCTGCCCGAAAAAGCAGATTTACGGGTCATGCACGTGATTCCACCGCCGCAGCCCCTGCTGACTATGGAACCTCACCTGGGAGGCTGGCAGTCCGTATACATCATGCCTCTCGACAACTCGGATCAGGTTTTGCAAAAGAGGCAGCAGCGTAAAGGCCAATCGCTGCTTAAGCGGACCTGCGCCTTGTTTCAGCGTCATGGGATCCCATCAACCCCTGTTTTAAAGCAGGGTGATGCGGCAACTGAGATCATGGAATATGTAAAAGCCAATAAAATCGATTTGATTGTGGCCGGGTCGCGCGGTTTGGGCCAATTCAAAAGTCTTTGGATGGGCAGTGTTTCACGCAAGCTCGTTCACTATTCAGATTGTTCGGTCCTGATTGTGAAGTGATCAGTTAAGAAGGTGACCTATGGAAGTTGAGATTGGCCGGGTTACTCATTATTACAATCATCTCAATGTCGCAGTGGTAAAACTTATTGATGGACTGAAACTGGGTGACACGATACACATCCTTGACCATCTGACCGATGAGACTGAGAAAGTTTCATCTATGCAGGTAAACCATCGTCCGGTTGTATGGGTTAAGCCCGGTGACGATGTCGCGATCACCGTGGACGAGCCTGTTCGTGAGCATGATGTTGTCTATCGCATTATTGAAGAGACTTTCGAACCGGAATTTGCATGATCGTGTTTGTCAATGAGCATTTAAAGGAAAGGGGATGTTTTGATTTACTTTCTTTCTTCATATTATGAGCGAGCCTGCCCCAAATGGAAAGGACGGGTGGGGAAGAGCACATTTGCACTGTTCCAAAACTTTATCTCTCTTCCCAATTCCCGTAGGAGCTTAGTGAAAATGTGAAAGTATTTTAATTGGTTGCTTTTTCGCTGAGTTCCCATAACTTGGCGGCATTGCTGTCATTGTCAAAAAATCTTGTTCTGCGGATTTTTCTCTTAGCCCAATATTTTCCGTTGATTTCCTTGACGGATGGATCTTCAGCAAGAAAGATCCCTGTATCGGCCCCGGCAAATGAGTCGATCATGATTAAGGATTTAAGCCAGTCTGGTATATCTGATTCCTTGTCGGTTGCATCCCGTTGTTTGCCAAATTCAGTACGGACATATCCGGGGTGGAAGCAATGAGCTGTGATACCCTTTGAACCAACGCGGTGTGCCAGTTCACGGGTAAACAGGATATTACCGAGTTTGGACTTTCCATAAATTCTCATCGAGGCAAATTTATTTTTTTCATCCATCCAATCGTCCCAATTAAATGTTCCGAAGTTGTTGGCGAATGAACTCGTGGTTATGATTCGGCCTTGAGCCACCTCGACCAATGGAAGCAATTCACGGGTTAGGACAAATGGAGCGAGATGGTTTACCGCCATGGTCAGTTCCCATCCATCAGCGCTGACTTCGCGTTTGTCCAGGATTAATCCTGCGTTATTCCACAAAGCATCCAATTTTTCAGCTTGTGATTTGACCTGATCCGCAAGCGCTTTCACTTCCTTCAAGGATGCCATATCTCCTGTGACCAAGACAAACTCCGCAGAGGGCGCATTTTTCTTCAGCTCATCCAGCACGGGATTTCCGCGTGCTGCAGAACGGGCATGAACAAATACCTTCCAGCCCCGCCGTCCCAATTCCAAAGCACCAGCCTTGCCAATGCCCGCTGTTGCCCCTGTGATCAAAATTACCCGGTTTGAATTACTCAACTTGATTTCCTTTTTTTATGATATTTTGTACATATGTGGATTCGAAACAAATGAAAATTTGCCGCCCGGGCCTTTTCAGGTTTCTGAGATGTTCCAAGACTTCTGCATCCTACTGAGGGGATTTATGGATGTATTTGTGTCCGGGTAATACTTTATCTTTTATATATTGTGATCCATCTGATAGCATATGGTTTTGCAAAAACTTTTCCGGTCCAGTTCAAAACATTCCTTGTCGAACCGACTCCGGTAGATTGCAAAGGGCTTTCAGAATACCAACCTGCAACCGCCTCTCACTTGGTATAATTCGACACGCTATTATTATAACCTTTTGGAGTTTGAATGAAAAAACTTACAGGCAACCAAATTCGTCAGGACTTTATTGACTTCTTCGTTGAACATGGACATACCGCTGTCCCGTCCATGCCGCTTGTGCCGGGCGGGGATGCTACTTTACTGTTTACCAACTCCGGCATGGTGCAGTTCAAGGATGTATTTGTCGGTACTGATTCGCGTCCATATAAGCGCGCCGTCGACTCGCAGAAGTGTATGCGTGTGGCAG
>CAYLOW010000025.1:0-23201 GCA_964385315.1 uncultured Anaerolinea sp.
CGGCGATCAAACGCATGAAAGCGGCCATCAAACAGGCTGAAAAATTCGGCCTGCTTGGACAGGATATTTGCGGCACGCCCTTTAGCTTCAAGGTCGATGTGCGTTTGGGCGCCGGTGCATTTGTCTGCGGTGAAGAAACAGCGTTGATCAATTCGATCGAAGGCAACCGCGGCATGCCGCGCCTGCGCCCGCCTTACCCCGCTGAATCAGGTCTTTATGATAAGCCGACCCTGGTCAACAACGTGGAGACCTTCGCCAACATCCCCGGCATCCTCAAAGACGGCGGCGCGTTGTTCGCCCGCACCGGCACAGCCAAGAGCAAGGGCACCAAGGTTTTTGCACTGACCGGAAAGATCAAGAACACCGGCCTGATCGAAGTGCCGATGGGCATCACCCTGCGCGAGATCATTTATGACATTGGCGGGGGCATCCCCAACGGGCACAAGTTCAAAGCCGTTCAAACCGGCGGGCCTTCGGGCGGCTGCATCCCGGCCGAACACCTCGACACCCCCGTGGATTATGAATCGCTCAAGGAACTTGGTTCCATGATGGGCTCCGGCGGCATGATCATCATCGATGATTCTTCGAACATGATCGATATGGCGCGTTTCTTCATGGAGTTCAGCATGCAGGAATCCTGCGGCAAGTGCGCCCCCTGCCGTGTGGGAACCGTTCAACTTTACAACCTTTTGGGAAAATTCCAGAAGGGCATAGCCACCGAGGAAGACCTGGTGACACTTCAGGAATTATGTGATGTGGTGCGCAATACCAGCCTGTGCGGTCTTGGACAGGCGGCGCCCAATCCCATCATCAGCACGCTGCGCTACTTCCGCAGTGAATATATGGAAAAGATCAAACCTCTGGTGCAAGGCGCCAGGGAGGAATCACGATGAGCCCCACCAACACCATTAAAACTTTCACCATTGACGGAAAGCACGTCAGTGCAACCGAAGGGGAAACTATTTTAGAGGTCGCCCGCCAGAACGGGATCAACATCCCGACCTTATGCAACAAGACCGGCCTGACCCCCACCGGCCAATGCCGCCTGTGCATGGTCGAAACCGCCGGCTCGAACCGTCTGATCCCCTCCTGTGTCTCCAGGCCTGAAGAAGGCATGGAAGTCACCACCGAGAGTGACCGCCTGCTCAAGTACCGCCAAATGATCCTGGAACTGCTCTTCTCAGAGCGCAACCACATCTGCGCGGTGTGCGTGACCAACGGCCATTGCGAACTGCAGTCCATGGCGCAGCGCCTGGGCGTCGATCATATCCGCTACCAGTATTTGCATCCCCAATTCGACTGCGACGGGTCCCACCCCAAGTATGAAGTGGACCATAACCGCTGCATTCTTTGCGGACGCTGCGTGCGTGTGTGTGACGAGATCGAAGGCGCGCACACCCGTGACCTGCGCAACCGCGGCATCAAGACCATGATCATCACGGACTTTGACGGCCCGTGGGGCGACTCGAAGAGCTGCACCAGCTGCGGGAAATGCGTTCATGTCTGCCCGACCGGCGCGCTGGCTGAAAAAGGAAAATCGGTGGCTGAAATGGCCAAGCGCAAGCACTTCCTGCCATACCTGGTCATGCGCCGCAAAGGAGCTTTGAAATGAAAAAAAATAAAAAACTACGCCTGGCAACCATCTGGCTTGACGGTTGTTCCGGCTGCCACATGTCCTTCCTCGATATCGACGAGCGTTTATTGCTGCTGGCCGAAAAAGTGGATGTTGTCTTCAGCCCCCTGGTGGATGTCAAAGTATTCCCTGACGATGTTGACATCACCCTGGTCGAAGGCGCACTGGGCACCGAGGAAGACCTGCACAAGCTGATGAAGATCCGCCCGCGCACCAAACTTCTGGTGGCGTTTGGCGATTGCGCCATCACAGCCAATATTCCGTCCATGCGCAACCCCTTTGGTTTGGATGCCACCCTTAACCATGTGTATCTTGAAATGGGCGCAGACAGACCGCAGATCCCCACCCAGGGAGTTCCGCCCCTGCTGCCGTTCGCCTTACCCCTGCATACCTACGTCAAAGTGGATGTTTTCATTCCGGGCTGCCCGCCCTCCGCCGATACCATTTTCTTCGCCTTGAATGAGCTCATCGAAGGGCGCACCCCTGAACTATCGCAGATGACCCGCTTTGGAGCCTAGGAGTACACCATGTCCAATAAAATCATGATCGAACAAGTAACACGCATCGAAGGACACGCCAAAGTCTCCATTTTCCTTAATGATGACGGCTCGGTTCAGGATGCCCAGGTTCATGTCACCCAGGTGCGTGGATTTGAAAAATTCGTCCAGGGCCGCCCGTTTTATGAAATGCCCTCCCTGACCGCCCGCACCTGCGGCATCTGCCCGGTCAGCCATTTGATCGCTTCATCTAAAGCCTGCGACCAGATCCTGGCCGTGCGCATTCCCCCGACAGCCATTGCCCTGCGCCGCATCATCAACCTCGGGCAGATCATCCAATCACATGCCTTGAATTTCTTCTATCTCTCCTCCCCGGACTTGCTGCTGGGAATGGATGGCGACCCGGCCAAACGAAACATGTTTGGCATGCTCGAAAAACATCCGCAGGTCGTACGTGACGGCATCCGTCTGCGCCAGTTCGGACAGCAGGTGATCGAGCGTCTGGCGAACAAACGCATTCACCCATCCTGGATCGTCCCCGGCGGCGTGGCCAGCCCGCTGGACGCAACAGTCCGTGACCAGATCCTGAGCGAGATACCCGAAGTGCTGACGATCATCACCCGCACCCTCGACTGGTATAAAAAGAGTCTCAACGGCTACCAGGAATATATCCGCACCTTTGCCAATTTCCCCAGCCTGTTCATGGGATTGGTGACCAAGGAAGGCCGCCTCGAACATTATCACGGCAACCTGCGCGTTGTCACCGCCCGCGGCAGTGTCCTCGCCGACCAGCTCGCCCCCGATGAATATGAATCCTTCATCGGTGAGGCGGTGGAACCCTATACCTATCTTAAATCACCTTATTACAAGCCCCTGGGTTATGCCGATGGCATGTATCGTGTCGGCCCCCTGGCCCGCTTAAATGTGGCCAATGAATGCGGCACACCCCAGGCAGATCAGGAGCTGGCTGAATTCCATTGTCTCGATAAAGGCGCGGTGCTCAGTTCCTTCCATTATCACTACGCGCGTCTGATCGAGATCCTGTATGGGATCGAACGCATTCAGCAACTGCTCAATGAGCCGGATATCCTTTCGGACAATGTGCGTGCCCACGCCGAAGTGAACAACCTCGAAGGCATCGGCGTCAGTGAAGCCCCGCGCGGAACCCTGTTCCATCATTACAAAGTCAACGAAGACGGCATCATCCAATCAGCCAACCTGATCATCGCCTCGGGCAATAACAACCTGGCCATGAACAAGGGAGTCTTACAGGCCGCCCGTTATTATGTGCGCCCCGAGAAATTGACCGAGGGTATGCTCAACCGGGTGGAGGCCGTGATCCGCGCCTTTGACCCGTGCCTGGCCTGCTCGACCCACGCCGACGGTCATATGGCCATGCAGCTCGAAATGTTCTCGCCTGATGGCAGCCTGCTCGACACGCTGAATCGCGAATAAGGCATCTGCGTATCTTAAAAATCTCCATCCACCTGGAATCGAAACCATCCGGGTGGATGGCATATGACCTGATGAAAACCCTTATCCTTGGTTATGGCAACACACTGCGAAAAGACGACGGCCTGGGCATTTATGCCGCCCAGGTGCTTTCTTCGTTAAGCCTGCCCGCGGATGTGGAGATCTGCACAACCCAGCAGCTCTCACCCGAGTTGGCCCCGCTCCTCGCGCAAGTGGACCTGGCTGTTTTTATCGATGCCGCCTTGAACTACAACGGGGAAAAAGCCGGAACCGTAAAAACCCGCCCCCTCCTGCCGCGAGTCAGTCAACCCGGAAGCATCACCCATCATTTTGATCCGGAAACCCTTTTGGCCATGGCTGGGACGCTTTACGGTCACACGCCCCGGGCGGCAATTTTCAGCGTCACCGCTGCCAGTTTTGATCTGGAGGAAGGGCTTTCGCCTGAAGCGGCGGCGGCCGTCCCTGCCCTGATCGAAAATATAAAGACATTCCTGTACTCAAGCCTTCAAAGCGCATCCCGCTTGTAGACTTTGCCCGCGCATTAATGCGCGGATACAGTAAAATATAGCCCATGCATGAATTACCCATCACCGAGTCATTATTAAAAATATCCCTGCAGTATGCTGAAAAGGCGAACGCCAAACGCGTCACCGATCTGAATATCGTCATCGGCGAGCTCGCGAGCATGGTGGATGACTCGATCCAATTCTACTGGGAGATCATCGCCAAGGACACCATCGCCGAGAAAGCGGTGCTTCACTTCCGCCGGGTACCCGCCGAATTACAGTGCATGTCCTGTCTTGAGAAGTATCACCCGACCGACAAGGAATTGGTCTGCCCCAGATGCTTCGGCGTCGGCGCGAAAATCATCAAAGGCGAAGAGTTTTCGCTTGAATCGATAGACGTGGACTAACGCAGCGATAACACGCGCTCATCCTCTTTTCGGAGCCCCATGACCCAAAACATCCCGATCGTTGAAAACATTCTGAATGCCAATGATAAACTGGCACAAACCAACCGCGCCCGCATCGATGCGGCGGGGGTTTTTTCAATTAACATCCTGGCCTCGCCGGGCGCCGGCAAGACCTCGCTCATCGAGCAAACCCTGCCCCTGCTCAAAGGGAAACTGCGGGTCGCAACCGTGGACGGAGACATCGCCACCTCGATCGACTCGGACCGCGCCGCCGCGGCCGGCGCCGGGGCGGCCATTCAAATCAACACCGGCGGCGATTGCCACCTGGATGCGGTCATGCTGTACGGCGCGCTCGAGCAGCTTGACCTGACGCAATTTGACCTGCTGATCGTTGAAAATGTCGGCAACCTGGTCTGCCCTGCCAACTTCAAACTGGGCACGCATAAAAATGTGCTCGTGGCCTCCGTTCCCGAAGGCGACGATAAACCCTATAAATACCCGGGCACCTACCGCGGCGTTGATGCGCTGGTGATCAACAAGATCGACCTGCTGCCGTATGTCAACTTTCGCATGGATTACTTTGAGCGCGGGGTGCAGGTCCTCAACCCCGGCGTGACCACCTTCCCGCTTTCCTGCCGCACCGGCGAAGGCCTGGGCGCCTGGGTCGAATGGCTCATCCAACAAGCAAAGAAATAAGATGCAGGGACTGCGGGTCCATATCACAGGAATTGTCCAGGGGGTCGGGTTCCGGCCCTTTGTTTATATTCTTGCCGCGCGCCTCCAGCTCAACGGCTGGGTGAAGAATACCTCGGCGGGTGTTGAAATTGAAGTGGACGGGGAAGACAGCACGCTGGATCAATTCGTGCAATCTCTGCGCAGCGAAGCCCCGGACCTCGCACGCATTGATACCCTGACGGTCACCCCACAGCCCCTCACCGGCTTCAGTTCCTTTGAGATCCTCGAGTCTGAATCGGTCGCGGGCGCGTTCCAACCGATCTCACCGGATGTCTCCATCTGCCCGGACTGTCTGCGGGAAATGTTCGATCCAAATGACAGGCGGTACAGGTATCCCTTCATCAACTGCACCAACTGCGGGCCGCGCTTTACCATCATTAAAGACCTGCCGTATGACCGCCCGAAGACGACCATGGCGGATTTTCCCATGTGCCCCGATTGTGAACGTGAATATAAAGACCCGCTGGACAGGCGCTTTCACGCCCAGCCTGTCGCCTGCCCGGTGTGCGGGCCGCGAGTCACCTTTGAACGGCCGAATCGTGAAGGCATCCTCACCCCGGATGACGCCATCGCTGAAACCCGGAAGGCGCTTCAAAAAGGGGAAATTGTCGCCATCAAAGGCCTGGGCGGATTTCACCTGGCATGTGATGCGACGAACGCGCAAGCGGTGGCCGAACTCCGCAGCCGTAAACTGCGTGTCGATAAGCCCTTTGCGCTGATGATGCCCGACATGGAAACGATCGAACAGCACTGCCATGTCAGCGGCGCGGAACGCGAATTGCTGTGTTCCAGCGCGCGCCCGATCGTTCTATTAAAGAAGAAGCCGGGCTCAAGTATTGTGGAGGAAGTCTCACCCTGGCAGGTTTGGCTCGGAGTGATGCTGCCCTACACCCCCCTGCATTATTTGCTTTTCTCACAGCTGAACGGTGAAGATGGCAAGTCAACCATTCAACCGCTGGTCATGACCAGCGGCAACCTCTCGGAAGAACCCATCGCCACCGACAACGAAGACGCGCGTCAAAGACTCTCCAAACTTGCCGACGCCTTTTTAATGCACAACCGTGATATTCACATGCGGTGTGATGATTCTGTTGTGCGCGTCTTTGAAGACGGCCGGCAATCGTCAATCGAAGATCGAAGATCCATCTACCCCATCCGGCGCTCACGCGGCTACTCGCCATTCCCCGTCAAACTCCCAAGTGATGTGCCGCAGATATTGGCCGCCGGCTCTGAATTAAAAAACACGTTTTGTATCACGAACAAAAATTACGCCTTTCTCAGCCATCACATCGGCGACATGGAAAACTACGAGACGTTGAGATCGTTTGAGCAGGGCGTCGAACACTTTGAGAAATTATTCCGGGTTAAACCTGAAGCGCTCGCCTGTGACCTGCACCCGAATTACCTGGCCACACGCTACGCGCTTGAACGCGCCGAACGTGAGGACCTGCCGCTGTTCAACATTCAACACCACCACGCGCACATCGCCGCCTGCATGGCGGAGCATGGACTCGACGGTTCACAACCCGTGATCGGGGCCGCGTTCGATGGGACAGGCTATGGCGAGGACGGCGCGATCTGGGGCGGCGAGATCCTGATCGTGGATTACAAAAGCTATCAACGGGCTTATCACCTCGATTATTTCCCCCTGCCCGGCGGGGACGCGGCGATCAAGAAACCGGCCCGGACCGCCCTGGCTTTATTGTGGTCACTGGGTCTGGAATGGGATGAAAGGCTCGACTCGGTTTCCGAATTTTGCGCCCAGGATCAATTTATTTTGCGCACGCAGCTGGAGCGGAAGATCAATTCGCCGCTGACTTCATCGATGGGCAGGTTATTCGACGCGGCGGCGGCTCTGGCGGGCGTGCGTCAAAAAGTCAATTACGAAGGACAGGCGGCGATCGAGTTTGAAGCCCTGGCCGACCCGGCCGAGGCGGGCATCTATCCCTTCGGACTGGGCCAGGATCGCATCGGCCTGCAGCCCGGCATCGAAGCATTGCTCAAGGACGTGATGGACGGAGTTCCCATATCAAAAATATCCGCCAGATTCCATAATGGGCTGGCTGAGTCGGTGCGGGAGATCTGCCTGAAGATCAGGTCCGAAACGGGAATTGACGGGGTTGCTTTATCAGGCGGAGTCTGGCAGAATATCACCCTATTAGGACGAACTTTATCACTTTTGAAAACCTCAGGTTTTAGGGTATACATACATCGGGAAGTGCCCGCCAATGACGGCGGTTTGTCACTCGGACAAGCCATGATCGCGGCGGCCAAAATGCGAGGATAACATGTGTTTAGGCGTACCTGGAAAAATTGTTGAAACGTATGAAAAAAGCGGGATGCTGATGGCCAAGGTTGACTTTGGCGGCATCTATCGCGAGGCCTGTTTGGAATATGTGCCTGAAGCGCAGATCGGCGAGTATTGCATTATTCACGTGGGGTTTGCGATCAGCCTGCTGAGCGAAGCGGACGCGTTGGAAACCCTTGACCTGCTGAGGCAGATCGGGGAAATTGAAGAAGAACTGGGGCTCGAGTCGGCCCCATGAAGTACGTCACCGAATACCGGGATTCAGCCCTGGTAAAGAACGTCATCGCAGAGATCCACCGCACGGTGACCCGCCCGTGGACGTTAATGGAAATTTGCGGCGGGCAAACCCACGCCATTGTGCGTCACGGCATTGACCAGCTGCTGCCCCCTCAAATTGAGCTGGTGCATGGGCCGGGCTGCCCGGTGTGCGTCACCCCGCTGGAGTTGATCGATAAGGCGCTGGCGATCGCCTCGCAGCCGAACGTGATCTTCTGCTCATATGGTGACATGCTGCGCGTGCCCGGCTCGGGGCGTGACCTGTTCTCGGTCAAGGCGCAGGGCGGGGATGTACGCGTGGTCTACTCGCCGCTGGATGCGGTTGCGCTGGCCGAGAAAAACCCCGGCAAGCAGGTCGTATTCTTTGCGATCGGCTTTGAAACCACCGCGCCGGCAAATGTGATGAGCGTCATTCACGCGCAGCGCCTCGGGCTGATAAATTTCTCGGTGCTCGTTTCGCATGTCCGCGTGCCGCCGGCCATGAAAGCCATTTTGGGCTCGCCGTATAACCGCGTGCAGGGTTTCCTGCTGGCCGGGCATGTCAACGCGGTGATGGGCTATCACGAATATCCGCCGCTGTTGGAGGAATTTAAGATCCCGATGGTCGTGACCGGCTTTGAGCCCCTCGACATTGTGCAGGGAATTTTGACCACCGTGCAGCTGCTTGAAGCAGGCAAAGTGGAAATTGCCAACGCCTACCAGCGCGCCGTGACCTTCGAAGGTCTGAAACCCGCCCAGGCGGCGATCCATAAAGTCTTCATGGAATGTGACCGCACCTGGCGCGGCATTGGCATGATCCCCATGAGCGGCTGGTGCCTGCGCCCCGAATTTGACAATTTCAACGCCGAGAAGCGTTTCAACGTCGGCGATATCCTCACCCGCGAATCTCCGCTGTGCATCGCGGGTCAAATTTTACAGGGGCTGAAGAAGCCGCACGATTGCACGGCATTCGGCAAGGAATGCACCACCGAAAATCCGCTGGGCGCGACCATGGTCTCGGCTGAAGGCGCGTGCGCGGCGTACTACAAGTACGGGCGGTAATTGGACTCCGCCGGTGCAAAAGGGACCTTATGACAGACGAAATATTGAACATTGAAGGCGCGGTTTGCACACCGCCGCTGCCGCATGGCGAGCAAATTGTCATGGGGCACGGCGCGGGCGGGCGCATGAGCCACCAGTTGATCCAAAAAGCATTCATGTCGGCTTTTGATAATACGGCGCTGCGCGCGGGGGATGACGCCGCGCGGCTCGAATCAAACCTGCACGCGGCCCTTTCCATCAGCACCGACGCGCATGTGGTCTTTCCGCTGTTCTTCCCCGGCGGCGATATTGGCAAACTGGCGGTCTGCGGCACGGTCAATGACGTGGCCATGCTTGGCGCCCGGCCGCTGTACCTGACCGCCGGATTTATCCTCGAGGAAGGCCTGCCGATGGAGACCCTCAAACGGGTGGTGGCGTCGATGAAAGCCGCCGCCGATGAAGCGGGGGTGCAAATTGTGGCAGGTGACACCAAGGTGGTACAAAAAGGCAAGGCGGACGGCTTGTACATCACCACCGCGGGGGTGGGCGTGGTGCGCGAAGGGGTGAACATCGGCGGGGCGCAGGCCAGGGTTGGCGATGTGATCATTTTATCGGGGTCGATCGGCGATCACGGCATCGCGGTGTTGGGCGCGCGCGGCGAACTGGGATTTGAATCGAGCATTCAAAGCGATGTGGCACCGCTCAATCATTTGATCGACGCCATGCTCGACGCCAGCAGCAACGTGCATGTATTACGCGACCCGACCCGCGGCGGACTGGCAACGACCTTGAACGAGATCGCGCTGCAATCCAACGTGGGGATCTCGCTGAACGAGGCGGCGATTCCCGTCCACGCCGAGGTAAACGCGGCGTGCGAAATGCTGGGCTTTGACGCGTTGTACGTGGCCAACGAGGGCAAACTGGTGGCCATCGCCGCCAGACAGGACGCGGAGAAGATTTTGGCCGCGATGAAGCAGACCCGCTACGGCGAAGGCGCGGTGATCATCGGCGAAGTGACCGCCGCCCCGCAGGGCCGGGTACTGCTCAAGACCGAGCTCGGCAGTACGCGCATTGTGGACATGCTGGCCGGTGAGATGCTGCCGCGTATCTGCTGATAAAGAATGAATCCGTTTTCCCAACAGAAAAATGGAGCATACATACCATGCCATACTATAAAAATATTAACAGCAAAACGGTTGAAGGCCGGCGGACTGCCGAAAGGCTGGTAACGCTTAAGTTCGAACTGGATAAGACCATCCCCGCCAAGACCGTTGACCCGACCCTGCTGCTGGCGACCTGGAACCTGCGCGAGTTTGGCGGGACCAAATCCGGCGGCCGCGAGGATGAGCCCCTTTACTACATCGCCGAGATCATCTCACGCTTTGATATCGTCGCCGTTCAGGAAGTGCGAGACAACCTCGATGCGCTCGACAAGCTCATGTACATTCTCGGCGGCTGGTGGAAGTACCTGGTCTCGGATGTCACCCAGGGCGCGCAGGGGAACAATGAACGCCACGCCTATATTTATGACACACGCAAAATCTCGTTTGGCGGGCTGGCCGGGGAACTGGTTCCCGAGATGAATAAGGATGAGAGCGGAACATTGAGCTCCGATTTCGCCTTCGCCCGCAACCCGTACCTCGCGGGCTTCAAGGCCGGCTGGTTCAAATTCACCCTATGCACCCAGCATTTCTACTACGGAGAAGCCCGGGCCGACGATCCGCAGCGCGTTAAAGAAGCGGCGATGGTCGTCAAACTCTTAAAGAAGCGCATGGAATCCAAAGATACCTGGGCCAATAACGCCATCCTGCTGGGTGATTTCAACATCTTTTCCACGAATGATGAGACCTTTCAGGCGATCGAACAGGAAAGCTTTAAAATTCCGGCCTCCATCAGGGGCACCTACACCAACGCCAACCGCGACAAACCCTTTGACCAGATCGCCTTCCTTGCGCGGGATGTTGAAAAACAATTGGGGCTGGCGCGGGCCGGCGCCTTCCCGTTCTTTGAGCATGTCTATCGCGATGCCGATTGGAAGACCTATCAACCGGATCTGACCGAGAACGAATACAGACAATGGCGCACCTTTAAAATGTCGGACCATTTGCCGCTCTGGGTGGAGCTCTATGTCGATTTTGGGAATGCCTACCTTGAGAACAAAATGAAGATCCCCCCTCCCTGATATCGTTTGTATTGCGAAAATTAAAATACCACTCCAATGCGCTTGAATGGATCATGATCTCATTCAAGCGCATTGGCATATAATGTCATTGATAATTTACCAGATTTCAAATTCTTCTTGTGGAATCTCTCCCGGCTCTTTTTTGCCATGATTTTTTCCGCTTCTCACTGGTATGATTTTACGGGATGGTTACCCAGGCAATTTACTTTTCCAAATAATTGAGCGCGGCTTCATGGAACTCCCGCGCATGATTGATCATGTTCACAACAGCGTCCATATCTATTTTTGTATCCACGTGATAATCACCGATCAGGCGTGTGTCAAACCCTTCTATCAACGATGAAATTTCTGGTCCAGCAGTTTTGTCTTGGAAAACTCTTTTCCATATGCACCAATGACATCGCCATGTGTGCTGAATTGAAGTCCCTTTTCATCAAGCAAGGCTTCTGCGATATAAAACAAGGCATAATATGCCCGACCCGCAGCGACATCGGTTTTCTGATGATCGAGCAGAAGTTCCGCGCTTTCGATCGTGTCAATCGCCTTGTCCAGCAGTTTGCGAGTGTATTCGTTCATGCAGGCACGCCTTCCTTGTGAATGTTACGAAGAACCGGCATGTCCGATTCCTGCCATTGTATTTCCTTCATGATCAAACGGCTGACTGTAACATCATATTCAAGGGAAATGTCGCTGGCAAGTTCTGTTGACCTTCGCAATTCCTCCCAATAATTCCCGTAATCACCCAACAGGATCATTACGTCCACATCCGAGCCCTGGCGGTAATCCCCGCGCGCGTAGGATCCATACAGGTAGACTGCTTTCAGCTTATCGCCATAAATACGAATAAGCCCTTCCTTCAATTCTTTCATCAGTTTCCTGATATGCAGCGGCACCTTCCTGTTCATGCTCTTATTTTACCTTTTTTAACTCCAGGCCGCGCGGACTAATCTTATGATTTGTAAATGGCATTTTCCAGTTTTGGAAGGCGGTCTTTATCCTTCACTGTTGAACAATAATATGCCTTCCCGTTCCACGTTACGGCAAAGGGAAAATCTTTCGCTCGACATTTGTTTCCAGCGTTTATTTGCGATCAGGAGTGCATCCAGGCAAACATCATAATCCAGTCCGATTTGGGAGGAGATTTTACTGATCGTCTTTCGTAACTGCATGTTTTCATTGTCTGCCAAAATCAGGATGTCAATATCCGAATCAAGGGCGCTATCGCCCCGGGCTTTTGAACCAAAAAGAATAACCTGTTGGACCTGCTTTCCCAATTCAGTCACCAGGCGCTGATTAAATGCCTGCAATGCGTCATATTCTTTTTTTGTGATCCGGTTTATAACCATTGGCTGCGCCGTAACCATTGTTCCACCTAATATACAGTTGTACTTCACGTCGGTTTTCCCAATCTGTTTCCATATCCATAGTATACAAGAAAACCAATCTTTAAAGCGAGTTTTCGAATGCACCCACTTTTTCCGGCTATTTTCTCACCCAGGATCTTTATTTCGATTTTTTGTTCGTTTCAGAACACGACACTGGCCGCCAAAAACGATCTCGAGCTTGTTGTGCCAGCATCTCGATCAGTCTTCGGCGGCCACGGTACATCGTTCAAATTACACAGCCTTCTTCTTGTAGAGCAGAACAAAAGCACCGATGCCCGCGAGGGCGGTTGGGCCGATAATGTGCGGCAGGACCGGCCCGCCGTAGGTAAGCAGGACAAAGATACCCAGAACACCGATCACAATTGCTCTTAAGCGGGTTTGAACATTTGCGTACCGAGTTTGAGAAACATTTGCTGGACGCATCCGTTAACAATAACAGCCCCTGGGCCTTGAGCATGTCAATGTTCAAGCACGCCGAAGGACAGCGCCCGCTCTACAAGGCCCTGGCCGGAAAACAGGGGGGAATATCGCGCTGACCCACATCCAAAAATACCTGATTACCTATCTTCATACTCATTTGAAAATGGCCTTTTCGAAAAGGAAAAAGGGCATTCCCCCCGAGATCGTGGCGCAATATATTTCAAGCTCTTTCATTTCCCTGCTGACCTGGTGGCTCGATACCGACTCCCCCTATACCGCGGAGCAGATGAATGAATACTACCGGCAGCTGGTCGAACCCGGTGTGAAAATGATCATGCAATAAGCTTTTCACATCCGCGTTGATCATCGGCCCGGATAACATAACCATCCATCATCACCCTGATGAACTGGACAAGGGGTGTCGAAAGACACCCTCCCCTCCTGAAACCGCGTACGCGGGCAGCCAAACGTCAAACTGGCTGCCTTGGCCTAATTCACTGTGCACCTTGATCTCGCCGCCATGTTTTTCAACGATCGACCGTACGATGAATAACCCGATCCCGGTTCCCGGAATTTCCTCTTCAATGGCGTTCGTTCCCCGGAAAAACCGCGTGAACAATAATGGAATATCCTCGCCGGGTATTCCGATCCCGGTATCGCTGATCGAAATTTCATACCCGGAATTCTTTTTATGCAAATTTACACTGACGGACCCGCTTGCGGGCGTGAACTTTAATGCGTTCCCCATCAAATTCATTAATACCTGGGTCAAGGCTTTTTCATCCGCCTCGATCAGATACAAAGGCTCATCCGGCGCGCGCTGCGTATTCATCTCGATCGAGATCTGTTTTTCCCTTGCGGGCAATTCCACCTGACGGGTCACCTGATTAACCAGCTCGCTGATATCAAAGGAGCTGATATGCAGGTCGATCTTATCGCTCTCCAGCCTGCCGACGATCAGCAGGTCTTCAACCAGAACACGTTCCCGGTTTAATTCGTTCTTGAGAACATCCCAATATTCCTTCTCCTCCTCCGCAGTTGAATCCCCATCCAGCAGGTTGACCATTAATAACATGGTGGCGATCGGGGTGCGTAATTCATGCGAGGCCCGGTTAATAAAATCGGATTTCATTTGTTCCAGGCGGGCCCTGGCGCTGATATCGCGGATGATGGCAGTCACCTCATCTTCGCCGCTGTCTTTAAATCGGGCCTCGAAGACATGTGAAGAATTGCCGGATATAAGGGTGAATTCCAGGGTCTGTATTTCCTTGTTAAGCAAAGCCATTTCAATGCACATCATGGCCTTGTCTGACATCGAGTCATCCATGATGTCATTGATCGATTCCCCGATAATTTGATCGGTCGGCAGGAGCAGAGATTCATTCGAGGATGCCTTGAAATCAAGGAAAATGCCGTCACGGCGAAGGCGGACGATCAGATCAGGCACCGCACTTAGCAGGGCCCTGTTCCGGGCTTCGCTTTGTAACAGCTCGGTTTCCATCTGTTTGCGGGTCAGCGCATTGGACAAGATATCGCCGACCATTTTGATCAACAAAATGCTGTCCTGCGACCACTCCCGCTGACGCGCGATCGAATCAAATCCCAGAAAGCCGACCAGGCTGCCATGTGTTACCAGAGGTACCACCAACGCCGATTGAACTGATTGTGCCATCAGCCGTTTCCGTTCCATTTGAGCTTCTGCGGGCAGGTCGGAGACAAAGGGGATGGATACCTCCTCCAACCTTTCCAATTTCCCCATCATCCACGGGAAATGATCATTCGACATTTCCTGCAACCTTACGATCAGCGACCTGACGCCCGGCGCGCACCATTCGTTCGTGTTATTTATCTTTCCGGTGTTCTGATCGATCAGGAAAACATAGCTTCGATCCACTTTTTCGAACTCGCCTATATGTTTCAGAACATTGGTGATCTCCCCGAGAATTTGTTCTGAAGGCAGGCTGATAAAGTGGGTCGATATGGATGTCAGGGTTTCCTCGAAAACCTGGCGGTATTGCAATTGCTTTGTCTGCAAAGTTCGCAGATCCTCGGCTGCCTTTCGGTCCGTGATGTCGCGGGCTGCCGCATAAATGCGGGATCCTTCCACCTGTGACCTCCACTCAATATACCGCCAGGAACCGTTTTTACATTGGTAACGATTAACAAAATTCAGGGTCTGCTGCCCTCGGGCAAGATTTCTCATTTCAGCAAGGGTCGCCGGCCGGTCAAACGGATGCACAAATTCCAAAAAATTCCTGCCCAATAATTCATCGAGGGAATATCCAAATGTGTTTTCCCAGGCCTGGTTGATCCTTAATAAATTCCCTCCAAAGTCGGTGATGCAAAACAGGTCGATCGACACCTTAAAAAAGCCTTCGATCTCATTGACCTTCTCCCTGATCATGACTTCCGCTGTTTTCCGGTCTGTAATATCACGGCTGACCCCGATCAAGACTTCCCGATTCCCCCACAAGCCGCGGGCCGCCTTTGTTTCCACCGGGATCTGGGAACCATCTTTTTTCTGCAAGGTCAACGGACAGAAATCCATACTTCCAGCCAGCATGCCGCGTATGATCCGTGAGGCGTTCTGACGCTGGTCTTTCGGGTGCACTTCCAAAACACTTCTTCCGATCAATTCCTCCCGTGTATATCCCAGGCTGTCCAGGACTTTCTGATTGACCTGTATGATGCAAGCCTGGTCATCGAGGACAAATACAAAATCCTGCAGGGAATCAAACATGCTCGTGAGTTCATTTTTACTCACCACCAGTTCTTCCTGAACGTAAAACCGGGAAATAATATTTCCAATATGGATGGCAAGATTTTCAAGCGCCTGCCTGCGAAATTCGGGGATATCATCGTGCACATGCGACGCGACGTTAATACAGGCGATCGTTTCACCATTTGACTTCAAAGGGATCACCGCGAAACTGTGCAGACCTTCATTCAGGTCATTGGTATTTTTTTTGATCGTGGTGGATAAATAAGGCTGATAAATTGCAGCGCCGCGCATGACCAGCTGATACCGGTCGGAATCTTTTTCATAGCTGCTGGACTGGGCAATAAACCCATTCGACAATCCCTTGTGGGCCATTAATCTCAGGTCATGGTTTTGTTTGCGATCCACCAGGTAAATTCCACCGCAATCCATGCCCGAGATCTTCAAGACCAGATCCAAACAGAGCGGCAGGGCCTCATCCAGTCCAATTTGTTGGGCCAAAATAAGCGCCAGGTCCCTTTCCGAAAACGCCAGCTCCTCCACCTGTTTGCGGTCGGTAATATCATTTCCGACACCCAGGATCTCATAACGGTTGCCTGCCACATCCATGATGGCGCTGTTTTCCCAGGCAAGCCACTTCCAGCCGGCCGTGGTCATGACACGCTCTTCAAAAATGCTGCGGTATGGGGGTATTTCAAGCGCCTTTTTTGCCTGAAGGGTTTTGGGAAGATCATCCGGGTGAACCACGGGGGTAAACGAGTTCCCGATCAACTCTTCAGGGCTTTTTCCAAACATTCGGCAGAAAGCCTGGTTGGCAAAAATAATGCGGCCATCCTCCCCCATTCGCAGGATCAGTGTATTTTGAGACTCGATCATCCCATGATACCGTTTTTCACTGGCCGTCAATTCCTGTTGGGCAGCGATCTGGCGGCTGACATCCCTCGGTACACAGATCACATATAACCGGCCATTCCAGGTCTTCTGTACAATCGAGATATCCAATGGAATTAAGTGGCCGTCCTGATGTTTCCCATAAACGATCCGGTCCTCTCCCATCCGGCGCGATGCGCTCTCTTCCATCAAAAAATTGGAGGTCTGGGACTGATGAGGAACATCCATTCCATCAGGCAGGAGAATTTCAAGATCCCGGCCAGCCGCCTGATCCAGGGAAAACCCAAATAATTTTTCAGCAATGGAGTTCATGTGTACAATTTGCATGGCTCCATTAAGAATAATGACAGCATCAGGCAATAAACCTGCCAATTCATCCAACGGCAGATTAAAAGAGGCAATTATTTCGCTTTCATCACTCTGAATGGGAACTTTGGTTTTTGACATAACGTGAGATCCTTGACTAGCAGGCGGGGTTGAATGGGCTGCCCGGAATTTTTTCCTTTAGCGCGGGTGGTATTTAAGTCGAATTTTTTGATCCTTACGGATCATCAGGATTTACAGCCGCGAGCAAGCTCACACGCCGTTTGTTCGCTCCGCAGGCGGTTTATTGCGGCACAGGCATGTTGTGCTGCAAAGGCGGAGACCTATGGGACGTATTTTTGCTTTAAGGTCATTTGCACCCTGCAGCCATCACGGGTATCCAAGATCTTCACATCCCCGCCGCGCAATTTTGCAAAGGATCTTGCAATGAACAGCCCGAGCCCCAGCCCATGGTTTTCGGGCAATTCCAGTTCATTCGGGATCTGATAAAAACGATCGAAAACCATTTCCTGCATTCGTGGTGGAATTCCAGGCCCCTGATCCTGTACGGTTAATATTACATCACCCCCGATATCACCCTGCATGTGTATTTGAACCCTGCCCCCGGGGGGGCTGAATTTACAGGCGTTATCCACCAGGTGACAGGCTGCCAGGGTAAAGGAGTGCGCCGGCGCCCGCAGCGCAAATTGATCCACCTGGATGTCAAACTGCAGGTTCTTCTCCTTCCATACCTGCATAAACTCGTTGATGGGAAGAATAAAATTTCCTTCAAGATCCAGCTGGGTTCCCAGGGTTTCAAAACTCCCCAGATCAAATTCATTTAACCAGATCAGCGAATCCACCAGCATTCTCGATCGAATTGCGCTGCCCATGGCGTAATCCAAATATATTCCTGGGTCGGCTGTTTTCCGGCTTAACATGTCCAACGATAAAAGGATGATGCCCAATTGGGTTCGGAACAGGTGGCTGGTATGGATCGGCAGGGAGGATTCCAAATTTTCCAATAATTGCTGAATATCCCGCCGGGATTTGACCCCGGTGCGCTCTTCCCGCCGCAGGACGGAACGGATCCTGGCGATCAGTTCTTCAAAATTAAAAGGCTTGCCAATATAATCATCGGCGCCTGAAAGCAAGCCCTTGCATTTTATTGTCGGACCGGACAGGGCCGAAAGGAAGATGAAGGGTATGTTTTCAGTTTCGACATCACCATTTAGCGCTTTCTTAACTGCCATCCCATCCAGACCCGGCATCTTCATGTCGCAGATGATCAACTCGGGGTGAATTTCCCTGGCAAGTCTTATCCCATCATCGCCATTGGAGGCAACATCCACATCGAACCCGGCCCTGCGTAAATTCGTGGACAGGCCAAGTTGAAAATGATGATTATCATCGATCAAAAGTAGGTTTGTCATTTTCCCGGCTCCGTTAATAAAATGTTATACCAAGTTATATTGTGGAATGACCATGCGGGTTCTGCAGCCGGCCCGGCTGTCCAAAATTTGGACATCCCCTTTCAAGGATTTCGCAAAAGCGCGGGCAAGGGTCAATCCGATCCCCAATCCGCCATACTGATTCGCATCCCCCTGTCTGATCTGGAAATACCTTTCAAACACTTTTTCACGCAGCTCCAGGGGAATGCCGATCCCCTCATCCAACACTTCGAAAATACAACCTCCCAATCCATTTTCCCTGACAGAGACTTTGACCACGCTTTCCCTCAGGCTGAACTTGCAGGCATTGTCCAACAGGTGGGACAAAACATGGGAGAATCCGGAATTGGGAGCGTAGACGGTCATCCCGGGATTAATTTCAAGCTGGAAGTTCATTTCCTTGCCCGCCCAGCCTTTTCTGGTCTGATCGATGATCGCTGCCAGGGTACCCTCAAGCGGGATCCGCTCGCGCAAAGGTTCCATATTCCCCTGGTCCATATTGTTCAACATCACCAGATCTTCAACCAAAAATTTGATCTGGTACGGGCTGCTGTTTTCTTTTTCGATGAATCTGTATAGATCACCGCCTGATTCGTTGAATTTATCGCGCAGCGCCGCGTCCAATGTAGTCAGGAGTTCCGTTAATGGCGTTCGCATTTCATGACTCAAATTTAATGAGATATTCCCATATAGTTGTTCAAGGGATCCGGCCATTTCCTTAATCCCCCGCTTACGGCCCAATTCATCCCGCACCAGCACAGACTGTATACGCGCCATAAGCTCATTAATGTCAAAAGGCTTGGTAATGTAGTCATCCGCTCCATATTCCAAACCCACCACCTTATCGGCGGTTGATGTTCGGGCTGTAAGAAAAAGGAAAGGGATGCGCGAAATTATTTCAGGCCCGCCTGCCAGTTCCTTTTTTAACTGAATGCCATTCGGCGGCGGCATCATGACGTCGCACAGGATGATATCCGGTCTTTTTGACCGGATCATTTCCAATCCCTGCACCCCATTATTAGCCGTTAAAACCTGATACCCGTTTCGGCGAAGTATGGATACCAGGCCAAACAGAAACTTTTCATCGTCATCAATTACCAATATTGTTTTTGATGGATTCATCAGTCACCTCTTCCTTGATCGATCTGAAATTCACCAGAAAGTAATCTACAACCTGCGGGTCAAATTGCTTTCCGGATTCAGATCGGATCATTTCAATTATTTCCTTCTCGCTTATTTCCTGCTTATACGGGCGCTTTGTATGTAATGCGTCGAAGGTGTCCACGGCGCTGAAGATCCGGGCGGCATATGGGATCGCATCCCCGCTCAACCCCTTGGGATAACCTTTGCCATCCCATCTTTCATGATGCGAAATTGGAATGTCCAGGGCGGATTGAAGTGACGGAATATTTTTTAGTATCTCAACAGCCATTTTTGGATGTTTGCGAATAACATTCCATTCCTCTTGATCGAGCGCGCTGGGTTTATCAAGAATTCGTTTTGAAATGGCGAGGTTGCCTACATCGTGCAGCAGGGCACCTTTCCTTGCATTCTCCAGATCCAACCCACCGATCCCGAGTCTCTTTGCCAAAACCACGAACCACAAGGTGACACGCAGTGTGTGACCGGCGGCCCCGTAGTCATAGACATCGATGGCTTTTTCAAATTCCTGAATATGGTCCCCCGAAGAAAATATTTTTATATCCTCGATCACCGGCCGCGAATTATCCCGCGCAAAAAGGACCTCTCTTATTCGAGCAACCAATACATCAGGATCAAAAGGCTTGGTGATGTAATCCTCTGAAATTTTTAGGCCGTCCAGGACGGTGGCTTTATCATGCAAGGCGGTCAGGAAAACGATCGGGATGTTTTTCGTGATCGGGCTGTTGTCCAAAATCTGCTTTACCTGAAAACCGGTCAATTTTGGCATATTTACATCCAGGATGATCAGGTCAGGCTGCTCGCTTTGGGCTTTCAATATCCCGATCCCCCCATCGCTGGATACACTCACATCAAATCCGGCTTTGGCAAGGGTTCGTGAAACACCGAAAAGCATATTTGTGTCATCATCCACGATCAGGATCCTGGTTTTCTTATGGTTGATACCGGATGTGTTGTCTGATACCATGAGCAAATCGCTCCTCCTCGGGGCAAATGAAACATTCATAAATTCAGTTTAATATTTAAGCCCGCTCTTGTCATCAGAAAAACAAACAGGTTTTTGTTGAGATTCCATCGATATAAATCATCATTTGTTGTCAACATATGTTGAGACGCATAAAAAGCCCCTCGATCGGGGGGCTTTAGGGATCACTGACATGGAGGGTAGATGGAAATCACCCGCTTTCCCGGGGCACGATCAACTATCCGCGCACAACATTCCAACCCCGGGTTTACAAAACAAATTGCGAACACTGCTTGATTTTGTTCCCCCCATCAACTACGGTTTTCAATTTCCTGGAATTCATTTTCTGCTTCTTTCTTTATTGCCTGGAAATTAGTCAAAAAATGGCCCACAATTCGCGGGTCAAATTGTTTGCCTGATTCGGACCTGAGAATGCCGCATGCCTTTTTTTCATCAACGGATTCCCGATACGGGCGCTTTGTACACAGCATGTCATAAACATCCACCACACTGAATATGCGGGCAGCCAGGGGTATATTTTCCCCGCACAGTCCCATGGGATACCCTCTGCCATCCCAACGTTCATGGTGATAATGAGGGATATCCAGGGAAAATTCAAGATTGGATATATTTTTCAGGATATCAATGGCCAGGTCAGGGTGTTTTCGCATGATCGACCATTCATCTTCGATCAGGGCACCCGGCTTATTGAGAATATCTTCGACGATGGCGAGTTTGCCGATGTCATGCAGCATGGCACCTTTTTTTGCATTTTCCAGGCACTTCCCTGTGATCCCGAATCTTTTTGCCAACACTGTAAACATGCATGTAACCCGCATTGTATGACCGGCTGTGCCGCGTTCATGGGCATCGACCGCCACCCCCATTTTTTTTATTCTATTTTCCAGCCACGGATCCGCCGCTTCATTTTCGAATTCAAATTTTTGAAGAATGGACCGGATGCGTGAGATCAAAACTTCGGGCTCAAACGGTTTAGTTACATAATCTTCGCCCATGCAAAGCCCGTTCAATGTGGATGCCCTGTCGGTTAAGGCTGTCAGGAATACGACAGGGATATGCCGGGTCTCGTGGGATCTGTCCAGGCTTTGTTTTACCTGATAGCCATTCATTTTAGGCATATTCACATCCAACAGGATCAGGTCGGGCTGCTCAAGTTTGGCTTTCAAAATCCCGCTGCTCCCATTACTGGACATACTCACATCAAATCCGGCTTTTGCAAGGGTTCGTGATATACCAAAAAGCATATTTGGATCATCATCCACGATCAGTATTTTTTGTGTTTTATTATCAAAATTGGATGCATCGGCCGCTGACATAACCACAAAACTCCTTGGCGTGGAATTGAAATATCGTAATTTCAGTTTAATATTTCACATTATTTTTGTCATTGGGAAAATCAATATTTTTTTGTCGAGTTTTGACAGAACAATTTCAACATTTGTTGTCAACATTTGTTGAGACACTAAAAAGCCCCTCGAATCGAGGGGCCTGGCGGGTCATGGATAGGCGCGGAATATCCTTGCAGCACGTTAAGATTTGTCTAGATTGATCAATCCTTTTTTTAGTGCATAAACAACGGCTTGCGCACGATTTTCCAACCCGAGCTTACTTAACAAATTACTGACATGGGAACGAACCGTGCCCTCGGATATAAAGCCTTTTTCCGCCATCTGCGAATTGGTCAGCCCCTGTGCCAGCCACCCCAGGATTTCAGTCTCCCGGTCTGTCAGTTTATCTACAGGGAAATCAGCGGTTTGATTTTGTTGAATTTGATGGATCAAATTCAGCTCGATCTGGTGCGGAAGGGAGGGCTGCCCATGAAAGGCATTGCGCACGGCGGATACTAATTCAAGAGGGGAACTATCTTTTACCAGATACCCGATCGCGCCTGCTCTTATCCCCGCAAGAATTTGTTCGCCATTTGAAAATGCAGTAAATATTAATATTTTAATTTCCGGGTGATTCGAAAGGATTTCTTGAATGGCTTCCAATCCGCTTTTTTTGGGCAAAGCCAGGTCCATTATGATGACATCCACCGTGGTCTTATTGGTGATTTTGACTGCCTCCTCCCCGTCGCATGCCTCACCGACAACCGAAAAACCAGGGGTCTGTTTGAAAAGCCCAACCAATCCAAAGCGCAACGCCGGATGATCATCAACAATTAATAAGCGAATGGGGGGAACCGATTTAGGATTCATATTTTAAGCAGCATTCATCGCCGCTGATTATAATCCACGACCCGGAATTATTATTGATTTGAGGTCATAAAAAACCGCAAACCGCCAGTATTTCATCCAGCCAATAACCCCATTAAATTAAAATGAAAAACTGTGCACCGGGCATTAAGTTTATGAGGGTGTTAAATATAAATCAACAAATGTTGACCTTAAATTCAACAATTTCCAGATGATATAAAACCCATTTTCAGTTACTCTATATCTGCATCAAAAGTCCCGATATGGTTTGGGGGAACACAAAGCCCAAACGGATAAAAGATCGGTTTCGGAAAACGTGTCATTCCGGATTGGTGTGAAGGGATTTCTCCCGGTTCACAATACGAGGCTGCATGAAAAATAAGGTTATCACGACTGGAATAGAAATCTACCCGTCTGTTGATGAAATATCCGCAGATTTGGTCTTTGGGTTCATTGAAGAAATAATGTCAAACCTTGAATTTGAAGTCGATGAGAATGAAGATCTACATTTTTTATTGACCACAAATTTCCATGGGAACCGCCCGGCCACCAGCCATATACACAAAAATGGGAACTGGAAAACCCAAACAGAAGATACAGTCATGCGGATCATTGATCGAAGCGCCAAAAAATTTGCCTGTCAACATGACGTAA
>CAYLOW010000026.1:0-23015 GCA_964385315.1 uncultured Anaerolinea sp.
TGCCGTGTTCCCGATGTACCTGCTCATTGCCATCTGGGGTTGGGTTAAAACCCGTGAATATGCGGCAATGAAACTTACTCTGTACCTGTTCATCGGTTCTGTCGTTGCCCTCGTCGGCGCCCTTGTCATGTACTGGACTCAATATCAAAACACGGGCATCCTTTCCTTTGATATGATTCAAATGGAGAGTGCAGGTTTCTCGGCTTCCTTCCAGTATGCGTGGTTCCTGCCCGTCTTCTTTGGATTTGCAGTCTTGGGTGGTATCTGGCCCTTCCACAACTGGTCACCTGATGGCCACGTTGCCGCTCCGACAGCCGTTTCGATGTTCCATGCGGGTGTATTGATGAAACTTGGCGCATTTGCTGCTTTGCGTGTGGGCGTTATGCTTTTGCCTGAAGGTGCCAAGCAGTGGGCCTGGCTTATCATGGCATGTGCAGGTGTCGCGGTTGTATACGGAGCGTTCATTGCTTTCGTCCAAACGGACATGAAATATATGATCGGTTTCTCCTCCGTTTCCCATATGGGACTTGTGGTGTTGGGTGTTTCCACGCTCAACCATGATGGTCTTGTGGGTGCGGGTGTGCAAATGTTCTCCCACGGCGTCATGACGGCTCTTTTCTTTGCCATCACCGGCATGATCTATGACCGTTCGCACACACGCCAAATACCCGAGCTCGGCGGAATGATGAAAGCCATGCCTTTTGCGGGTATCGGTTTTATCATCGGAGGTCTTGTCTCGATGGGTATGCCTGGTTTCTCTGGTTTTGTCGCAGAATTTCCCATCTTTATGGGTGTCTGGGGCAGGCAGTGGATGCTGGCTGTTGTCGCAAGTATTTCCATTATCATCACCGCGGCATATATCATGATAGCCATTCGCCGCGTGTTTTTTGGTCCAATGCCTGAGAAACTCGAAGGTCATATTACACCCATTACCGCGCTGGATAAGGTCGCCATTTTTACACTTTGTTCCTGCATGGTCGTTATCGGCATTTTCCCTGCGGTGATGGTTCCCATGGTCGAATCAGGTGTTGAAAATATCCTGCGTCTCCTGGGAGGTGCATAATGTTTACTCCCGTAATGTTCGCTTCCATCCTTCCTGAAATCCTGATACTCGTTCTTGCTGTGATTTTGCTTGTCGTTGAACCTTTTTGGAAGGAAAACCAGCGCCGCAATGCAGGTTGGCTTACTGCGGGCGGTCTCTTCATTTCAATTATCGTCAGTTTGCTTTTTGGCCAACCTGGTGAGCCGATTGCCGTCTTCGGTAATATGATCCGTTTCGATTGGCTGGGGTTCTTCTTCAAGATGCTTTTCATGTTCGCCGCTGCCGTGACCGCCCTCCTATTGATGGATCACGAGAAGGCCGGACGACGTGGCGAGGCATATGTCATGCTTTTGGCTTCAGTCCTTGGCATGAATTTGATGGCTGTTTCGGCCGACTTGATCATGCTCTACCTGGCAATCGAGACCGCCTCCATTCCGCTGTATATCCTGGCTGGCTTCCTGCTCGTAGACGACCGTTCCACAGAGGCAGGCTTCAAATATCTGCTGTTTGGTACACTGGCTTCGACCATCATGCTCTATGGATTTAGTTTGATCTTTGGTCTGGCAGGTACGACAAATCTTTACCAGCTTTCCGAAATGCTTGTTGCGGGCAAACTTTCGCCGGTGTTTTCCTTTGTTTTGGTTGCTCTTGTCCTGGTGGGGCTTGGTTTTAAGGTTTCGCTCGTTCCCTTCCATTTCTGGGCGCCTGATGTGTACGAAGGTGCTCCTACCCCTGTGGCCGGTTTTCTTTCAACGGCATCCAAAGCTGCCGGTTTTGCGGTCATTACTCGCTTCTTCTTTGTCGCATTCCCCGATTTTGCACCCTCTTGGACGTTGGTGCTTGCAGTCCTTGCTGCCGTAACAATGACGGTTGGCAATTTGCTGGCAATGTCACAGACGAAGATCAAACGCCTGCTGGCATATTCATCCATTGCCCATGCAGGCTATGCTTTGATCGGGGTGGTCGCGTTCAGCCAACTGGGTGCGACAGGAGTGGTCTTCTATCTTGCGGCATATATCGTCACGAACCTCCTCGCCTTCGGTGTCATTATGGCGTTTAGTCGTGTGACAGGGCTTGATCACCTCGAGGATTATGCGGGTATGAGCCGCCGAAATCCCTGGTTGGCTTTGATGATGCTGGCTGCATTCCTCTCATTGGCGGGAATGCCCCCGTTTGGCGGTTTTGTTGCGAAGGTTTTTGTTTTTGCCGCAGGTGTTCAGGCCAATTACACGTGGCTTGTGGTTGTCGGTATCCTCAACTCTATCATCGGTGTGTATTACTATCTCAACGCGATGAAATATGTCTACCTTTATCGTATGCCGAATGAGGATGAAGGGAATCACCCCATCCCGTTAACCCGTCCATACACAATTGCGCTGGTTATTCTGACTCTCGGTGTGATCCTGGTGGGGACCTTGTTTGCTCCCTGGTTTACCTGGTCGGGTGCAGCAGCGTTGAATCTGTTTTAATTGGTAGTAGCGTGATAAAAAATATCGCGCTACTACTTCTGTTTTTCGTTTGACATACTTTTGACCTGTCAGTTATAATCGCGCGGCATGACACAGTCAGAACAAAACCGTAAAAATAGTATGATAAGCACCCTGCTGATCGTAGTGATCGGGCAGGTTGGTTGTTTAACTCTGGTAGTCATTCTGGCTTCTGTTTTAGGCGGATTGTGGCTTGATAATACGTTCGGAACGAAACCAGTTTTCACCCTGGTGTTATTGTTTGCTGGTATTCCTCTTTCGGTTCTCCTGATGCTGTACGCCTCGCGGAAAACGCTGGCACGGTTGAAGGAAAAATATGAAACCGAAGAGAATGAATCTACTGCTTAGGAGGCGGGCTTGGAGACCCAAAAACGTACCCCGTGGCGGCGCTGGATTGTACTAGCGTTGATGATCGCAGGTTTTATTCTGGGCGGGATTTTTGTCCCGGTTCAGCCTGAGATCGCTGTTGCCGCCGAAAAATTGATTGAGGAGCCAGTTGTTGAGAATTTTCTCGGCTTGGGCCCCCTATATTTTGTAAATACGCTTCCCACTCTGTTTGTTACGCTTATATTGCTGGTATTGATTGCGTATTTCACCAATCGTTCATTAAAAAAGAGCCAAAGTACCGACCTTGTACCGCGTGGTATTGGTAATTTGATGGAAGCCATTCTGGAAATGCTCTATAACCTGACGGAAGGTTCGGCTGGTAAATATGCCAAAATGATCTTCCCCTGGTTTGCGACAATTATGATCTATGTGTTGTTTGCCAACCTACTCAAGTTGATTCCAGGTTTTGAGTCCATCGGTGTTTTGCACCATGCGAAAGGTGAAGGGCATGAGATCAAAGCACTGGGTGGAGTATGGTCATTGCTGACTGCCGCCAAAGTTGAAGAAGGTGGTTATATCCTTGCCCCATTCTTCCGTGGCATTTCCGTTGATTTGAACTTTACCGCTTCTCTTGCCCTTATATCCGTGGTGATGATTCAGGTAATTGGATTCCGTGCTCAGGGAATTGGCTATTTGAGTAAATTCTTTAATACCCGCCGTATGTTCAAGGTTCCTTTTTTCGGCGCGATGGATTTTTTGGTCGGGTTGCTTGAGTTGATCTCCGAAATCTCGAAGATCCTCTCATTTGCCTTCCGTCTTTTCGGAAATATGTTCGCAGGTATCGTATTGGTTGCGATTGTTGCCGGTTTGCTGGGTAAGTTCTCCATCCTGCCCGCAATGATCATGATGTTTGAATTGTTTGTCGGTGTTATTCAGGCATTTGTGTTCGGTATGCTGACCATGGTCTTCATGGCGCAAGCCACGCAGGGCCACGGCGGTGAAGAGCACGCCGAGCATTAACCTGCCGTGATTTTGTTATAAAAATATTCTTAAAATAACTAGGAAAAACCTAAGGAGGCTCTACATGGATGGAAATATTTTGGATGCGATGCGCTACGTCGGCGCAGGGTTAGCCATGATCGGCGCTGCAGGCGCAGGTATTGGTATCGGTTTGAGCGTTCAGGGGGCGCTTACAGGTATGGCTCGTAACCCGGATACCTACGGAAATTTGCTGACAAATATGATTTTGGGTATTGCGTTCTCTGAAGCCATTGCCATTTACTGTTTGGTTATCGCATTCCTCATGCTCTTCAAAGTTGTGTAGTTCATAGGAGCCTGGAAACATGGAAGCTCTTGGTATTAATTTTGGTCTCCTCATTGTCCAGATCATCGCGTTCGCAATTGTGTTTTTGACACTTAATGCGTGGGTTTATAAACCGATGTTGGATATGATGGAATCCCGTAAACAGAAAATTGCCCAGGGTTTGGAAGATGCTCGTGTTGCTTCCGAAGCCCGCGCAAATGCCGAAAAAGAAGCCGCTAAAGTCCTTGCTGAAGCTCAAGCTGAAGCGGGTAGGGTTGTGCGTGAAGCAACAGAACGTGCCGCTTCCGCAGGAAAAGATGTTAAGGCTGCCGCCGAAGCCGAAGCGGCCAAAGCTCGCGAATCGGTTATGGCTGAGGCTGAATTGGAGCGAAATCGTATTCTTGGTGATCTGCGTGGACAGGTTGCTGCTCTGGCTATTGCCGCAGCCAACAAGCTTGTTGGTGAAACTCTTGATGAGAAGAAACAGCGTGCGTTGATTGACGAGTTTTTCTCCGGGGTTAAAGGCGGCAAAGTAGTTGTCGCAGAAAGCCTGACAGGCGATTCTGCTGAAGTAACCAGTGCCTTGCCCCTCACCAGTGATGAACAGCAGGCTGTTAAGAAGAGCGTCTCTGTAAAGGAAGTATCCTTCAAAGTGGATCCCTCCATCCTTGGTGGAATTGTAATTAAAGTTGGCGACAAAGTACTCGATGGCTCTGTTGCGGGTAAACTCGAAGGTCTGCGCCAGACTTTGAAATAAATTTTGATATGGCAAGATAACGATTTTAGTAATTTCGAAAGGGCTTTGGTAAAATTACCAAAGCCCTTTTTGATTAAAGATTTGTGGAGACCCATGCAGTTAAAAAATTTGTTTGTAGACCTTCCTTTTCCCATTCCTGGAGATATTCCAGATGTGGAGATCAATGGGATCTCCATTGACAGCCGTTTTATAAGACCCGGCCATCTTTTTGTTGCCATGAAGGGCGGTTCTGTTGATGGACACAATTACATTCAAAAAGCACTTGAGAATGGCGCTGTTGCCATTGTCGGTGATATAGGCCGGTTTTCCAGCCCGGCTTATATCGGGTTGGAAAACCCCCGCCAGGCATTGACTTATCTGGCGGCGGCTTTTTACGGTTTTCCTGCCAGGAAGTTGACAGTGATCGGCGTAACGGGTACAGATGGAAAAACCACCACCAGCAATTTGATTTATAAAATTTTGGCTGCTTCGGGGATCCGGGTTGGGATGATCTCCACGGTAAACGCAGTCATCGGTGATGAGGTATTGGATACAGGGTTCCACGTCACCACGCCAGATGCACATGACGTGCAGCGTTATCTTACGAAAATGGTTGACTCCGGCCTGACCCATGTTGTATTGGAAACCACATCCCATGGTTGGGCACAATATCGCGTGGATGCGTGTGAGTTTGACATCGGGGTTGTCACCAATATCACCCATGAACATTTTGATGAACATGGTTCTTATGAGAATTATCGTGCCGCGAAAGCCCGTTTGTTTGGTAGTTTGGAACGAACAAAAGTCAAACCCCAGGGAAACCCGCGATTGGCAGTTATCAATCGTGACGACCAGTCGTTTGAATTTCTGAATGAATTTGTCAAAACAAAGAAAATTAACTACGGCTTGGCTGGAATCGCCAATGTTCGTGCAGAGGATGTGAAGTACAGTTCATCAGGAATTGAATTCAATGCGGTCTCTAATGATTTTCGTGTAGGTGTAAGGAGCAGGTTGGTTGGAGCCTATAACGTCTCTAACTGCCTCGCAGCCCTCACAGCGGCTGTCTATGGGCTTGGTGTGGTTCCAGATGACGCTGGGCGCGGAATTAGTACTTTGGAGGGCATACCGGGCCGTATGGAGCAAATTGATATGGGGCAAGATTTTATTGCGATTGTGGATTTCGCCCATACGCCAAATGCTTTAAAAGTGACCCTTGAGGCGGGGAGGAAGATGACGAAGGGCAGAGTTATTTCTGTTTTCGGTTCAGCAGGTCTGCGGGATAAGGAAAAGCGCCGTATGATGGCTGAGGTGTCGGCTGAATTGGCTGACCTTTCGATTTTGACTGCCGAAGATCCGCGCACCGAATCTCTGGACGGAATCCTTGATGAGATGGCAGCCGGCGCCAGATCAAAGGGTGGGAGGGAAGGAGAGACCTTTTGGCGTGTTCCGGATCGTGGCGAGGCTATCAAGTTTGCCATCGGCCTCGCAAAGGAAGGGGATATCGTTCTTTCCTGCGGTAAGGGACATGAGCAATCCATGTGCTTTGGAAAAAAAGAATATTTGTGGGATGACCGTACCGCCATGCGTGCGGCCCTTTCTGAGTTACTTGGAATTGAAGGTGGTAAGATGCCTTACTTGCCTTCGCTGAATAAAAAAGAAACGGATTGGTTGGCAGGGTAATATGGCATTTCAAGCAGGGATCGTCAAGGTTTAAAAAGGCAATTTCAAGGAGAATTGTTCATGATTCATTATTTACACCGCGAACAGGTGATTGCCGGGTCTATTGAAATGGTTTGGGCGTACTTTTCAGACCCAAATAACCTAAACCGCATTACCCCGCCTGATATGAATTTTGAAATTGTCGCAGGTGGGGATGTGAAAATATTCGAAGGGCAAATTATTGAATACCGGGTGGAATTTTTGCGTGGCATCAGATCGTTATGGCTTACAGAGATCGCTCATGTATGTGACCTTCAATACTTTGTGGATGAACAGCGCGCAGGACCGTATCGTTTTTGGTACCACGAACATCGTTTTGAGAAGACTCCAAGTGGTGTAAAGATGACGGACCGTGTGACCTATATTCCACCATATGGAATTTTGGGAGACCTTGTGACTGAAACCTGGATTCGCAGCAAGTTGGAAAACATCTTCGATTTCCGGTTTCAAAAAATAAATGAGATTTTTGGGAGTGTCCGATGACAATTTGGGTTGCACCAGTCACCTTGACTGGCAGGCATGTCCGCCTTGAGCCGTTGAGCGAAGCGCATATCCCGGGTCTGGCAAAGATCGGCGTGGGACAGAAATTTTGGCATTTCATGTTATATGGCGATATGAACACGGAAGCCGATATTCGCAACTGGGTGCTGGATATTATGGGCCGTGGTCGGCGGGAAACAGATCTTCCTTTTGCAGTGATCCATCTTGAATCCGGTCGGGTAGCGGGCGCGACACGCTATCTCAACGTCTTGCCAAATGACCGTGGTCTGGAAATTGGGGGTACCTGGTATGGGACTGAATTTCAGCGTTCCCCGGTTAATACCGAATGTAAATACCTTCTCATGACTCACGCTTTTGAAACCCTGCACGCCATCCGTGTACAATTGAAAACTGACCTGATCAATGATCGTTCTCAACGTGCAATTGAACGCCTTGGGGCGAAAAAAGAGGGCGTTCTGCGGAACCATATGATTCTGCCAGATGGGCGCGTCCGTGATTCAGCTTTTTACAGTGTTTTAAATACAGAGTGGCCCGATGTGAAGAAAAACCTTGAAATAATTTTGGGGAAATAAGGGTAGCCTGTTCCTTCAGGCACTAGCCGGATAATAAAAAACATCCCAAAATCAATCTAAATTGGTTTTGGGATGTTTTTTTTTTGTAAATGATTAATTCTTAACCGGCAGAAAAGGTTGGCTTCCAGAAAGGACCAAGCAAATACCTGACCACGTCTTCAGCTGAGTAATTGGTTTTGCCTTCCTTCATGAATTGTCCGACTGCCACCAGGTCATCACCGGAGGTGATGATGGGCTCTTCCACATAACCATCCTTGCGAACTTGTGGAAAGCCGGCTGTGGCTGTCAGATTATTGCATAGGCAGGAGCGATTAACGGTGTCTTCGATCTCGCCTCCTTTTTTGACAAACATATCAACCGGTTCAGAGGCACAGCGATAACCGACCGAGCCGTCTTCCCTCTTGTAAAGGATGCGAAGGAAGCCGAGGTCACAGATTCGTGGACGTTTTTCATAATTTTCTGCCTCGGAAAGTGTGCCTTCCAATTGAGCCACCTTGAAAGGGAAGCCTGTTGGTGATGTGAAAGGACTTGTAAACACCTCTGCCGTTTCATTGAGTACTTTGTGGAGCAGGCTTTTTTTCAAGTCCTCCTGCATGCCAGATTCGTTGCATAGGGAAAAGGCGGTACCAACCTGCACTCCAGCCGCGCCTGCATCTAGAGCCGCTTTTACTTGTTTCGGGTTCCCATAGCCGCCAGCCAACCAGAAGGGCAGGCCTAACACTTTCATTTTCTCAAGATCAACAGCATCTTTTTCACCGTAGATGGGTTCACCTTTTTCATTGAGATTTACAGAGCCGCGTGGGGGCGCATTGTGACCGCCCGCTGTTGGTCCTTCGATCACGAAGCCGTCCACCGAGCCTTCACTACGCTTGATCAGCGCCTGTGCCAGCACGACCGATGATATGATGGGTAAAAATTTGGGGCGTTTGAGTTTACCCACCAGTTTGGATATGCCGGGGAAAATTGCCTCTGGATCAAAATGAATTCGATGATCATCATCTTTGCCTGCGCCATGTACATCCACGCGGTAGGAAACTGGTTCATGATTACTCAACTTGTCCAAAATTCCTGCGATTTGTGTGGGAATTCCCGCACCCATTAACACCACGTCTACTCCAGCGAGCATCGCACCGTAGAGCGAAGCCAGGGTGGGCATTTGTACTTTTTCAAGCAGGTTGATGCCGATGAGGCCGGTATGACCTTCCTTGGCGAGATAAACTTCAACATAATTGGCAAGGGCCGTGACCTGATCCAGGAATTGCGGCGGTTTGAGGGTGTATGCTGCCGGTGTTTTGTAGGGTGTTTCTGTCGATTTTCCGCCGGGAGTGTAATAGCGGTTAATGATATTTTGTACAGGTTCAGGGAGTGAAAAATTTGCCAGTGCGCGGCGTACATTCCCACTCAAGTCTCCATCCATAAGACGGCTTGCCATGACACGACTAATGCCCGTTCCCGATACAACTCCCAATTGGCCCAATTGTGAAACAGCTTTTGCCAGCCGCCAATCTGATATAGCTACACCCATGCCGCCTTGTATTAACTTCGGTAGGTTCATTCATTGACTCCAGTTATATTATTAATAAAATAGGACTTCGGAAATCTTTCCGAAGTCCTTTGGTTTAAATATAACCCCGATCATGATGTTGAGTTTCTCTGACAAAACTACCCGGTTACTATTTTCACTATCTTATAAATTTCTGTAAAATATATTGCTAAAGCAACTCCAAAGTAATTCTATGACTGAATTTCTTAAGCCTGGCTGGGAACCACAGCCCGTGCTTTATTTAGGCTGTTAAGTAAGATCAGACCGATGGTGCTGATCAATCCGAAGGTGATACCTCCGATCCAAATTGCCCGTGGAAAGAAATTGTCATTCAGGAATCCGCCGATCAGCGGAGAGAGGGTGCGTGCAAAACCCCAGCCGAACCAGTAAACCGACATATACCTGCCTCGCATATCGGCGGGCGCGATATCCGCTACGAATTTGCTGGCGGTGGGCACAATGGTGAGTTCACCGAAAGTGAGGATGACCATGCTTAGCCAAAAGCCCCAGAAGCTTGACATGAGCGTTACACTGCCAACTCCGAGTGCATAGATAAACATGCCCGCTGCCATGACAGGGAGGGTCTTGTGCCGCCTTGTGAGGCTTGTGACGGCATATTGAATGAAAACGCACATAAAGGCATTTGTGGTGGGGATCCAGCCGTATTGGATTTCCGGGATGCCAAAGTTGGTTTTTGCATAAACTGGCATGAGGATCCACAACATGGTGGGCGCGATCAGCCCGGTGGCCATCAGGGCGACAAAAGCCATGTAGCCTTTGTCACGGAAGACACGCAGGTATCCTTCTGCCGGGGCCGGGTCGGTTGATGATATGACTTTTTTGATGCTGGTGGTTTTATCCAGTGTTTCGTGTGCCAGGAAGAACAGCAGCAGGCTGTAAATAATGAAACCCGCCCCTGCGCCGTAAAATGCCAGGTTGTACGAAGTGGATGCGAGAAATCCGCCGACCGCCGGACCGATGCCAAAGGCAGCGTTGTTAGCAATGCGGTTGATGGCGTAAGCATCTGTGCGTTTTTCGGAGGGGATCATGTCGGCAAGCATGGCGTCTGCGCCCACCTGATACAGTGGATTTGATAAACCGATGAAGATCATCAGAATTACAAATTGCGGGTAGGTTTCGGCGCGCATTAGGAAGAGATAGGCGATACCGTTTAATGCGAGACTGAAGACCATTACAACCTTGCGCCCGACCTTATCGGCGAGTGTGCCTGCGAGAAATGAAGCAAAGAGTCCCGTACCGGCATTGATCGAGATCAGCATTGCTACCGTGCTGAGCGGCAGGTGCAGTTTTCCACTGGCATAAATCAACAAAAAAGGCCAGATCATGCTACCACCTGCCGTACTGAAGACAATACCTGTGATCATCAACCAATACTGGCGGGGATATTCGTTGTAGAGGGATTTGAGTTTATAGAACATGGAGGAAGGGATGAACAACTTAAGTCTGGACTTGTATTATTAGGCGTTTGACGAGTGTAACATGAAAAAAGCGCATAAATAATCTCCCCATCGGTGCGTGTATTGGCAACCTGTCTGGTTGAAAGGCTTTGAGGGGGAGGTGTCGTACTTTACCGAATGGAGGTGGCCTGGCAATATTTCTCAGCTATTTTTTTGATAGTAGTCACGCCTCGTAATGTTGATTTCACCCCCAGTGCCTTTTCGATCACTGCATTTGAAACCTTGGAGTCGCTTTGTTTTTTTTGGCATAACCAGTAAATCTCTCGTTCGTTAAAGCGTAAGTCATCAATATCCGTTTGTAGGGAAGTTAACTTTCGTGTTGCAGTGTCATCAAGCGGGTCGTTAAGGAATCCGATATTCAAGGTTGTTGCCGTGTCCAACTGAGATTGGGGGAAAGGCTTGTATTTTACGATCCGGGCAACTTCCCCATCGGATCTAATAAAGGCTGCCGTCTCAAATCCGAAGGCTTTATATAGACAGGTTTCTATCTTTTCTTCGAGTATTTTAACTTCCCCTGCTTTTTCCTCGAAGATGACATTACCGCTGGCGATGAAGGTTTCCACATTGGCGCATCCAAGTGATTCAAATAGCTGTCGCAGGTCATCCATTTTGATATTGTGCCCGCCTACATTGATGGCACGAAGAAATGTAATGTATTTTGACATGGAGGGATTATAGCATTCTGTTACGGCTTACCGATTGTAAAAGGGTCAATATAAGGTGTTTGGGTCGCCAGTTACCCTTTAAGGAAATACAATTGCGATAAGAATTCACAAATTGCTTAGAAGCGGTGGTGAATTGACTTCACTTGATAAAGTATCCTGCCTGTTTAATAATGAAAAAAACGGGCGAGGGTAATTTCGTCCGTTTTTTTGCGTTATTTTTTATTCTGTTATCTTCGGTTTCCGCCGCGGTCTCCGCCGCTTCGGCCGCGATCACCACCGCCGCCACTGCGTCCGCCATTACGATCCCCGCCACTACGCCCGCCGCCTCCGGGGCGTCCGCCGCCGCCACTACGTCCACCTTTGTCCTTTTCGCGCGCTTCCTCTGCAGACCAACCTTCGAGTACTGCCTGTCGTGAGAGACGAATCTTGCCCTGCGGGTCAATGTCTGTGACCATCACGGTCAATTCGTCGCCCATTGCACAAATATCCTCAACGGAGTTCACGCGCTCGCTGGCAAGTTGTGAGATATGTACCAATCCATCCACACCTGGCAGGAGGTTAATAAATGCGCCGAAGGCTTCAATGCGTACAACTTTCCCGGTGTAGATATTTCCGACCACCACAGATTCGCTTAATCCTTCCACGTGTTCCTGCGCGATCTTTGCACCGACAGCATCGGTGGATGCAATATAAACAGTGCCGTCTTCTTGAATGTCAATCTTGGTATTGGTTTGTTCCTGTAAAGCGCGGATATTCTTGCCGCCGGGGCCAATTAAAGCGCCGATCTTATCGATCGGAATCTTCACGGTAATGATGCGAGGGGCATGTGGTTTTAATTCTGACCGGGCTTCGGGCAGGGCTGCGAGCATTTTTTCCATGATGGACATGCGTGCCGTGTGAGCCTGCGCCAGCGCTTCCTTCATCATTTGTGTGCTTAAGCCGCTGATCTTGATATCCATTTGCAGGGCTGTAATGCCTTCAGCAGTGCCAGCTACCTTGAAATCCATATCACCAAGGTGGTCTTCAGTTCCCTGAATGTCAGTCAAGATCTGGTAGCGGCCTGTTTCATCGGTGATAAGTCCCATGGCTACGCCAGAGACCGGCGCCTTGATCGGAACGCCGGCATCCATCAATGCCAAAGTCGAGCCGCAGACAGATCCCATTGATGTTGAGCCGTTGGAGGATAAAGCTTCGGATACAACACGGATGGCGTAGGGGAAGGATTCTTCCGCAGGAATAACTGGTTCAAGAGCACGTTCTGCCAAGGCACCATGACCAACCTCGCGTCTGCTCTGACCACGGAGCATTTTGACTTCACCTGTGGAGAAAGGCGGGAAGCTATAGTGGTGCATGTACCGTTTATTTTTCTCGGGGGATAAATTATCGAGTTCCTGCGCCTCACCCAGGGTGCCTAGTGTCGCAAAGGACAAGACTTGGGTTTCGCCGCGTGTAAAAAGTCCGGTACCATGGGCGCGTGGGGAAAGCCCCACCTCGCACCAGATCGGACGAATTTCGGTGGGGGTGCGGCCATCGGGACGCTTGCCCATGCCCAAAATTCTTTCGCGGACGATCTTATGTTCGGCTTCGCTGAATGCGGATTTCACATCAGCGTTCTTCGGGGCGTTTGGATCTCCATCGACGCAGAACTCAGCAACGACAGCGGCTTGTAATTCATCCATACCGCCGTAAAACTCACCTTTGTTCAATGGTTTGTCAAGCAATTCATTCATTTTTGCGCTGACAGATTCAAATACTTTCTTTTGCAACTCTTCATTGGCAGTAGTGAGGACCACCTCACGCTTGGGCTTGCCAATTTCCGCCTGCATTTTGATTTGCAGGTCAATGATCGGCTGAATGGATTGATGTCCCAATTCAAGTGCGGCGACCATTACATCTTCTGGAATTTCATTCGCACCGCATTCAACCATGAGAATGGCATCTTTGGTGCCGGCAATTCTCAGATCAAGGTCTGATGCATTCATTTCCTCGAAAGTCGGGTTGAGCACAAACTCGCCATTTACGCGTCCAACGCGCACCGCTCCCACAGGTCCAGCCCAGGGAATGTCCGAGATCATAACCGCCGCAGATGCAGCGTTGATCGCAAGAATATCCAGCGGGTTGATTCCATCGGCTGAGAATGTGTACATGATTACTTGTACTTCGTTTCGCATCCCATGCGCAAAGAGAGGGCGCAGGGGGCGGTCTGTCAGGCGTGATACAAGAATTGAATCTGTCGAAGCGCGTCCTTCACGGCGGAAGAAGGAACCGGGGATCTTGCCGCCGGCGTACATACGCTCTTCAAAGTCTACTGAAAGCGGGAAGAAGTCAATTCCTTCGCGTACGCCGCCCATGGTGGCTGCGGCAAAAACGATGGAATCTTCAACGCCAAAGGTGACCGCACCCCCTGCCTGAGCGGCAAGTGTGCCGGTCTCAAAGGTGAAGGTGCGCGTGCCAACGACGGCTGAATAGCGTTTTAATTCGGGTTTCATAATTTTATAGTCTCCTGTGAGAGCGGATCACAATCCGCCCTTTTAATATTTCCCGCCAGTGGGTCAGGGACTGAAGAGTGGGAACAACCGCTGTTGTTCACGCTATTCAATTCCTGACTGCGGGCTTCTGCCTTTAACCTTTTTGAATGTGTGAGAGCCCTATGTGGTTAAAAGATTTTAAAAAGACCCTAAAAGTCTCGCGACCTTTAGGGTCTATCAAACTTACTTTCTGCGGAGTTGCAATCGTTCAGTTACGTTCAGGTAATGTTGGTAATTGCTCGAGCGCAGGTACGTGAGCAATCTGCGGCGTTGGCCGACCATTTTGAGCAAACCGCGGCGGCAGGATTGATCCTGTTTGTTGCTTCGCAAATGCTCGGTCAGCTGCGTAATGCGGGTGGTCAGGATCGCGATTTGCACTTCGGGCGAACCGGTGTCCTTCTCATGGCGGTGAAAATCTTCAATTGTCTTGGTCTTTACTTCTTTTGCAAGTGGCATGACGTGTGCTTCCTTTCTTTATTAGATTTTGCAGGTCTCCGTGTCCACAGCGTTAAACCGTAGGACAGGACCAGTCACGGGCTGGGATTATACCAGAAAATTCCATTCCAAGACTTATATTTTGTTCCAGGTTTCGAAAGGGGGGATCAGCGCACCAGGGAATCTGTCCACCCCTGCGTTCTTGTTTCTGGTTTACAAAGATGATAGATATCATGTTGTTGTAAAATAAGGGAGGAATTTATTTTGCGGTATGATTACTCAAAAGAGGTGGCAGATGCGCAGATATTATATCGTGATGGTCTTGGCAATCTTGATTCAGGCGTGTGCGGGACTTCCCATAAATGGACTGTACCTGTCTACAAAGGCACCTGTTTCCACACCCACTGTCGCCAGCACCTTTACACCCATGAATACATCGACCCCAACGGCCACACGCACCGTTGTACCCTCATTGACGGTCGTGCACATTCCCACTCAGGACCCGGACCAGCCGACTGCCACTATTCTGCCTCTTCCTTTTTTTATTGGTAAGGGTACGATAACTCCGGCATATACGCCGACCCCACTAGGGCCAGGTCCGGGTTTCAAATCTGTTTTTGTTGGTGAAAAGGTGATTTTTTGGGGAAGTTGTAAGCCGAACACAGTAAGAATTGTTGCTAAAGTAGAAAACCCGGAAGATGTATTTAGCGTGGTCATTTTTGTACGGGTAAAATCGGCTTTCAAGGAAGATTACACACCCTGGACATCAGGCGATGTCATGAACAATCGCAGGGATGGGTCTTTTTCCTATACTCTGTCTGCAAACACAACCCGCGGACACAATCATTATAAAAAATCATGGATCCTGTTTCAACTGGTGGCGACGGATGATTTTGGAAAAGAGGTTGGACGTTCCAAGATATATACCAATGAGATATCCCTTTCCCCATGTCAGTAATTTTTCCACGCCTTGGTGATCTTGACGGCAAAGGATTTAGTCCGCATGAAAAAAATTTACCCCCTTTTGATTATTATATTAGTACTTTCCGCTTGTTCCATGAGCGTGGATAAGTTTCTGGGTGTACAGCGAACAGAAACATCAATACCCGCGTCTATTACATTGACATTTACAGATGTCCCGACTTTAACACCAACAGTCCCATCTCCAACTTTTACCACCACACCAACCATGATGGGACAAAAGAAAATCACTGATACACCTTATTCCACCCCTACGCCATTGATCCTTACACCGCTCGGTGTTACTCTTTTACCATCACTTACCCCGTTTGCGCTCGTGCCGCAGGTAGCCATTCCGGGCTTTGTCTTGGTTTCTGTATCTGATCAGGTGTTTTATAAGGGGAAGGATTGCCTGCCAAATTCGGTGCAATTCAAGGTGCAGGTGGCTGAACCGGCAAAGGTGTCTTTTGTTTTACTTTTTGTCCGCTTTAAAAGCAAAGTTACAGGTGTTACCAGTGAATGGGCAGATAGTATTGCCATGCAGACCATTGGTGGGGGGACATATATTCATGATTTGATCACGCAGGAAATGAAAGCTGTAGATTATTTCGAAAATGCCTGGGTTCAATACCAGATCGTTTCAACCGACTCCAATTCCAAAACGGTGGGGAAGACAGCCGTCTTTGACGAGCGGCTTACCTTGTTGGAGTGTGTGCCCCCGACACCGGTTCCAACCATGTCCCTTACGCCGACAATGCTGGTCCCATAATGGACTTTCCTCCTGATTTAATTCATCTCCTGAGAAAAGCGGCGCGAGTTGCCGCATTAACGGGAGCCGGAGTATCACAAGAGAGCGGGCTCCGAACTTTTCGAGATGCCCAATCTGGACATTGGGCTCAATACAAGCCCGAAGACTTGGCTACTCCCGGGCTTTTGAGCGTGATCCCAAACTTGTCTGGGATTGGTACGCACATCGTCGTGAAACTGTAAAAAACGCACTCCCCAATCCTGGTCATTTTGCGCTGGCAAAAATGGAAAAGGTGATCCCCGAATTTACCCTCATTACGCAAAATGTGGATGGATTGCACCGCATAGCGGGAAGCAAAAATGTCCTTGAATTGCATGGCAACATCCTAAATGTGCGATGTTCTGAATGCGGGAGGGTTGCCGAAGATTGGTCTGAAGATTCAGACACAGTGCCTCGTTGTATAAAATGTAACGGGTTACTACGGCCTGCCGTGGTCTGGTTTGAAGAATCTCTACCCCGCGAGGTGCTGGATTCTGCTGTCAATGCCACGCGGAATGCTCAAGTATTCTTTTCGATCGGCACATCAGGTGTGGTGTATCCCGCTGCTGCGCTGGCACGCGCCGCCAAGGCCGAAGGCGCGGTTGTGGTGGAAATCAACGCAGAGCCAACTCCTCTCACAGAGGAAGCAGATTTTTCTTTTCACGGGAAATCAGGCGGGGTATTGCCTGCGTTGGTCAAGGCAGTGTGTGGGGAATAATGTTTTGGGCTTTTTTGAAGTTATAAAATTGGGTTCATCACGAAGTAAATAATGAAGACTGCCACTGAAATAGTTGTGTGGACTGTCAATACATTGTTGATATACTCTTTTTCTTCGTCACCCAGGTTTGAACGTGCATACAACGGGATAAGAAATGGGGGTGGTAAGATCAGCAGGGTAAACAGACCTGCTTCAAATAACTTGTTGAGCTGCAATAAATACCTCATAAGATAAATATTCAAAAGTAAGGCCAGCGGTATCAAAATACCCAGTCTGATCAATACTACAAGGAGGGCATCCTTTAATCCGGTACGATTAATTTTAATGCCGTATCCAACAATCATCAGGATCAGGGGGACTGTGAGCTTTCCAAGAAATTCAAGCGTGTACATCAATGCGCCTGTTATGGGTAATTGATACAGCCATTCCTGTGCGTTTAGTACATTTAAAAGAATACTGGTCAGTACTGCAATAACGATTGGCGCTGAGAGGAAGGAAATGGCGATTTTCTTGGGGCTTTGCTTTTCATTGCGTTTGATCAGTAGTAAAGGTAGAAACACAAAATTGATAAAGATCTCATGCCCCAGGTCTGTCACAGCAATATAGCCGATCTTATCTAATCCATAGGCTGCCCCGAATAGGCTGATCCCCAGCATCCCGTATCCAAAACCTGTTGTGAGGAATGGAAAGTAGGAATAGCGAATATTGAATTGTTTTTTTATAAATTGTCCTAGAAGGAACATAAAAACACAGATTGAAAATGTGACAATAAAGATGACCGCATAGGATGCCTTGAATTCAACATTTAAGAAAGATATGAATATCACTGCTGGTAATGCGAGATTTACAACTATATTTCGAAATTCATCGACGGCAGTCCTGGATAATATATTTTTACGTCCCATCCAATAACCCATGTAAATTAGAAAAAGAATGGGTAAAACCTGGTTGAGAATTTGAATATTTTTTGCCATGTTTTTAAATGCCTTTATATTACGAATATTTTTGTATCAGCGGATTTTCCCCGTAAGGAATGGTGCGGAGGGGCTTTTGAATCATTTGATGATCTTCAGGCCTTCCACTCGTTTAACTTTTCTCCGAGTTTTGTAATTTTTTCACGCATTAAGACCGCGAGGATCCCGATTGCAAGCAGGATAATGCCTGTGCATCCAACCATCACGATGCTCGTAATGGCATCCAGCAGGTCGTAGACCAATATGTAGATCACGCTCATTACACTGATCACCAGGAAGAAGATCGGCGTGAAAGTCAGGCTGCGCGAGCGGATAACAATTCCATAAACGAGCACGGCAATCGCCTGGAAGAACAACACTACAAAGTAGATCAATCCCTCCGAGCCATTATTGACCATTTGAATATAAGTTGTGCCAAGGAGGGTTAATTGGGAAAGCATACCCATGATGAAAGTGCCGGTTTTGCTGTTGGCGCGTGTCAATAAGTAGTGTTGGAACATGCCGAGTAGAGCTGTTCCCATTGAGTAGAACTGCGGCTGGTCTGCGTTGAGTTCGATCAGGATGATGAAGTAGGCCAGCAAATACAAACCATTGGCAGGAAAGCCAAGCCAGACATTTTTTCGCCAGAAGGCTTCAACTGCCCACAGTGTGGCTGCGAAGGCGACTGGGATTGCTGCATCCAATCCGCTGAATGTCGGGGCAGCGATGGAGACGATAACTCCAACTCCAAGTCCGCTGAACAGCAGGGTTGAGTCCCAACCGCCAGTACGCCTGGCAAGGCGAAGGAAATATCCTATTGCGTAGTATCCAATTGCAAGAAAGATGACCGGGTGAATCCATTTCGTGATTTCGAAGGTGCGAAACAGGAACACGGCAAAGAGGGGGGCTGTCAGGGTAAAGGCGTAAAACAGCGTCGACTTACGATAAACAAGGCAGAGGATCAGGAATAGTAACGAATAAACTCCAAAACCAAGCGCCGCCATCCCGGCATTTTTATCAAAAAACAAAAACCCATAATTGAAGATTGTCAGTATTGTGCCCAACCACCGCACGATCCATTTGAGCGGGCGCTGCTCTTTGAATGCAATGTGATTTATAAGGTCTGCGCCCAGCCAGACGAGGCTGTATGCAAGCAGGTGATAAGGAATGGCTTCGACGTTCAAATCACGCAAAATTAGAAAAGCGCTGATGTTAAACATGACTGGCAAACCAGGCTCAAACCAGCCGTTGTGGCTCAGGTACATTTCAGCGGTAAAGAGTAAACCGACTATGAGCGAATACCATCCACCCGTTTCTTTGGTTGTGAGGAGCGCGCTCAATGCGATAATTGTGCCGAGCACCAGCGCGCTGCTGCGGAGCATCCATGCCCATGCGTCTTTTGAGCGAATGCCTGCACCGATGGCGAAGTAAAGAACGGAGAGAGTTGTCAGAGCAGGAAGCCAGAAATCGAGTTTGAAATTGTCGAGTGTGAAGAAAACCGTCAGTGCAAGGAACGCGGCGGGCAGGTAGCCATAGATCGCCTTTCGTTGAACGCTGGTATAGATAAGGAAGAAAACGGTAAGTATCGCAAATCCGATGGCGGCGCGCCCAGATCCTTCCATGAATGAAATGCTGGTGATCAGTGTAAAAAGCGCGCCATAGATGCGCGGTGGTAGATTCCATGATCGTGGTGCCTTTCTTAACAGAAGTTCGATCATCAGAAAAAGCAGGCCCAACCCGAGCTGTTGATAACCCGTATAGACCTCTGCTTTTTCAAGAAAGGGCAGATTGAAGAATGCAAAATAGGCGGCTGTGAAACTGAGTAATGACACTGTCCACAGCCAACCGCGCGGACGGATGAAATGCAGGATGCCCAGGACAAGGGCGGCGAAGAGCGAGGTGGAAAAACCAAGTATCGTGTTGTGAAAAAAACCACTTATGATCGCATATCCCAAAATGGGGATGGAGGCAATCATAAAGGGCAGATTGTACTTACGTGTCATCTGTACCTTGTAGATGATCTCACTTGCGACGGCCAAGGCAAGTCCCCAAACAGCAAATAGGATCGTATTGGTCATGTGGTCTGCTTTGAAGGCAGCACCGACTAGCCAGGGAATAAAAATAAGCGTTCCTGAGGCAAGCCATGGAAAGAGGAAAAAAGAATATAACTGATTCGAGAAAATGTAGAACAGGAACGCAAATCCCCAGGTAAGGGCAAGCAGGAGATGCCAAAGGGGCGCTGAATTGGGTGCTCCTGATTTGATCATGAAGCTGGTTTGGGATGTGCCAAGGATGGCAATTTGCAATAATTGTGTGGATAGGAATAAGGGTAGCGCAAATTTTCTTTCCCGCCATTTTTTGAGCAGCCAAACGCCTGCCAGACCTGTGAGAGCAGCAAGACCAACCATGGCGGCAAAAAAATCAGGCTTTGCGCCAAAGATATCACCAAAGCGATAGAACGCTGTCGTGCAGGAGAGAAAGGCTGTCAGACTGAAAAGCCGTGAATTGTACATCCATGTGCCGCCACCCCAGATGATCGTCATGAAAAGACCAACTACCACCCAGTATGCGGCATTAAATTGTGAGGATAAATTAAGCGTGTTTTCGATTACATTGGCGGTAATGGGCAGAAAAAAGGAAAAGACGATGAAAAGAGCAAAGCTTGGTTGAGGAAGTCGTTTCTGGATGACGACGGATAGTCCCCCGAATATGATCGTGCCGAGAATTAAAAGCGGGATGCGAAAGATGTCTACAAATGCTCCAAGGATGGCTGCAGAGGCGATCACAAAGAACGCACCAAGATACAAAGATATCTTTACGTTCGTTTCGCTTAGCAAGGTTTGTAAAAGTGTGGCGCGCGGACTTGCAGATTCAGAAGGGGGGACAGGTGTGGAGTTATCTGGGTTGAGAGAATCAAACTCATCGACTTGTGCAGGAGTGGAAGAAGGGGTAGGGGGGAAGTCGAAGTCATAACGGCGGCGAATTGCTTCCGCGTGACCTTTTTTTAGTAAGTTTAGATCTTCCCATTCCGTGATTTCCTGCAAAAGGATCCGACGCTTGCTTTTGTCTAGCTTGTTGAAGTGCCTGCGAACGTTACGCTGTGCAGGTAGATCAAGTGCAGCAAGCGCTTCCCGGCAGACAGATTCATCCCTGTCATTTACCGCAAGTTGTTCAAGTTTGTTGCGGATGGCTTCACTGCTGTATGCAAACGAGTTCAATTGCGCAATTGCGCTTAGGCGGTTCGCAGCATCTCCGCTTTGTAATCCAACCAGAATTTCTTTAAGGACATCTTCTGGTTTTTGAGATATGTTTTCAGTCATGTGATAGTTCTCCTGCTTAACCTAACCCTCAAACTATAAAACTGGTTCAGACCCGAAGGTCATGTTCTCAACGGGGCTTGGCAAAGTCTGGATTATAAAAAGGTCACGCCTAAAGTTGAAACGTGACCTTCAATAATATTTCAGTAAGGATTTATTTCATTACCGCCCCGCTGCGCGGCGGCAGGGTGACTTGGTTACCTGAAATGGAGGGTATTCCAAATATCACAAATGGCTTTTTCGCAGAGGGGAGCGTGATCGTTTTCGCTTCCCTTGATGAGTTGAATGCAACTGTGATGTTTTCAGCACCGTATGAACGCGAGTATGCCAGCACCTCGCCTTCGGCAAATACACGTTTAAAATTGCCGCGCCGAAGGGATGCATATTTTGTTCGCAGTGCAGTGCAGGCCCGGGCATATTCAAGCAGGTCTTTATCCCATTTCCCTTCATCCCAGGGAAAGGATTTGCGGCATTCGGGGTCATGTCCACCATCCACGCCGACTTCGTCGCCATAGTAAATGCAGGGCGCCCCAGGGATGGTGAACATGAAAAGCCAGGCGAGTTTGAGCGCATCCTTGTCTCCACTGGCACATGAAAGGAATCGTGGCATATCATGACTGTCGAGAAGATTGAGTTGCGCATAGGTGATTTCATTTGGGTATAAGTGCAGCAATCGATCCAATTCATTTGCTGCATCGTACGCATTGACCGGATGGATTCGGTCTTTTATTCCGCCAGCATGTTGAATGGTCTGAAAATTCAGGTTGTTTGCAGCAAAGAAATTCAGTGCGAGTGCGGTTATCGGATAATTCATCACTGCGTCAAACTGGTCTCCCTGCAGCCAGCGCTGTGCTTCGTGCCAAATTTCGCCAACAATATAAGCATCAGGATTTACAGCGCGCACCCGGCGGCGGAACTCGCGCCAGAATTCGTCGTCATTGATTTCGGCTGGAACGTCCAGCCGCCAGCCATCAACGCCAAATTTGACCCAGTGTTCAGCGACATCAAATAAGAACTCACGCACGGCAGGCGTATCGGTGTTGAATTTTGGAAGGGCAGGCAAATTCCACCAGGCTTGATACCCGATGGCATGCAGACTGCCTTCACCATGTTGCAGGGCGTGCAGTTCACCTGTTGCGGGGTATGCTCCCCAACGGCGGCGCCCCTTAAGGCGTTCCGGGTCAAAATAAAACCAGTTGACATAAGGAGATCCTTCACCGTTTTCCAACACATGATGAAATTGCCAGAAACCGCGCGAGGCATGGTTGAACACACCGTCCAACACGATACGAATTTCACGTTTATGAGCTTCTCTGATCAACTTTTTGAGCGCATCATTTCCCCCCAAAAGCGGGTCAATTTGAAAATAGTCATATGTATGATATCTATGATTACTTGCCGATGCAAAGATCGGGTTGAAATAAATGGCGGTGATCCCAAGCTTCTGTAGATAATCCAATTTTTCGATTACCCCATACAGGTCGCCGCCTTTGAAACCATGTACCGTGGGAGGGGAGTCCCATGCTTCGAAGGGTAAATTGGCCGAAGGGTTGTGTACACTCTTTGCAAAACGGTCAGGAAAAATCTGATAAAAAATTGCATCTTTTACCCAATCAGGTGTTGTCATTGTGGTCCTCGTTACTTCAGATTGAATTTCAAAACATACATTTCGTATGGATTTAGCTTATTTGAGCGGCTTTATTTTTGCAGCGAAGCACTATTTATTTCTTAACCGTACCTGAATTACCCCATTGACAGTTATTACGCTATATATGAGATGAAGCCAGCCATACATGTTTTGGGGGATGTGTATGTGTCAACGTTTCATTCGAGGGAATGATCAAAATTGGGGATTCTCAATTTTGATCCACCCACTGGATAGCGTAAAAAATATATTTGATTTTAACTTAATTTGCCAACATTGCGAATAATCTTCCACTTTAT
>CAYLOW010000027.1:0-12873 GCA_964385315.1 uncultured Anaerolinea sp.
GCAACTGGTCATTTGGCGATTACTACAAAAAGGAAGCCATCGCCTGGTCATGGCAGCTGTTGACCGAAGTTTGGGGTCTGCCCAAGGATAAACTTTACGCGACCTGTTTCAAGGATGACAAAGGCAATGTGCCGCAGGATGATGAAGCCGCTGATGTTTGGAAGCAGCAGCCCGGCTTTGACCCATCACATATATTGTTTTTCGGACGCAAGGAAAACTTTTGGCAGATGGCTGAGTTTGGTCCTTGCGGTCCGTGTTCTGAGATCCACTTTGACCTTGGGGAAGAGCGAGATAACCTGCGTGGCAAAGACCATGTTTGCGGCGTAAACGGTGAATGCACGCGCTTCCTCGAACTGTGGAATAACGTTTTCATTCAGTACAATCTTTTTGAGGATGGCCGACTTGAACCGCTGCCAGCCAAGCACGTGGACACGGGCATGGGTTTCGAACGTATTGTTTCTGTTTTGCAGGGGGTCGACTCTAACTATAAGACCGATCTCTTTATGGGTTCACTCGACATTCTGCGCTCGCTTACAGGCCAGTCAGTTCCCGAGATGGAAGCTAATTTCACGCCCTATCGTGTCATCTGCGACCATGCCCGCTCTGCTGCATTCCTCATTGCCGATGGTGTTGTGCCCGGTAACGGCGGGCGCAATTATGTCACCCGTATGATCATCCGCCGCGGTGCGCGTTTTGGTACCAAGCTCGGGCTCAAAGAACCTTTCCTTGCTAAAGTTGCTGAAGCTGTTATTGCAGAATACGGTGGCTTTTATCCCGAACTGGAAAAAAACAAGGCGACCATTTTAGATAACCTGACCCGTGAGGAAGTCCGGTTTGCACGCACAGTAGAGGCGGGTACTGCCCATCTGGAGAATTTACTCTCCGAACTGCGCACTGCCAACCAAACGACCCTCGATGGTCACAAGGCTTTTGACCTCTACGCTACATATGGCTTGCCCTTCGAAATCTCACGCGATATTGCCCGTGAGCAGGGATTGGATATTGACGAGGCAGGCTTCAACGCAGCAAAGAACGAACATGCCAAAGCCTCTGGAGGCGGTAAAGCAATGGGCAAACTCGGCGGCGAGGATTCGGAATACTTTGCAAATATCTTTAAAGACTTGCAATCCAAAAATAAGATTAACGCAAATGGTGTTGAATATGATCCGTATTCGGGTACCCAGGTGGAAAAGTACACCGGTCTTGAAGTATTGGCGTTGATCGTCAATGGCCAATCCGTTGAATCTGCTTCCCTCGATGATCAGGTTGAGGTCATTCTGCCGAAGACAGGTTTCTACATTGAAGCAGGTGGTCAGGTGGGGGATGAAGGCTACATTCGCGGCGATGATTGGGAGATCGAAGTTACTGCTGTCCGCCGTGCCGCGGCAGGCATCATCACCCATATCGGGCTGGTAATCTCCGGGCAGCCTAAAGTGGGCCAGAAAGCCACTGCCGAGGTGGATGCGATCCGTCGCCACAGTATCATGCGCAATCATACTGCCACACATCTGCTCCACAAGGCACTGCATGAAATCCTTGGCGATCATGCCCGTCAGGCAGGCTCACTGGTCTCGCCCACACATTTACGCTTTGATTTCACCCAGCCTGATGCAATGACCTCTGAGCAGATTGAACGGGTTGAGAAGATGGTTAACGACGCCATTGCTGATGATATGCCTGTACACAAGGAAACCAAATCTTTGGATGAAGCAAAAAAAGAAGGTGCAATGGCACTTTTCGGCGAAAAGTACGGCGATATTGTCCGCACGATTTCGATTTTGGAAGATAAAAACGAAAAATATTCCTACGAACTGTGCGGTGGAACACATCTCGACCGCACTTCAGATATTGGTGCTTTCCTTATTGTTAGTGAAGGTTCGGCTGCGGCTGGTATTCGTCGTATCGAGGCGGTCACAGGCCGTGGCGCATATGAATTGATCTTAAAACGTTTCATGTCCCTCAAGCAAACTGCGGGAGCATTGAAATCTACAATGGATGAAGTCCCGGCCAAGGTTGAGGCGTTGCAGAATGAAGTGTCGGACCTTAAAAAGGAACTTGCCAGTCTGCGTATACAGTCTGCGCTTGCTTTGTTCCAATCCCTGCTTGCCAAGGTTCAAACCGTGAAAGGTGTCAATGTGCTGGGCGTGGAAATCCCCAACGCTGATGTTGACAGCCTGCGATTCCTTGCCGACAAGTTCCGTGAAAAGTATCCTGAAAATGGGGCGGCGGTTCTAGTCACGAGCTCAACGGTGATCGCGGTGCTGACAGAAGATGTAGTCAAACGCGGGATCAAGGCTGGCGATCTCATCACTGGAATCGGTGGTAAAGGTGGCGGCCGTCCAAACCTGGCGCAAGGCAGTTTGCCGGGCGGTGACACCTTATCTGCGCTTGAGAAACTTCCAAAAGTGCTTAAAGAAAAATTGAAGTAATGGAAAATAGGGCAGACGAAAATGACTGCCCTGTTTTTATTTCTGTCTGCTGATCCCAACCCGGAATCATATACATGCTTTTTAACTCCCTCGAATTTGCTATATTCTTTCCGCTCATAACAATTTCATATTTCTTATTGCCGCATAAACATCGCTGGTGGCTTTTACTTGGTGCGAGCGCGTTTTTTTACATGGCGTTCGTGCCATCTTATATTTTGATTCTCGGCATCACCATTGTTGTGGATTATTTTGCCGCGATTTTTATTGAAGAAGCGCAATCCATTGATCGGAAAAAAGCATATCTGACTTTGAGTTTGATCGCCAATATTGGATTTCTTGCTTTTTTTAAATACTTCAATTTTCTCAATTCCAACATTGCCGAACTCGCGGATCTGGCCGGCTGGAACTATCCGATCGATAACCTCAATATCATCCTGCCGATTGGCTTGTCATTCCACACCTTTCAAGCCATGAGTTACACCATCGAAGTCTTTCGCGGCCGCCAGAAAACCGAGCGGCATTTTGGGATCTACGCGTTATATGTTTTGTTTTTTCCGCAGCTGGTGGCGGGGCCTATTGAACGCCCTCAAAATATCCTGCACCAATTCCACGAGGAACATTTTTTCGATTATCAACGTGTTGCCGATGGGTTGAAATTAATGACCTGGGGTTTGTTTAAAAAAGTTGTCATTGCCGACAGGCTGGCTCCATTGGTGGATTCGTATTACACCAATCCGAATGGATTCTCGGGTCCCGAACTGGCATTGGGGACGTTCTTCTTTGCCGTGCAGATCTTTTGTGATTTTTCGGGCTATAGCGATATCGCCATTGGCGCTGCGCAGGTGCTGGGATTTAAACTCATGGTCAACTTTAAAAGACCCTACTTTGCGCTTTCCGTTTCTGATTTTTGGAAGCGCTGGCATATTTCTCTTTCCAGTTGGTTCCGTGATTATCTTTTTTTCCCGCTCGAAAGACGCCGATCCAAGTGGCTGGGTCAATCTGCCAATCTTTTCCTTGTCTTCCTTGTCAGCGGATTGTGGCACGGTGCAAACTGGACATACGTCATCTGGGGCGGTCTGCATGGATTGTATCTGGCATTGGAGGTTCAAATTCAAAGGGCTTGGAAATCCCTCCCTGAAAAGATCCACACTGTTTTTCCAGGCTGGATTCTATCCCTTGCCCAACGGATCATCGTTCTGATCCTTGTAGGCTATGCCTGGGTTTTCTTCCGTGCCGATTCTGTGACAACTGCCTGGTTAATCTCGTCCAGATTATTCAACGGCTGGACGGATGGCGCATCCCTTTTGAAACTGACAAATTCCACTTTCACAAATTACGAACTGCTCATTACTTTTTTTGCAATGGCTGTCATGGAGATCGTCCACCATTTTCAAGAACGCGGTTCACTCAGGGCTCTGCTTTCCAAAAAAACCGCCGCTTTGCGCTGGACGTTATATGTTGGGGTTTTGGTTTGTATCCTGGTCTTTGGGAAGATATACCAGGCTCCCACTGATTTTATTTATTTTCAATTTTAGACATGCTCAAACTTACCCGTAATTTCGTTTTGCTTTTTTTTCTCGTCGCGTTGGTGATGACCCTGCTTGTTGTGTTCGGTCCATACAATGATGAAAACTATATGGCTGCCGGGGTGGATAAGCACCGCCTGTTGGTTTCGGTTCCATCGCCCCGAATAATCCTGATTGGAGGGTCCAATACTGCGTTTAGCATGGACAGCCAAATAATGGCGCAGCACTATGGGATGCCGGTCATCAATATGGGCTTGAGCGTTAATCTTGGTCTGCGTTATATGCTCAATGAAGTCCGGCCAGCTTTGAGAGACGGGGATATTCTGTTAATATTTCCCGAATATGCCCACTTTTCTGATGTTTTGTTGGATGGAAATGCACTTGAACTTGGCGCGTTGATCAGATCCTGCCATGAATGTATTTCCGGGATCAGTACGCCGATTCAGGCCTACCATGTGGTCGTGGGACTTTTTCAAGCCCTGGAAGGGGATATCCTCCGATCTTTCAAGAACACTGATTCGCATCATTCCCCCGTGTATTATCGGCATAGTTTCAATGCGTGGGGTGATATGGTTGCCCATCTTGACCAGCCTGTACCTGATGGGTTTGCCAGCGCGATTCCTAAGATCGAAGTTTCATTTCCCAACCCGGCCGTTGAGCTGCTCAATACCTTTAATCGGTCATTGAACGGGGCGGGTGTGCAGGTTTTTCTGGTCTACCCAGCCATTCCCATCAATATTTATAAAGCCCAGCAGGAAAACTTTATTACCCTTGATAAACTTATTAAGACTGATATTGAATTCCCTGTCATTGGCACGCCAAAGGATTTCATCTACGCCTCGAAATATTTTTATGACACGACCTATCACCTGGGCCGGGAGGGACGCGAACTGCACACCGATCATGTCATCGATATGTTGCCGCTGGTGCCATTAAAGTAGGTCCGATGCTCCCTGAAAATTCAACAAAAGACAGTCGTCTGTACGGGTGACTGTTTTTTGTTTTGCCGTGTCATCGCGTCGTTATCAATTGCAGGAGTTTACAGGTGGGTTTGGCAGGGAACTTTCCTGGTCATTACTGCGTCAACTTATAAATTGATGATATGGCTTTTATGGAAGGTTGGTTGAGATCGTAAGCTGGTTTGAGGAATTCTGCGGGACGCCACCCGCTGTGTTATTAACAAGTCGAGAAAATAAAACCAAGGAGAAGAAAAATGAAAACCTTACGCAAAGCCGCTGGCTTTAGTGTCCTGTTTGTGTTGCTGTTTTTGACCGCGTGCGGGGCATTGGCTCCAGTAGCCACTCAGCAGGTATCGGAGGAGGATTATCCAAAAGCACCCGCTGATACAGAAGCGCCCGCAATGGAAGCCCCCATGAATGCGCCAACCCAATCCATGGGCGCGGCAGTTCAACCCCTGGCCATTGCGCCAGCCCCATTGTCTAAAAATGGACCCAATGACATGTTCTTCCAGGACTATGGAGTAAATCCATCCATAGATACCGAGGATGATAATCTCTCCACTTTCGCGCTGGATGTAGATACAGGTTCGTACACCATAATGCGTAATTATCTGAAAGACGGCAATTTACCACCGGCTGATTCTGTGCGTGCTGAGGAATATATTAACTACTTCGAGCAGGGATATCCCATTCCATCCGAACATCAGGCATTCGGAATTTACATGGATGGCGGTCCTTCGCCCTTCACCCAGAGCGACCGCTACGATATGCTCCGCGTCGGCATTCAGGGTTACAAAGTCTTGGACGAGGAGCGCAAGGATGCGAATCTGGTCTTTGTGATCGATGTCTCCGGTTCGATGGACATGGAAAACCGTCTCGGATTGGTTAAGCATTCGTTGGAGTTGTTGGTTGAGCGGTTGCGCCCTGAGGACTCGGTCAGCATCGTGGTCTATGGCACAGAGGCCCGCGTTGTGTTGGAACCGACACGCGGATCCAAAAAGGGGATAATTCTTGAAGCGATTTATAGCCTGGAGCCCGAAGGTGTAACTAATGCCGAGGCAGGCATCCGACTTGGGTATCGGATGGCGATGCAGGATTTCAAGTCTGATGGGATCAACCGCGTCATCCTTTGCTCGGACGGGGTAGCCAATATGGGACAGACCGAATCCGATGCCATTCTTGGCGAGATCCGCGGACATGTGCAGGAAGGCGTATTGATGACCACTGTCGGTTTCGGCATGGAAAATTACAATGATACACTCATGGAACAGCTTGCCAACGACGGTAATGGTTTTTACGCTTATGTGGATAATATTAATGAAGCTGAACGCCTGTTTGTGAATAATCTGACCAGCACATTGCAGACCATTGCGCTGGACGCGAAAGTACAAGTGGATTTCAACCCTGAGGTTGTGATGCGCTATCGCCTGGTCGGTTATGAAAACCGCGCCATAGCAGATGACGAATTTCGTGATAACAGCGTGGATGCAGGTGAGATCGGTGCCGGGCATACTGTCACCGCACTTTATGAGATCAAACTGTTTTCCGGTGCCTACGGCAGGGTGGCAACGGTCAATATGCGTTGGGAGGACCCCGAAACACACCAGGTCACAGAGATCTCAAAGGATTTTAACACGGATCAAATCGAGTCTGATTTCCGCAAGACCGACCCGTACTTCCAGCGTACACTGATTGTTGCGGAATACGCGGAGATCTTGAAAGAAAGCTATTGGGCTGAGGGTAGTGCAATGCGTGATGTATACAAAGAGGCGGAGCGCATCAGTGAATATTTATATCATGATGAGGCGATGGGCGAATTTGTCGATTTGGTGGACGAGGCGCGCAGGATCAACGAGTAGAAAATATCCCCTACGGTTCTGCCCTGTTGGAGGCATAGCCTCCAACAGGGTTATGTTTTATATTAAAATGCAATATCAGGATTGAAACCCTTTAGGCTGTTTTCTATGGCATTTATCTCATGAAGCGATGCATAATGGTGCAGGTCATCCACAGAATCGATCAGTACATCAGCCAGCATCACCAGGTCTCTGGCTGAAGAAACTCCGGAAAGCACGCCCACCACCAGCCCAACTCCTGCGGCTTGTGCCATTTTGAGGTCAGCAGTTGTATCACCGACCACCATTGTCTTTGATGGATCAATGTTCATTCTCTCGCAGATTGTTAATACCATGTCTGGTGCAGGTTTGGCTTTGATTCCATCGTCCGCGCAGACCATCGTTGAGATATATTCCTCTATATCGAAAGCCTCAACCATAGCCTGTGTGGGGGCGCGGTCATCTGTGGTGGCGATACCGATCTTAATCCCCTTTCTATGCAATTTACCAAACAATGCGCGCGTGTCGGTGAATTGTTTTGCCAGGATCACAGGATCCGGAATGCACCAGCCTTTTTCGACAATCTGTTCAGCCTCCCCTGCACTTAATCCATTTGCTTGCATGACCTCGACGGTCAGGCGGTATAACTGTGACATGGGCGTGGCTGCCAGTTTCCCATTCGCAAGGACTTTTTTGTTGGTTTCGTCATATCCCATCGCCTCGCACAATGCCTTGCGGATATCCAACCCGCTGACCAGATTCAATTGTTCAGCCAAAAAAACAACCCACCCGCCCCACATGGCATCGAAATCGATTAATGTGCCATCCTTATCGAATATGATTGCTTTTGCTTTGAATTTCGCCAATGTATCCATGCGTATCCTTTTTCATGTTGAGATTAATCCTGAGTCAAAACCGGAAGATTATAACTTACATGAATTGGTTCCCTTTTATAAATTGGGTTAAAAAAACCACTCCCCGCATTCAAAACCGGAGAGTGGTTTCCTGCCCAACACGCTATTAATTTATACATAATTCCAAATCCGAGAACCCCAACTCATGCTGCCCCGGTTTTTCCTCAAGGGCTTAGCCATGGACCTTGATGACGTTTGGGCTACGGCGGGCAGAAGTAAGTTTTCTTCCTGGTGCACTACGTACCAGTAGGAGTGGCATAATGCTGATGATGAACAGGGTCGGGATGGCTTGCAATATGTGGCGGATGGAGTAGTCGGTTATTTATGCCTCAAATACGACCTTCCCATCCACCATTGTCAGTGCGGCCCTGGCAGTCGTAATTTCCGACCGCGGCAGTGTGAAGAGGTCATGTGTGAATAAGACCAGGTCAGCAAGATAACCTTCCTTGACCTGTCCCTTTTCGTTTTCCTTGAATTCAGCGAAAGCGGCGTCCCGGGTATAGCCCAGAATAACCTCTTCAAGTGTCAAAGTTTGGTCCGGGTCCTTGGCTGACCATTTTTCGCGATTCATTGCCACATTCATATTGACGATCGGGTCGAAGGGCGCAACCGTCCAATCACTGCCGAGGATAAGTCGAGCGCCTGCGTTCTTGATCGCTCGCCAGGCAAACGAACGTCCCCATCGTTGTTCGCCTGTGCGGACGAGCCAGACATCGCCTTCAGCGGCATTGAATGGTGCATGGCTGGTCTGCATTGATGCAATAACGCCCAACTGCTTGAAGCGGGGCATGTCATCGGGATGGATGACTTCAATATGCTCCACACGATGGCGGCTGTCCCTCTCCCCATTAATTTTTCGTACGGCTTCATAACCGTCTAGGGTACGCCGTACTGCGCCATCTCCGCAGCAGTGGACAAAGATCTGCAGGCTCAGTTTGTCGCAGGCGGCAGCCATCCGTGTGAAATGCTCAACAGAGAAAATTCCTTCAGGTTTGGCATCGGCGTTATCGGCATAGGGTTCAAGGTTTAACGCCGTATACGATTCCCATACGCCATCCATAAAGAATTTGACACACCCGCCGCGCACGAACTCGCCCTGGAGTTTTGCCATTTCCGCGGCTTCCCTCAAATCCTGCTCTGTGCTTTCCGGTTTAACGTGGTATGGGGTATAAACGCGCACGGTCATTTCTCCCGCAGCTTCCATCGATGTAAAGAACTGTAATTCGCTTATGTCACCGTTCATATTGTGGACGCTGGTGACACCTGAGGCGTTGATCTTCTTCATCGCTGTCTTGAGCAGTTCGCGTTTGCGTGCTTCGCCGGGGAGAGGAATCAGGGAGGAGACGATGTCAGTTGCTGTCTCGCGCAGTTCACCTGTTGCGAGCCCGGTTTCATCACGGCCAATTACACCAATCCCGGGGGCTTCCTTGCCCGGTTGTAAAATGTCTGCCAGTTCCAGTGCTTTGGTGTTTGCCCATGAGGTATGGCCGTCGTAGGTATTGATGTATACAGGGCGGTCTGAAACAATTTCGTCAAGTTCCTGCCTTGTGGAGATGATGCCGTATTTGATTCCGCGCCCTTCAACCCATTCAGCGGTTTTATTTTGAACAGCAAACGATTGTAAATTTTCCTTTACATCCTGCTTTGTTTTGGCGTTGTACAGTTGTGCGGCTCCCATCCAGATCGAACCCCATAGTAAATGAAAATGCGAATCAATAAATCCAGCTGTGACCGTGCAGCCTTTTCCATCGATCACACGGGTTGAAGGATCCTGAAATTCCATCGCCCCTTCGTTTGTCCCAACATATACAATACGATTGCTTTTTACTGCAACCGCTTCCGCCTTTGGCTTAGCTTCATCGCTGGTAAAGATGTGAGCGTTGTTAATGATGAAATCTGATTTGGATGGCATGTTTTCTCCCGCGATTTTCTATAGTCGAATGTAATGGTGACTTCAGCTGATTATTTTACAGAATAAAATGGCTGAATTCGTAATTGTAAATAACTGATTGGTGAATATACATAAGAAAGACAGATAGGTCAAGATGTTCTGCTTTAATAGTTCATTTTATTCCCTCAAATCCATCCCCCGGAAATTATCTTGATTAACCCTTTTTGAAAACAGATGTTTCAGAATGGATATCCACCAGGGAGAATGGTTTTTTACAGCCTTTTGTTTGTGTATTGGGCGATCAGTACTTTGGGTGAACACACGACTCAGACTGAAAATCACTGATGATCTGAGGTTTTTTTAGTAAGATAACTTTACTTCGCAGTATAATCACCCAACTTATGAAGAAGCAAAAAGTGGTTGTCGCCATGTCCGGCGGCGTGGATTCTTCGGTGGCTGCGGCCCTTCTAAAACAACAGGGTTATGATGTCATTGGCATGATGCTGCGCCTGTGGTCTGAACCCGGTAAGGAGGAATCGAACCGTTGCTGCACCCCAGACTCAATGGCACAGGCGCGGCGTGTGGCGGGTATCCTTGATATTCCTTTTTATGTAATTGATGCGAAGGATATTTTCAGGCAAACTGTTGTGCAGTATTTTTTGGATGGGTACAAACGTGGTGAGACTCCCAACCCCTGTTTGATTTGCAATAGAAAAATTCGTTGGAGACTTCTGCTTGACCATGCGCTTGCTCTTGGCGCTGAATTTATGGCAACAGGACATTATGTTAGACGGCGGATGACGGATAATGGACGACATGAACTTTTCCGTGCGGTCGATCACTCGAAAGATCAATCGTATGTTTTGTATGTCTTGAAGCAAGACCAGCTTGCCCATGCTCTCTTCCCTGTGGGGGAGTATCCCAAGCCTGAAATAAGACGTATTGCCGCTGAATTTGAGCTGCCGACAGCCTCACGGGTAGATTCGCAGGATCTGTGCTTTCTCGCCGGTGAAGATTACCGCAACTTCCTCCAGCGTCATACTCCTGAAATATTGAAACCAGGGGAAATTGCCACCACAGATGGTAGGGTTATTGGTCAACATGATGGATTGGCAAACTATACCATTGGCCAACGCAAGGGATTGGGCGTTTTCTCTCCTGTCCCGCTTTATGTTATTACGAAACACACATCGCGCAACCTGCTTGTTGTAGGCACAGCGGACGAACTTGGGTTTACAGAATTGATTGCGCGCGATATAAATTGGATTTCAGGCGCTGCGCCGTCTGACACCTTCCGCGCTCTGGTGAAGATTCGATATTCGGCAAAAGAGGTTGAGGCTTGGGTCAGCCCAATGGAAACACAGCAAGGAAGCCTCGGGTTAGGTCAAGAGGCAGCTGTTAAGTTTGATGTCCCCGCCCGGGATGTTACCGCAGGCCAGGCGGTGGTATTTTATCAAGATGAATTAATGCTTGGTGGCGGGATTATTCAGTAAAATACCGCATAGTTATAATAGGCGACTGATAAAACCACATTTTATCGTATTGATTTTGGAGCATAATGAATTATCGTTCATTCTTCATTGTTCACCCTCTCTTCTCATGACCATCCCACTCCTTCTTTTTGCTTTTTTGATTGCATTGCTTTGCGGCGCCGCATTCCATGTTCTGCGCGGTGGAAGCGGCTGGCGTTTGCTATTGTATTTCGCGTTGAGTGCATTTGGCTTTGCTGTCGGGCAGGGAATCAGCGTTTGGCTGGACTGGCACTTGTGGATGTTTGCTGCTTTGGATATTGGCATGGGTGTGATCGGAAGTTTTGTGTTTCTAGCCTTGGGTGATTGGCTTAGCCGAATTGAAACGAAAAGGGAAAGCAGTGTATAATCCCCGCCCGTTACTGATAAATTCAGAAGTTAGACCATAAAAAATTGAAAGAGAGTAGATAAAATGGAAGTTGTAGCGTTTTTAATTGACCTGTTCCTGCATTTGGATCAATACCTCGATACCATCATTACCCAATATGGTACGTGGACATATGCTATCTTGTTCGTTGTAATTTTTGTCGAAACGGGCTTGGTAATCTTTCCCTTCCTGCCCGGTGACTCACTGCTGTTTGCGGCAGGCACATTTGCGGCGCTTGGTTCTTTGAACATATGGTTCCTGGTTGGCTTGTTGATGGTGGCTGCAGTCCTTGGCGACACCGTTAATTATGCGATCGGTCATTATTTGGGGGACCGGGCATACAACATCAAATGGATCAAAAAGGAATATTTGGAAAAGACACACGCCTTCTTTGAAAAACATGGCGGCAAGGCGATTTTCCTTGCGCGGTTTGTGCCGATCGTTCGCACGTTTGCTCCGTTTGTGGCAGGCATTGGCAAGATGAGCTATGGCTATTTCATCACCTATAATTTTGTGGGGGGGATTACCTGGGTGGCGCTCTTTACTTATGCGGGATATTTCTTCGGCAATATCCCATTCGTGCGCCATAACTTTGAATATGTGATTGTCGTTATCATACTGATCTCGATCTTACCAATGGTATTCGAATGGTTGAAAGCCCGCAAGGAAGCGAAAGCGGAAAAGACCTCTGTGTGATCTGGATCACAGGTCTCTTTTTACTTTTCCTTATAGTCTTAATTATTTCTGTGGACTTGGGGAAATTAGGTTTTCTGGTGTTATTGGAAGATAGTATTCCGTTTGGAGATAAGTTAACACACTTCTTTTTGATCGGGATTTTGAGTTATCTGGTCAACAGGACTGTGCTGGAGTTAGTGCCCGGAAAAAGCCGGAAACGAATTTCCATGATATTCACATTGTCCTTGATGGCGATCTTCACCCTTGAGGAATTTTCTCAGCTCTTCATTCCAGACCGCAATGCTTCCCTGGCAGACTTGGCGGCCAATTACGCCGGAATTCTCATTTTTGCCTTGTTCGCACACAAAATACGTGCGAAACCGGAAGCCACTTTGGTCACGAATTCAAGGGAATAACTTTATAATGGGCTGGGCTGCCAACCCGGCCTATTATTTATGAAATACATCAGTGCGTTATTTATTATTTTTATCATTGCCGTTATTGTTCTTGCAGATAAGGGAAGTCTGCCACATTTCATACGCGCGCTCTATGATTTTCCGAACGGGGATAAGGTCGGACACTTTGTCCTTTTCGGACTCTTTAATTTTATCCTTATTCGCACAACCCTCTCCTTGTTTCCTTCCCGGTCTCCTGGGCGGGTGATGCTTTCAATTGGATTGATTCTTGTGCTGCTCACAGCCATCGAAGAATGGTCTCAAAAGTTATTTTCCGCCCGTACCTTTGACCT
>CAYLOW010000027.1:12973-22878 GCA_964385315.1 uncultured Anaerolinea sp.
TCACAGCCATCGAAGAATGGTCTCAAAAGTTATTTTCCGCCCGTACCTTTGACCTGCTGGATTTGCTGGCAAGTTATGCCGGGGTTTTTACTTCTGCCAGTTTGGCATTTTTATGGAATAAATACCGTTTGAAGGATGTTTCAGGTAAATTAAAATGAGGGTTAGTACTTGAATCCCTCCCTTTAATTTGCTACATTATATATAGACATGTTCACTTACCAAAGCGGAGTGTCTCGCAGGCAATGCCTGTCGAATTGGTTCTGGTTGTCAAGTGTGGCAGGGGGAAACCTGCGGGACGACATACAAGTGCTCACATGCCTTTTTGGTTTTTTTTTCATATATAAAAAGGAGATGTGTCATGTATAAGAAAATTCTCGTCCCCCTCGATGGTTCACCTCTTGCAGAGGCGGTACTTCCCCATGCAGAAGCCCTGGCTAAGTCTGAAGGTGCAGAGATTGTCCTCATGCGTGTCGCGGTTACGCCCGCCCGATATATCTTTGCTCATAACCCCGCCGAAGGCAACAACATCATCCACATCATCGAGAAAGAAACCGATGATTACATGAAGGCAGAGGTTGCTAAACTGCAGGATGAAGGTGTTAAAGTGACGGGGATAACCCGTGAGGGTGCGGCATCAGAAATGATTTTGGAGGCCGCTGAAGATACCCACGCCGATATGATCGCCATGGCCACCCATGGCTACTCCGGGGTCCAGCGCTGGCTGATGGGCAGTGTTGCGGACAGGGTTGTGCGTTATTCGCACATCCCCGTTATGTTGATCCACCCCAATTAATTTGAGGGATAGAAATTTCTATAATTGAATATGATATAAAATTCCGAAGTGTTACCTTTGGAATTTTATATGCTAAATAAGGAGATATCCCATGACCGTAAAAAAATTAGTGTATATTGCATGCAGTCTGGATGGCTTCATCGCACGCAAAAATGGCAGTCTGGATTGGCTCCCCATGGGCGAAGAGGGCGGGGAGGATTACGGTTATACGGGCTTCATGTCAACCATTGATCATGTCGTGATGGGACGAAATACTTTTGATAAAGTGTTGACCTTCGGCGCGTGGCATTATGATAAAAAAGTGATCGTGCTGACCAGCAGGGCTTTGATCCTTCCATCTGAACTGGCAGATAAAGTGGAAGTACTTAACCTGCCTCCCCGGGAATTGGTCAATGAATTGGCCAATCGCGGTGCGAAACATGTATACATCGATGGAGGTGTGACCATCCAGCGCTTCCTTCGTGACACCCTTGTGGACGAAATGACAATTACAACCATTCCTGTTTTACTGGGAGAAGGCTTGCCCCTTTTTGGCACATTGAATAAAGATGTAAAACTAGAATTGTTAACATCAGAGTCGTTCAAAAATGGTTTTGTGCAAAATAAATATAGGGTTCGATAAAGACCGTTTGTAACGTTTCACTACCTATACAAAGGGTGTCAGCCGTTTGGAAGGCAGCTGACACCCTTTGCGTTTTATATAATACTATCCACTTAACTAAGGCACTAATTTCAAATGCCCCTCACTTTCCTGCGTTACTGATTTCTGATCCCACCACATGGAGTAGTATTTTATATTTGCCCACATTGAAGTCATATCGTCGTAATGCTGGTTATATGCATGTCCTGATTGCCCCGTGGTGTGAACGGTAATTGATTTGTTCAGATTGCCCAAGTCCACAATCATACGCATGGATGGCAGCCAGTTGGTTTCGTAGCCATCATTCACCGACCACCCCGTGGCGTTGACAACGGCTTCGCCTCCGCTTGTTGGAATTGGCCCGCGATTGAAAAGGTCCTCGATTAGCGTAACCCCTGATTCCCCTAATGTTGAATTGCGAAAGGTTGAGGTGTGCATGCCACCCCAGTTCCATTTGGACATGTCTTTGCCGAAAGTTTTTTGCAGCTCGGCAACGGCTTCAGCTAGCGAGACTTTGAGCATGTCATCCATTGTTTCGGTTACATTAGCTGTGGATTTGTCATCCCAGAATGGGTCGTTGGGGTTCTTCGCCATGGTGCGCAAGACATCATTCCACCGTGATCCGCCGTCCGCCTGGTAGCGTTCCGGGAGTTCATCATTGAATGTGTTTTGCAGGAGGTTTCGCCAGAATGAGTTGAAGACAGCTGCAGCGGTGGAATCTGCCCGGTCCTGAAAATCCCAACTCTTAAGGGTATTAAGCGCGGGCGCCAGGTCTGGTGATAGCCCCGCTTTCACCAGAAGAGGTACGAATACTTCGCCATTTGCATCGAATGCATCCCCTTGCATTTTCTGGATGTAGGCGATGTCAATTTTGGCAGGCGCATTTTTGATCATATTCACGATGCGGTTGGCACGGAATCCATAGTCCCAATCTTTTGTGATGAGATATGGATAATCATTCGGCGGTACCTCATTGTTGGCAGTGACGATATATCCTTCTGCGGGGTTAAATGTGTAGGGTTGTTCGTCAAATGGAATAAAACCCGTCCACGCGTATTCGTCTGTCCACCCAGGGACGGGGACAGTGCCATCACCTTTGGCTCGGATGGGAATATCACCAGGCATTTGATAACCGATGTTCCCTTCCACATCAGCATAGAGCAGGTTTTGTGCGGGCACATGAAAACCACGCGCGGCTTGGCGGAATTCCTTCCAGTTTTGCGCTTTGTCAAATCCCCAAATCGCTTCAAAGGGAGTGGATGGGGTAAGCGCGGTCCATGCCAGGGCAATGACATATTGCTTGGGCAGCTCAACGCCTGCTCGATCTTTGAATGCCTGAAATTTTGTGTCTTTCGGGTCGCCAATATCTTTTAGCGGGCCATATGTATCCGAGATGACAGGGCCGTGACGCGTGCTGCGGACGATGAGGCTGACAGGGTCGCCGCCTACAACCGGAATTGATTCTGTCCGGGTGATAAAGTCCACCCATTTACCGTTGACTTCATATTGATTTGGGTTTTCAGGGTTAACCTTTTCAATATAAAGATCCATCACGTCAGGACCAGTGTTGGTGAAGCCCCATGCGATCTTCGCGTTGTGTCCGATGATCACACCGGGTACACCTGCAAAGGAAAATCCGGCCACTTCGAAAGGACAGGCGTCGTTCAAGGGCAGACAGTGCATTGCCACCTGATACCAAATGGACGGCATTTGAATGGTAAGGTGCGGATCATTCGCAAGCAGTGGCATACCAGTATCCGTCAACTCACCGGAGACGGCCCACGAATTTGAACCGATACCATCATTCCAAGCTCCCAGAGAGCTGTCGAGGAGAGAGGTATTAAATGCAAGTTCATCAAGCGGGAGTGAAGCGTAATTGAACGTTGATCCCTTCGATACGCTCAGGGCAGACTGTTCAGAATTTAACATTGATACCGTTGCAGCGTTGCCTTCGATTTTGTTTACAATCACAGGATGATCTGAAGGATAGGCGGGGAAAAGCTGTTCCACTTGTTCGGGGGTGAATGTCTTGAGCAGAACGGCGCGCTCGATCTCTTCGCCCATGTTGCCGCGTAAATCCCAAGCCATGGCTTTGCCCCAGGTCAACGAATGGACCGGCCGCCATTCTTCGATGATGTAATCCGGGCTGAGTAAGCCGAGTACAGCATACTCAAGGCTGAGAGCTGTGTCTTTGTGATCCTTAAGATAGGCATTTACGCCATCAGTATATGCTTGCAGTATGGCTTTTGACTCTGGACTGATCTGCTTCAATTCTACTTCAGCGGTTTGTCGCCAGCCAAGGGTACGAAGGAAGGAATCAGTTTCCAATTGCCCCTTTCCGAACATTTTTGAGAGTTCACCTGAACCGATGTGACGCCAGGCATCCATTTGCCAAAATCTGTCTTGCGCATGCACATAACCCTGCGCGAAAAACAGGTCATGTGTGGTGGATGCGTAAATGTGAGGAATTCCCATTTTGTCGCGATAGACATCCACTGTGTTATCCAATCCCGAAACTTTGATTTCCCCATCAATTTTCGGAAACGATCTCTGCGCGACCGTGTTTGGCAGGTAACTCTTAAAGTAGAAAAATCCACCCGCACCTGCGACCAGCGCGAGAATGAGGATCAGGATGATACCTCTTCCAACAAATATTCCAATTTTTTTCATGTTTCTCCTCAGGCAATTTCAATAATAAACATGACAGTCACCGGCGAAAGTGACTGTCATGTTTGATGATACACCAATATAATAAAATGGTTACGGCAGGTTTATATTTTTGTCATAAAACCCTTTATCGCGACCGTGGTTGGGCAGTTCTATGCTTTTAGAGGTGTGCCGAAACTGCACTTATGGATTTCATGTTAACTGTCTCACCTGGGTTTGTTACGGGATGTTTTTTCTAAATCCTGGGATAATGCTAACAGCCTTATTCCTGTCAGTCATCCCCCATAGGGGACCCAGATATTCTTAACCTGCGTGGCATGTCTTAAAATTTCATCCATCTCCGGAAGTTCACCCGAGATCGGCATCACCCAGGTCTGCTTCATATTTCCAATGGATGCTAGCTGCACAGCCTTTTGCCCTTCGGGAAGGCCGGCATACCAGATCACATCCACGTCATCATGCTCAGAGAGGGTTTTTGCCAATTCGTCGCGCGCGCCGGTCACGATGTTGAATGTGCCAGGGGGGACATCGGAAGTTTCAATGACCTGATAAAAATCAGTGGCGGTCAGGGGTGCGATTTGAGAGGGGATGACAACCAATGCATTTCCCATTGCCAGAGCAGATGCGGCTAATGTGCAAATTGAAAGCAATGAGTGATCATCAGGTAAAATGATACCCATTACTCCGATGGCTTCAGGGACGGCAAGTGTCACATTGCGGATTGGAGTGTTGTGGACCGCCCCATCATATTTATCAGCCCAGGCCGCGGCGGTGAACAGGACTGAAATTCCCGCTTCCACTTCCTGATTGGCAGAATCCACGTCTGCGCCTGTCTGCTGGCTGATACGCTTTGAAAAGTCATCGCTTCGGGCGGAGAGGTTTTCAGCAAGGTAATACAGGATCTGTGCACGGCTGTGACCTGTCGTTTTCGCCCATTTGTCTGCTGCGCCGCGTGCGGCTTCGACCGCGTTACGGATGTCTTTGCGGCTGCCCTGTCCCACTTCGCCGATGAATCTTTTGCCGGGGTCAATTACGGCAATCGAATAGCCGCTATCCGGGCGGGCTTGCTTGCCATTTATGAATAATTTTGCAGTGCGATCAATACCGGGTTGAAGGGCACTCGCCACGAATTGGGAGCTGCCCGCTTTTACCTTTTTGGTTTTAGCGATCTCTAACTTATTTGTTGTAACTTTTGACTTCTTCACATATTCCCACAGGCCTTCCTTTCCGCCTTCCCGTCCAAAGCCTGATTCGCGATATCCGCCAAACCCTGAAGCGGCATCGAACAGGTTGGTCGAGTTGATCCAGATCGAGCCAGCCTTGACTTGTGTGGCAATATCCAACGCTAAGTTAATGTCCTCGCTCCAGATGGATGCGGCGAGACCATAGCGCGTATTATTTGCTAAATTCACAGCTTCTGCCGGAGTACGGAAGGTCATTGCTGCTAGGACAGGTCCGAAGATCTCTTCCTGGGCGATAGTCGAGGCAGGTGCTACGTTCGTACATAATGTCGGTGGGTAGTAATAGCCATCAGCCGGACATTGCCAACTGGGCTGCCAGATATCTGCACCTTCATCCCTGCCTTTTTGGACGTATGATTCGATCGTCTCTTTTTGTTCGGGCGAGACGATCGCACCAATGTCCGTGGTCTTGTCAAGCGGGTCTCCAACGCGCAGTTTTTCCATGCGCACCTTCAACTTGCTGTACATCTTTTCGGCAATACCTTCCTGCACCAGCAGGCGCGAGCCCGCACAGCAGACTTGTCCCTGGTTGAACCAGATCGCGTCCACCACACCTTCCACAGCTGAATCCAGGTCTGCGTCATCGAAGACAATGAACGGTGACTTGCCGCCCAACTCAAGCGATATCTTTTTGGGGGTGCCTGCTGTGGCTTTGCGCAGTGTTCGTCCCACGTCGGTTGAACCAGTGAATGCAATTTTATCCACATCCGCATTGACGAGCGCCATGCCCATTTTTCTGCCTTCACCTGTTAGCACATTGACTACGCCGGGCGGCAGGATCTTTTCGCAAATTTCGGCGAACAGCAACGCAGTCAGCGAGGTGAATCCGGCGGGTTTCAAGACCACCGTGTTGCCCATTGCCAGCGCGGGCGCAACTTTCCACGACAGCATCAGCATTGGGAAGTTCCACGGGATGATCTGTCCGACGACGCCGACAGGTTCGTATCCATTCAGCTCGGTTGACATGATCTGCGCCCAGCCTGCGTGATAATAAAAATGACGGGCAACAAGCGGAATATCAATATCGCGCGTTTCGCGGATCGGTTTGCCGTTGTCCATGGTCTCAAGGACAGCGAATAGGCGGGAATGTTTTTGGACCTGACGTGCAATGGCGTACAAATACCTCGCACGCGTGTGACCCGGCAATTGACTCCAGCTTCGAAATGCCTTGCGCGCCGCCTTGACCGCAAACTGCACGTCATCTTCACCGGCTTTGGCAATGTCCGCCAATTTTTGCCTTGTGGCAGGGTTGATTGATGGATACCATTCCTTTGTGGAAGGGTCACACCATTCGTTGTTGATAAAAAGTTGGAATTTGCCGTTGTGTGCAGCGATCCAGTCAAGCGCAGGTTTGGATGCTTCAGGAGCGGGTCCATAAGGGAGGGCATCGAGAATTTCGGTGATGGTCATTAGATATTCCTTATTAAAACGAAGTTTCTATATAAGGGGCGTGCCAGGAATTAATCAAAAATGTTTTTCCAAAAGTACACGCCGATTCTCTTCAAAGAGTTTATTGGACTTCATTAAGAAAGACTCAAAATTGGGGGCAACAAAATAATAGGCATCCGGGTTGTGCTGGTAAACAATAATTTGACCGACTTTGCCGGCTGGCGCCGGATCTGCATCCCAGTAAATTATTGTGGCTCCACCATTGAAGTCACCTAAAGGAAACCAGAGTTTGTTTACCCATAGATCTTTTTTTATTCTTATGTCACGGGGTGGATCTTGCTGGTAACCATTCCATGTGTTTTGCATTTTAAGATAATAAGCGTCGATATTTGGCCGGACAGCCCCCCATTTAAATAAAGCGGTTTCGATGGAATTAAAATTGCATGCTGTAGGCTCATCTGAAAATACGGCAAAAATTTCTTCCTGATCTGCCCCGTTCAGCTGTTTATAAAAATCAACAATGCTGCCAAATAAATTTATCCCGGTTTTTTGATATACACGTTTAATATCGGCATCTGTCGCTCCGTCAACTTTTGGGAACGGCCGATTGACTGACTTGAATAATTCCTGAAGTTTTTCAAGTTCTTGCATAATTAGATCATTCATGGATATTCCTTTGCGCGTTATCCCGGAAAAAACGACCCGGATACCAAAGACGAGGAAATTCAGGTTTCATTCACAGCTTGCCCAGGCATCGATCTCAACCTTGAGCGATGGATTTGCCAGCGCAGCCGCGTACATCAGTGTCATAGCCGGTTGGTGGCCTGCCAGTTTGGATGCTGTCAAGGCGCGGCGTTTCTCTGTATCCCACTCACCTGTCAGGTAAAGGGTCAATTTGACGAGATCCTTCACTGTCATATTCGCGGCTTGAAGGTTGCAGAAAATATTTTCGAAAGCGATGTCCAGCTGTTCAATGGGGTCTTCGGGGATGCTGCCATCCGCTCGCATACCCACCTGCCCCGAAAGGATCAACATCCGCTCGTAGCCTGTGATCTGAACCTGATGCGAGTATCCGCCAAGAGGCTTGTGAATATTTTCCGGGTTGCAGAAAAATTTCATGATCAAATTCCCGATCTATCCCTTGGGTTCATCATCTTGAAACCACTCTGGCGGAGCTGCCACTTTTTCCTGGGAATTCTTCCATGCCGCCACTACAAGTGAAAGTGTGTCCAACATGCGAAAGCGCAATGCCTCGATTGTCTTGGCATACTGTTTATACACTGAGCGGTCAGGGTAGGAATTGCTTTTTAGTTCCCCATGAATGATTTTCAGCAAAGCCAGAGAAAGTGTCACAGTTAACTCGTTGGCGTCCATCAGCGATTGGAAGAGAGACAATTTGTCTTCTGTGCTGGGAGGGCGGAACAAGTCCTTGTGTTTTGATGTGATGATGGGCATTTAATTATCTCGAATTATTCTTAATATCCAAAACGGAGTACGTGTTTTTGCACACGCTGTTAAACTATTATAACCCGTAGAGCACATGAAAAAAGCCCCGGAGACGGGAAATCTCTGGGGCTCTCTCTGTTAGCAATTACCGATCACTGCTCGTTGTCATATCCTTCAGGCAGCCAGCAGCATAGTACAAGTTCCCTTGCAGCTTTCACTTCATCCATTCTCCCGAATGGAGTGGTGTGCGGGGCATTGTGGAGTAATTCAGGCTGGGTTTTTGCTTCATCCGCGATCTTGATCAGGGCATCCGCAAAACGATCCAGCGTATCCTTGTTCTCAGTCTCGGTGGGTTCTATCATCAATGCTTCATGGACGATGAGCGGGAAGTAGTTAGTTGGTGGGTGGAATTTGTAATCCATCAGCCGTTTGGCTATATCCAGTGCGCGCACATCACTACCTGCAAACTGACCCTCGGCAACGAATTCGTGCATGCAGATGCGGTCGAACGGGATGGTATAGGTGCCGCGTAATTTTGCCTGCAGGTAGTTGGCATTTAATACCGCGTATTGGGCAATATCCTTCAAGCCGTCAGGACCGTGCATTGAGATGTACGTGTAAGCGCGGACAAGTCCGCCGCCAAAGTGACCATGGAAGGCCTTCATGCGGCCGATGCTTTGCTTGGGCGTGACAAATCCATAGAGGGGGGCCATATCGCCATCGGCTTCTTCAATGATTCCAACCAATGGGGAGGGAAGGAAATCTAACAGCCGCTTGCTGACGCCGACGGGGCCAGAACCGGGTCCGCCACCGCCATGCGGGACTGCAAAGGTCTTATGCAGGTTGAAGTGCATTACGTCAAACCCGAGGTCACCAGGGCGCACAATGCCGAGCAGTGCATTCAGGTTTGCGCCATCACCATACATTAAGCCGCCGCAATCCTTGACCAATTTGACAACTTTTTCGATGTGTTCATCGAACATGCCGAGAGTGTTGGGGTTGGTGAGCATCATGCCAACGACAGTGTCGTCGCATGCGGCTTCAAGGGCTTTCAGATCCACGTTGCCGCGCTCGTCCGAAGGGATGGTGACTACACTCATGCCTAACATGCCTGCTGAAGCGGGGTTTGTCCCGTGCGCGGCGTCTGGGATCAACATTTTTGTTCGTTTACTATCGTTGCGTGATTTGTGATATGCCGCCATCATCAGGACACCGGTAAATTCTCCGTGTGCCCCTGCAGCAGGTTGAAGGGTCACGCCTGCAAATCCGCTGATTTCTTTTAGCCATTCTTGTAATTCAAACATCAGGACGAGATTGCCCTGAACGGTTTCGATCGGTTGCAGGGGGTGGGTGTTAAGGAATCCTGGCAGGCGGCAGGTGTCTTCATTGATCTTTGGGTTGTACTTCATTGTACAGGAACCCAAAGGATAGAAGCCATCATCCACGCTGTAGTTGAATTTGCTTAACCGCGTGTAGTGGCGCACCACATCCACTTCGGCGAGTTCTGGTAGGGGAAGTTCTGAGCGGAGCAAATGACTGGGCGGCAGCGCAACCACCGGTACGTCAGAGGCGGGCATTGTCACACCGATTCTGCCGGGGGAGGAAATTTCAAAGATGGTGGGTTCAACAATGATTGAACTTGATGGGGTTGAAGGGGTAGTCATTATTCCATCTCCTTTAACACTTCCACCAGCGTGTCAATTTCCTGCTTGCTGTTCATTTCAGTCAC
>CAYLOW010000028.1:0-22448 GCA_964385315.1 uncultured Anaerolinea sp.
CAAAAATATTCAGATGCCGCCCGCTGGGTGCTTAATGAACCCATGCCAGACTATGCGCGTAATATGGTCGTGCTGCCGGCCAATCCTGATTCTGTCCAGGCGCAGATCGTTTTCTCGGCATTGCACAATGAGATCGCAAAAGACCTCGAACCACAATTTGCGCGAGCGGGCGCGGCAGTTTGTTCCAATGCGTCATCCTATAGGCGCGAAGAGGATGTGCCGCTGCTGCTGCCTGAGGTCAATGGGGAACATGTTCAGCTCGTCAAGATTCAACGTCAGCAGCGCGGCTGGAGCGGGTGCATTCTCACAAATCCCAATTGTACAAGCACGGGTCTGACAGTGGCGCTCAAGGCGCTCGATGATGCCTTCGGTGTGAAAAAAGTATTTGCAGTTTCGATGCAGGCGCTTTCAGGCGCGGGTTATCCTGGCGTGCCATCGCTCGACATCATCGATAACGTCATTCCCAATATCGGCGGGGAAGAGGAAAAAGTGGAATGGGAACCGCGCAAGATGCTTGGTAAATTGAAGGATGGCAAAGTGGATTTTGCAGATATCCAATTCAGCGCACACACCAACCGTGTGGCGGTCACGGATGGTCACACCGTCTGTGTGAGTGTGGGACTGTCCGATTCGCACTCTGCCGATCCCGAATCTGCCGAGACGGTTCTCCGGGCGTATGCCGCCCCTCTGTCAGCCAGGGAATTGCCTTTTTCACCACGACCCGCCATCAGCGTGAGAAGCGAGCCGGATCGTCCCCAGCCCAGGCTTGATCGCTTCACAGGAAAAGGTATGACAACCGTTGTCGGGCGGATGCGGCGTGATCCGATCCTTGATCTGAAATTTGTCGTGCTGTCCCACAACACGATTCGCGGAGCGGCGGGTGGTTCCATTTATAATGCGGAACTGCTGGTGAACGAGAATCTTTTGTAGTCTGAATTCAGACTACAACTGTCCGAACCCTTGACATACCATCAACCGTTATGATATAAACCGCGAAATTAAATATTCGCTCTTATCCAGAGAGACTGAGGGAACGGCCCTTTGAAGTCTCGGCAACCAGACCATTTTATGGGTTATGGTGCCAACTCCGACAGCAGAATGGCATTTGCCATTCGATCACTGGAAGATGAGAGGACGGTATCAATGCATACCTCTTCTTGTACTTTCAGAAGAGGTGCTTTTTTAATCTCTTCTGAAGGGCGGATAAACATTATTCAAGAGGAGAAAATTCATGTCCACAATCAAAGATCGTCAGTTGGGTTTTGCAACCCGTGAGCTTCATGCAGGCTACTCCCCCGACCCCACCACGGGCAGCCGCGCAGTGCCGTTGTATCAAACAACAAGCTATCAATTTAAAAGCACGGAACACGCCGCTAATTTATTCGCGCTCAAAGAGCTTGGGAACATTTACACGCGCTTGATGAATCCCACCACCGATGTGCTTGAACAGCGAATTGCCTCGCTTGAAGGCGGCGTGGCGGCAGTGGCGGCGAGTTCGGGCCACGCGGCGCAGGCACAGGCGATTTTTACACTGTGCGAAGCAGGCGATCATATCGTCACATCATCGCGCCTTTACGGCGGCACGTACAACCAGTTCGCCTACACCCTGCCCCGGCTGGGAATTGAAGTGACATTCGTTGACCCGCGCGACCCGAAGAATTTTGAAGCGGCCATTCGCCCCAACACAAAGATCATCTATGGCGAGTCATTGGGCAACCCTGATATTTCCATCTTCCCGTTCGAGGAAGTCGCGGAAATCGCAAAGAAACACAAACTCATCCTGTTCATTGACAATACTTTTGCAACACCCTACCTCTTCCGCCCGTTTGAATGGGGTGCACACGTCATCACCCATTCCACCACCAAGTTCATTGGCGGGCACGGTACGACCATCGGCGGCATCATTGTAGACGGCGGCAATTACGACTGGCGCAGCGGTACGTTCGATAATTTCACCACACCCGATCCCTCCTATCATGGGTTGGTGTACGCGGACCTGGTTGGCGCCGGACTGCCTCCATTCGCGATCAAAGCCCGCGTGCAGGTCTTGCGCGATCTCGGCGGATGCCAATCCCCGTTCAATTCATGGCAGACCATTCAAGGCATCGAAACGCTCAGTCTGCGCATGGACCGCCATGTGCAGAACGCACAGGCCGTTGCTGAGTTTCTTGAGAGCCACCCCAAAGTCAGCTGGGTCAAATACCCGGGCCTCAAGAGCCATCCCGACCACGAACGCGCCAAAAAATATCTTCCCAAAGGCACAGGCGCAATTATGGGGTTTGGTGTCAAAGGCGGCGCGGCTGCAGGCCAGAAGTTCATCGAAAGCCTGCAGCTCTTCAGCCACCTTGCCAACGTTGGCGATGCACGCAGCCTCGCCATTCATCCTGCCACCACCACCCACAGCCAACTCACGGAAGAACAGCAAATCTCCGCCGGTGTCAGCCCCGATTTCATCCGCTTGAGCATTGGTCTCGAGACAATTGATGATATTCTGTGGGATTTGGATCAAGCCTTAAATTCATAAGGATGGGTTATGGAGGATGAAAAATATTTCATCCTCCATACGTCCACCTTTATTCCCTTCCTGCCATGCCAGTAAAAATCCCCTCCACCCTTCCCGCACGCACCGTCCTTGAAAATGAAAATATTTTCGTCATGGACGAAGACCGCGCCATTCATCAGGATATCCGTCCGCTGCGAGTGGCGATCCTCAATCTCATGCCGACCAAGATCGCAACCGAAACACAAATTTTACGGCTGCTTTCCAATTCCGCGCTTCAAGTGGAGATAACCCTGCTCCATACCGCCACGCACGAAGCCAAAAATACGGATGCTGACCATTTGCTCAATCACTATGTCACCTTTGATGAGATCAGGAACGATAAATTTGACGGCCTCATCATCACAGGCGCACCCGTCGAGCAAATGCCTTTTGAAGAGGTGGATTACTGGAATGAACTGACCCAGATCCTGGATTGGGCTGAAACGAATGTTGAGTCGCATTTCTACATTTGCTGGGGTGCGCAGGCGGGGCTTTATCATTACTACGGTGTCCCGAAGTATGACCTGCCACAAAAAATGTTCGGTGTCTTTGAACATCGCGTCCTCACGCGGACCGAGAGCCTGATGCGCGGCTTCGACGATGTTTTCTTTGCCCCCCATTCCCGTCACACTGAGATACGCCGCGAAGACATCGATAAAATTCCCGAACTGCAAATCCTCGCGGAATCGGATGAGGCGGGTGTGTACATTGTCAGTTCAAAAGACGGGCGGCATCTTTTCATTACCGGCCACTCGGAGTATGACCCGCTCACACTCAAAGGTGAATACGACCGCGACGTAAACAAGGGCCTGCCAATCCATGTACCCAACAACTATTATCCCAAGGATGACCCCGCACAAACACCCAGAGTCCGCTGGCGCGGGCACGCCAATCTGTTATATGCCAACTGGCTGAATTACTATGTTTATCAGATCACGCCGTATGACCCGAGTGAAATCCCCAAATAATGATACAGGTCACGCCTCAAACGTGACCTGTAATTTTTAACAGCACCGCGCTCAACACGTCCACAGCTTTTTGATAATCCCCCAAATTAATATGTTCATTCGGCGTGTGATCGAGAGCCGAGTCTCCGGGTCCATAAACAACAGCGGGACATCGCCATACTGGCGCAACGATGTTCAAATCGGCAGTCCCGGTTTTGTAAACGAAGCGCGGCTCCCCTCCCTGTGAGCGGATACCGCTCAAGAAGGCCCGTACAAGCGGGGTATTTTTCTCACCCCCCCAGGCCGGAATGGCAAAGCCTGCTGGGTCAACCGAAACCTCAAATGCCTTCAGGATTTCATATAATTTTTCATACCACTCTTGCGGAGAAACTTCCACAGGCAGGCGCACGCCGACTTTCAGCCGTGCCCATTGTTCAAAATCGGTCGAGCCGGATTCCATCCCGCGCAGGGTCAGCAATAGTTTATCAAACACTTTTTGCTTGTCCGCATTATAAAAATCCACATATGCTTTTACTTTTAGCCAGGCATCCACAGCAGCTTCCGCGGCAGTCACTTCACCGCTGGCCGAGTGCGCCTGTTCACGCTTGACGGTCACATTTGCCCACGCGCTTCCTTTATAGCCAAGCGCCACTCGGTCCCACTGGTTGGGTTCCCCGATAATTGCATAATCCGGCTTGTATTGGTTTGCCGCAAAACGGGCGCCTTCTGAATCGCGTTCCTCTTCCACCGCGCCGATGACCACGAACTGCCAGCCATCCTGCGCGCCGGCTTTCGCCGCCGCATCTGCGAAACTCGCGAGTGGACCTTTTGCATCCACCGAGCCCCGTCCATATAAAACATTGTTTTCCACACGCACGGGAATTTCGCCAGGCACGGTATCAATATGACCGAGCAGGACCACCTGCCGCCCGCCTTTCCCCATCAGGCCAACCGCATTACCGGCCTCATCAACAAAGGCATCGTCATAGCCCAATGACTTCATCCGCGCCACAAGCCATTCCACCGCGCCGCGTTCCTGACCTGACGGGCTGTATTGCGAAACCAGACCAATTAAAGTTTCACTCATGGGTATTTCCTGCGTGCGAATAGTGGTCAAATGATCTTCCACTATTCATCTGCATTCTGTGTCAACACCCCCGCCAGCACTTCCACCAGATGGTCGATCTGCTCGTAGGTGATGACCAGCGGCGGCAGGAGGCGGATCACAGTCATGCCTGCGTTCAAGGCGATGATCTTTTTCTCCTGCAGCGCCTTAATGTATGCTGTGACCTTTTGTTTCATCTCGATGCCGACCATCAATCCCATTCCACGCACTTCGCGGATGTTGGGGGATTCGATCTTTTTTAATTTCTCAACAAGATACGCGCCTTTTGCTGCGGCTTGACCCGGAAGGTCCTCGCCCAGGATGATATCCAACGCAGCATTCGCCGCCGCGCACGAAAGCGGATTCCCGCCGAAGGTGGAACCGTGCACACCGGGCACAAGGTTCTTGATATTCGCGCCGATCAACACCGCGCCCATCGGCACGCCGCCCGCAAGCGACTTGGCGCAGGTCAGCAGATCAGGCGTCACGCCAAAATGCTGAATGGCAAACATTTTGCCAGTGCGGCCAAATCCGGTCTGGATCTCGTCAATGATCAGCAAGGCGCCGCGCTCATCACAAATTCGCCTGGCAGCCTGTATATACCCGGCAGACGCGGGATACACACCGCCCTCACCCTGTATCACCTCAAGGATCACAGCGGCGGTTTCTTCATTCACGGCCTTATCCAGCGCCTCGATATTGTTATAGGATACATGCGAAACCCCGGGCAGGAGCGGCTCGAAACCTTCCCTGTATTTCTTGTTAAACGTCGCGGAGAGTGAGCCATAGGTCCGGCCATGAAACGCCCGCATCGCCGCGATAAAATTTTTGCGTCCCGTGGAGATGCGCGAGAATTTCATCGCCGCCTCCACTGCCTCGGTACCTGAGTTGCAGAAGAAGACCCTGTCCAGCCCCGGGATAAGGGCTGTGATCTTTTGCATTAGCATGGCACGCTGGTCGTTGGGAAAAGACTCGAATAATGTGATCAGCGTGTTCGCCTGCTTGTAGAGCGCCTCTGCAATTTTCGGGTGCGCGTGACCGAGGTTGGCCACCCCATGTCCGGAGGAGCAGTCCAAATATTCCACGCCGTCCGCGTCAAACAGCGATGCACCCTGTCCGCGTACGATGGTAAGTGTCTGTTTGGCATAGACGCCCGATGTATGTTTATTTTCAGTATCAATAATTTCCTGTGTGTTCATTGGATCACTGTTCCGTTTCCTGCCAGGGCATTTGAAATTGGATTTTGAATTCGTCCGTCTGCGATAATGACACGGCTGACTCCGCCCTTGAGCGCTTCCTCCGCGCCAAGCACTTTTTTCTTCATACGCCCCTGAGCCGCCTCACCCGCAACTGCGAGCTGGCTCTGCGGCAGCTGCCGAATAAGCGTAGACTCATCCGGGAAATTCTTCATCAGACCGGGCACCGCTGTCAGCAAAAGCAAATCCTCGGCCCTGAGTGCAGATGCGACCATCGCAGCGGCGCGGTCTGCATCCACATTAAGGGCTTCGCCTTTTTCGCTGACCGCAACAGGGGCGATGACAGGCAGGGTTCCCGCATTGAGCAGCATCCGCAGCAGACCGCTGTTGACAGTCTCAATTTTTCCCGTGTAATCATCACGGATAATTTTGCGCTTGCCGTTTTCAATGCTTTGAATGGAATCTTTGCGGGTGGCCTGCATAAGTTTCCCATCAAGCCCGCACAAGCCAAACGCGTTGACGCCCATCATTTGCAACTGCTCGGTCAACAACGAATTTACCTTGCCATTCACCGCCATCAAAAATATTTCAAGCGTCTTGCGGTCGGTGTAGCGTGACGTGTACCCCGAAGGTGAAGTGATCATCTTCGGCGGCATACCCAGCCCTTCACCCAGCGCGTTCGCCTCCGCGGACCCTCCGTGCACAAAGACCAGCCGCCTGCCCAGTTTCAATAATTCCACGGCATCCGCACAGATGGCGGAAAAATCCACGCCCTCGGTACCGCCAAGTTTTACAACAGTAATTGGAGTTTCATCTTCCATTATTTATCCTTCATCCTTATATTGGATGCAGCCCCGCGAATTCCAACCCCAACGTTTCCTCCCAGCCCAGCATCAGATTCATACACTGAACCGCCGAACCGGCCGCGCCCTTCATCAAATTATCGATCGCGCACATTGCCACAATATGACCATTGCTCTCGTCAAGCTCAAATCCCAGATCCGCGTAATTGGAGCCAGCCAGGATCTTTGGCTCCGGCACCCGGTATATCCCGCGCTGTTCCTTGACCACACGTATGAACGGATTCTCGTTTGCCACAGCGCGGTAGGCTTTCCACAGATCTTTTGTGGTCACACCCTGTTTCACTTTGCCATGCGCCGTCGCCAGCACCCCGCGCACCAGATCGACAGCGGTCATGGTAAGCGAGACATCTCTAACACCCATTTCCTGGATCACTTCCGCGGTATGACGATGACCGAACGCGGAAAAAGTCCGGATCACATTGGCCCGTTCCGCGTGAAGTGAACCGGAATTCCCTTCCGCGCCACCCTCCGATGAGCCCACTTTGACTTCGATAAAAATGGGAGACGATAGATCCAACAAACCTGCCTTAACCAGCGGCAGCAGTGCAAGGTTGCCCGCAGTGGCATTGCAGCCCACCCCGCTAATGTAATTCGCCGACACCATTTCGGCACGGTGCAGTTCGGGTAGCCCGTATACGAACTTATTCAGCCACTCCGGCGCGGCGTGTTTTTCGCCATACCATTTTTCGTAAAACTCCGCATCGCGCAGGCGGAAATCGGCCGCCAGGTCGATAATTTTCGTTCCGAGTTTGGCGTATTCTTTGATATGCTTCTGTGCCTGTCCGTGCGGCTGGGCAAGGAAGAGAAGATCGACAGATTCCAACTGCGAAGGATCGCTGAATTTTAACTGGGTTTTCTTTCGCAAATTGGGATGAACCTGATACACATATTCACCCACATGGGAGCGGGACGTCACCTGCTTCACCTCTACCCTGGGATGGCCCAGTAATAATCGCAGCAGTTCCCCGCCGCCATAACCCGATCCGCCAATAATGGATATTGTCGTCATTAATAATTGCTCCTTTTCAAATTAATGCAGCAAGTAACTGAACACCCTGCGGGTTTTATCCCTCGTCCTTCATTCTTGCACACGCCATCACAAACTCAACGATCTCCCCTGCAATGTCAATGCCGCTTACAGGCTGCATGGTGTGAAATTCCATGGTGTGATTGATCTCGTTGACAACGAGTCCTTTTTGCGGATGCTCAACCAGGTCCACCGCCAGCACACCGCCCCCAACAGACTTTGCCGCGCGCAGGCACAGGTTTTCGATCTCAGGCGTTATGGGACATATTTCGCCTTCGCCGCCGCGCGCAGTGTTGGTGATCCAATGTTCAGATTTGCGGTACATGGCGGTCAAGACGCGGTCACCGATAATGATCGCGCGGATGTCGCGTCCGGGTTTCTCAATGTATTCCTGAATATAAAAAACGGAATGCTGCACCGAGCCCAGTGTGGATTTGTGTTCCAGCACAGCCTCGGCTGCGTCGCGGTCATTGACCTTTGCCAGTAATCGTCCCCATGAGCCGACAACGGGCTTCAAGACCACGGGGTAACCGAATTCCTCGATCGCCTCCAAAGCCGCTTCAGGCGTAAACGCAGTAGCATTGTGGGGCTGGGGAATACCGTCGCGGGCAAGCGCGGCACTGGTCATCAACTTGTCACCGCAAATCTCCGCCACCGATGCGGTGTTCACCGTCGGCACGCCAAACGCATTCAACAGGCGCAGCGCGTAAAGCCCGCTGTTGTAACTAATGCTGCGCTCCAGCACCGCGTCATACTGCTGCCATTTTGCCGGGGCGTCCAGATCAAAATGGATCGACCGGTCATCAAGCCGGTCATAATCAATACCGCGTTTCTCCATCGCGCCAAAGATCCATTTCTCTTCGACGCGCACGCGAGAATAAAGGACGCCTATTTTTAATCTTCGTTGCATAGCATCTCCATTGGTTGGCCGCGGACCATGGATGACAGCCCGTTCCATCGCCCGCGGCCAATCGTCAATCGTCTATTCACCCCAATCTTCCTGTTCCATGGGTGCGACTTGAACGGCGGCGGGGTTAACGGATGTCACTTCGAGATCAACACCGCAATCGGAACAGACTATGATCTCGCCGGATTCGGTGCCAGCATCCAGGTTGATCTCAGCTTCACATTCAGGGCAAGTTATTGTAGACATGATTATTTCTCCTTTAAATTATGATTAAATTTTTTCCAATGAAAGGAGTCGTTTGACTCCCGCCAATTGCGTTTTTACCGCTTCGGGACTCGTGCCGCCAATTGCATTTCTGCGTTTGACGGATTCCAACGGGTCAAAGACCCGGTATACATCGGCGTCAAAAGCGGGGCAAAGAGCCTGATACGCCTCGAGCGGCATTTCCTCCAACCCAATACGCTTCTCCCCTGCCACGCGGACAGCTTTGCCTGCCATCGAGTGTGTCTCGCGGAAGGGGATGCCCTTGCCAACAAGATAATCCGCAAGGTCGGTCGCCATCATGAACGAGTCGATCGCATTTCGCATTCGTTCAGGTTTTGGCGTGATGGTTCGCAGCGCGCCGGCGATGACCGGCAGGATCGCGAGCAGGGTATCGGTCGCCGCGAAAACAGGCGCCTTGTCTTCCTGCAGATCCTTGTCATAGGTTGAGGGCAGGCCCTTGAGTGTGGCGAGCAAGCCTGTGAGCATTCCAATTAATGTGCCGGCCTTGCCGCGGGTCAACTCAAATACATCGGGGTTTTTCTTTTGCGGCATCAGGCTTGAGCCGGTGGAGAATGCATCCGATAACTCAAAGAATCCAAATTCGGCGCTGGTGTATAGAACGATCTGCTCGGCAAGTTTACTGAGGTGAATGCCCGTCATGGTGGCACAGAATAAATACTCGGCGGCGAAGTCACGGTCGGAGACGGAATCCAGGCTGTTTTGTGAGACATACATAAAATTCAGCGATTCAGCGAGTTCTGCGCGATCCACAGGCACGGGAGTACCGGCGAGGGCGCCAGACCCAAGCGGCAAAATGGACACGCGCCTGGTCAGGTCAGCGAGACGCTCGCGGTCGCGTTGAAGCGGATGAAAGTGACTCAACCACCAGTGCGAAAGCAAAATTGGCTGGGCACGCTGAAGGTGGGTATAACCCGGCATAAGGGTCTCACCCGCAAGTTCAGCCTGTTCAAGCAGTACTGCTTGCAGATCTTTAAAAGCAGAATCCAATTCAGGAATGACCTGCAACATCCATAATCTAAAATCAGTGGCGACCTGGTCATTGCGGCTGCGTCCTGTGTGCAGTTTGCCGGCTGCCGCGCCGACAAGTTCTGTCAGGCGGCGTTCGACGGCCGTGTGAATATCCTCATCAGAAGGGACGAAGGAAAACTTTCCCGAAGCGAATTCTTCTTTGACTGTATCGAGCCCAAGCGAGATTGAAGCGTGTTCGTCATCCGACAAAATACCCGCTTTGCGCAAGGCATCGGCCCACGCGAGACTGCCATCCACATCCTGAAGAGCCATGCGCTGGTCAACAGGCAGGGAGGAATTCAGGTCCCAGGCCTGGTTGTTGAGTTTGGTTGAAAAGCGTCCGCCCCAAAGGGTCATGTGCTGCTCCTTTATCCCTCATCTCCAGCCCTTCCTTTATATCGGTAAGGGCCGGGGAATGAGGAGCGAATTAATCTCTCTTGAATTTCGAATAATCGGGCTTCGGCATGTCGAGACCTGAGACGGGCAGCCCGTTCATGGCGCGGACCTTGAGACTGAGGCCAAAGAGGCGGATGAAACCTTCGGCATGACTCTGGTCATAGACATCTTCCTGACCAAAAGTGGCAAAGTCTTCGCGGTACAAACTGAACGGTGACTTGCGTCCTGCGACGATGATGTTACCCTTGTAAAGTTTGAGACGCACAACCCCTGTGACAGGCCCCTGCGTGGAGTTAACAAAGGCATCGAGGGCCTCGCGCAGCGGCGTGAACCACAGGCCGTCATAGGTGAGCTCGGCATATTTAACGGCTGCAACCTGCTTAAAGTTGATGGTCTGGCGGTCGAGGACAAGGGATTCAAGTTCGCGGTGGGCGTAAAGCAAAATGGTGCCGCCCGGGGTCTCGTACACGCCATGTGACTTCATACCGACGAGGCGATTCTCAACGAGATCCACACGCCCAATGCCGTGCGCGCCGCCAATGGCATTAAGGGTTTCAACGATCTTGGCGGGTGAAAGCTTCTCCCCATTGACCGCGATCGGGTTGCCTGTTTCAAATTCGATCTCCACGTACTCGGCTTCGTCGGGGGCATTTTCAGGGGAAGTGGACATCTGGAACATGGATTCTTCGGGTTCGTTCCAGGGGTCTTCGAGCAGGCCGCCTTCATGCGAAAGATGCCAGATGTTTGAGTCGCGGCTGTAAATGGATTTGATGGTGGCGGTGACAGGGATGTTGTATTTTGCTGCGTAGGCGATCGCGTCTTCGCGTGAGCGGATGTCCCATTCGCGCCAGGGAGCGATGACCTTGAGGCGCGGGTCGAGAGCCATGACAGTGAGTTCAAACCGTACCTGGTCGTTGCCTTTGCCTGTCGCGCCATGCGCGATCGCATCCGAGCCTGTTTCGTGGGCAACCTCCACGAGATGTTTTGCAATTAAAGGACGGGCAACCGATGTGCCCAATAAATACTTGTGTTCATATACCGCCCCCGCCTTGAGCATGGGAAAGAGGTAATCCTCCGCAAACTCATCTTTCATGTCGTGCAAAACAAACTGACTTGCACCGCTCTTGATCGCCTTGTCTTCGAGCAGCCGCAAATCTTCATCACTCTGGCCCACGTCCGCGCAAAAGCAGACCACTTCACAGCCGTAATTTTCCTTGAGCCACGGGACGATCACAGAGGTATCCAGTCCGCCGGAATAGGCGAGGACAACTTTCTTGACTTGAGGTTTTGGTTTAGGGTTCATTTGTTTCTCCTTGTGAAAAATAAAAACAGCCCGCCGTGAAGGCGGGCTGTTTTGGTTGACTTTATGCGTGTGGTTCAGCGCATGCTTGCATTCATGTCATCCTAACGAAAAGCTCCCGACCTTCTCAGGGGAAGTGGGCTTGGAACGACGTGTACGAGGCAGCGCAAATCTTGTAAACATGATGGGCGGTATTTTACCTGAAATGTGAAATGAGTCAATGATTTGTGCCGGGCAATTTACCGGCTCCCAAAATCCACTGTAATGTAATCTCCATACGCGCCATTGGAAAAACTGGCATACCCGACACCCATTTCGGTGGTCCTGGTCTTCAAGATCGCGTCACGGTGGATCTGGTCACTCATCCACCAGCTTATCGCCGCCTGCGGACCGCCTCCCCCGTAAATGATCTCCTCTGAAAACGAACCTGAATATCCGGAAGCAAGGACCCTGGAAGATGCGGAGGAACCGTTCGAGCCGGTGTGGCTGATCCTGTTATTACAAGCCATGTCGGCGGCATGATCCTGCGCAGCGGCGGCAAGCTCGGCGTTGATCGTCAATGCGGGCAGGCCGGCATTTGAGCGTTCCGTGTTGATCAATGACGCGACCTGATTAACATAACCGGCATTCTGACCATAATTGCATTTAGCGCCTCCCCCGGTGGATACATTTCCGGACTGCGCGGGGTTCGTTCCTGAAGAAGGGATGGTGACAGTGGTTGTGTTTGTGGTGCCAACCGCGATCTTCACCCAGAAGGTTTGTTCAACGCCGATCGGGATGATCTTGTCGCCCGCATTGTGCAAGGTGAAATACCCGGTATACGTTCCGGAAGCTGCCGGCGCGGTCAGATCCACAGAGACCTCCACCTTCTCATTTGAAGCAGTAACTGGGACCGGTGCGGAAAGCGGCGCTCCCATCTGATCGCCTGCGGCAAAGATCAGCGTGTAATCGATCCACGGACAGGTGCCGGTATTTTGAAATTCCCAGGTCTTGGTAAATTTTTCATTCGCCTTGACCTGTGTATCATCCTGAATGGTCACGTCCCGCAAAAGCACTGCGCCATCCTTACAGTTCGGAGGGGCGGTGATCGCAACCGTGGGGGTGATGCCGACCTCCGGGGTCAGGGTGCGTGTGGCCGGCACAAAGGATTGTTTTGTCGGCGGCAGGGTCGAGGTCACGAAGTCCGGCCCGGCCGTGACCGCAGAACCTGGGTCAACCCCCATGGAAATACAGGATGCCAATAGTAAGGCGCTTAAAAGAATTATTTTTTTGAACATGGAACTCCATAAAGGTGGACAGGCGGGGAACGCATCACCCAACCATTAAAACATCATCATCTGCCCGCTGGATTTTTCAACGGGGTCGCTGGCGATCTGCTCTTCAAATGTTTCACGTGTCAGGATCGGAACTTCCAACAGGCTTCGCAGCAAACGGTATTTTACAAGCTTATACTCTTTTAAACGAGCCGCGAGCGACGGGTCGCGTTCCTGTTTATAGGCGGCAAGCGCGGCGCGTCCGCCGGGGATGACAATTATGGCATCAGGGAGGGAATTTTGCATCGCGCGCCCAAGCAGGGCGGAAGCAAGCACATTGAACACCCTTACCGGCCTTGCGTTTTCCTCCCAATAAGCAAGTTTACCCTGCCTGCGGGTGGTGTAATTCAGCCTTTTGCCGATCGCTTCGATCAGTGCATTGATCGTATTTAATTCCGAGCGCCGCGCAGAAGCGACATCCTCCGCACGCAATTTCCAGAAACCGCCTTCTTTTTCCGCGTATGAATTCAAAATGGCATAGATCAAGCCTTTGGATGGAGTCAGCAATCCTGTAAATCGCGGATATAAATCGGTTTCAATTTCAAGATAGATCACTTTTTGATTCGTTTGCAAATAATTGACAACCGCCATTTCGACCCGGTCAGAAAGTGATTCGCCCCGGGCGGAGCCATGGGATTTTTGCGGCAAAGTCAATTCCCCCCACATTCCCGTTTCCACGCTTTCACCTGTCGAATAATGGATGAACTTTTCGTTATCCATTAATACAGATGCAAACAAGGCATGGGTTTCCCGCAGGGCTTCGTCAAATTCCTGCTCATTTTTCTTGAGCATGCCGGCTTCGGCAAGGGCGATCAACCCCGCGGTATGGACATGCAAATAACCCGCCGGCTCGCCGCGCATAGCAAGATAGTCCCGGATCGCAGATCGTAAAATATCCGCGTCCTTGTTCTTTGCCGGTTGTTTATTCCCGTTTTTCCAGACAACCTGAATAGGGTCGTGCTCGGTTCTCAGCGCCGCACTCTGCAGTGAAAATCCTGCCGCGCTTGCCGCCGTAAAAGCAGAGGTAAGGTAGGCCGGCTCAGGTTCAGGGAGCAGGGCAAAGAACGGCACACCCTCAGGCAGCAGCTCGCGCAGACGGTTGAAGGTTGAATGGAGGGCGGTTGCGTTCCATGCCCAATCGTAGCGGCGGCGGCGCAGCGCAACCTTAAAGGGTTCAACAGCATCCCTGCCCCACAGCCAGCCCGCCCATAAGGCGGAGAGAGTCCAAAAAGCCTGGTTCGGGCGCGGTACAGAACCGATCACCGCGGCAATCGGAATTTCTTTTTTAACAACCTGCGCGAGGTCTTTCAACCGTCCTTCATAGATCAGGATGCCGCCGCTCTCCGGGATCTTTTTGTTCCACGCCTCGCAGACGACCTTGGATCCTGTTTCCGCCCACAAACTTGAGCCCCGCTCGAGCATCATCCACACATTCTCCTCGCGGAATTGCCTTGGCGTACTCAATTGTTTTGGGCGCGGACGTTCAGCGGGATGCGCCCAAAGCGTGTTGCCCGCATCACATGCGAGCAGGGCAAGCGCGGTCAGCGCGCGTTTCCTTTCGGGCGGCAGGTTCAAACTGTCAAGGCGGTTGATAATGGTTGTCAGTGCGTACAGCGGACGGGGCAGATAATGTCCAATGGCTTCCTCGGCATAGAACCGGTCTTCATCGTTTAACGCGGCAACTTTTTCAAAGGCGCGTGAGCGGTGCAGGGCATCTGTTTCCGCGATCTTTTTTGCGCGGTTCACATCTTCTGCTGTGGCAGCGCGTTCCCCAGAGTCGCCGCAGTGCCCGCATTCATAGATCCGCGCATAAGGCGCATTCTCTCCCCGGCGCCATAAAAAGGTTTGGGCATAAATTTTTTGATTGCATTTTTCGCAGGAGGTCAGGTAAAGCGATTGTAAATGTCCGGCGAGCCTTTCATCCCCTTTTTTGACAGCGCCGAGATCAGCCAGGGCGGCGGTAAAATCTGACTGCGCAGGAGGGTTGGCAGACATCTCTAGCAAAAAACGTGTGACAGGGTTGTTCGCTGTGACCAGCACCCGATAGCCGCTGCGTGCCGCTTCCAGAACCAGCCGCGGTGAGAACCCAAACGGGTCAAGCAGCCAGCCTCCCGCGGAGTTGAGGTGTGAAAGCCAGGCAGAGATCACCCCCTCCTCAAGTGCGGGTAAAAAACGCGAGAGCGGACCCGGGTCAGCGGGATTTAAACCGGGGATGTAGGGCTGAAAATCCATCTTGGGGTAAGTATACATCCCCGCCTGAAAAGTGATAATGAAATTATTCTTCCAGTGGATCCGAGAGCGCTTTTTGCGGAACAGTATTCATATCAATTTCGATGGCGGAGAGCAGGATCTGAATTCCCAAAATAACAGAAAGTGTGGGGAGCATGACCGTACCCGTGGGGGCCGGGATGTCCCGGCTGGCATATTGGATCCACTTAATGCCGCCAAATATCCCGCCAAACAACAGCATTGGAATTCCGGTCATCAGATACAGCGACATCATGGAGAAATCATAAATATAATACTTAAGCAGGATGCGCCGAAAAAACGTGATAAGAAGTTTGAACGGGAATTCGATCAAAGTGCGCCTGATGGAAAGGTTTGAGTTTTCGTTTCCATAACGGGCGGGGATGGGTACGTCCATCACCAGCGCGCCCAACAGGTATAAATTGGCAAGCATGGAGGTCTCGAAGAAATAACGCCGGTCGATTTTTTCGAACGGCAGCAGCGCGAGGACTTCGGCGCGGATGGCAAAGAAGCCGTTGGTGGGATCAAAGACTCTCCAATACCCCGTTGCGGCCTTGGTGAGGAAACTTAACCCGAGGTTTCCCAAACGACGAATGAAAGGCATTTGCTGCAGGGATTCAAAATCACGGAAGCGGTTGCCTTTGACATAATCGGCCTTGCCCTGTATCAGGGGCTTGATCAGCGCCGGGATGTAGGCCGGGTCCATCTGCCCGTCGCCATCAAGTTTAACAACGACCTGTGCGCCGAGCTCAAGTGCTTTGCGAAAGCCGCTGACCATCGCCCCGCCTACGCCTTGGTTTTGGGCGTGTGAGATCAGGGTGATGCGCTTGTCTTTCTTGGCGGAAGCAGCCACAAGCTCCGCGCTTGAATCAGGGGAGGCATCATTTACGACGATAATATGCTTTATGAAGTCCGGCAGTCCGCCCAGGACAGATTGAATATCGCGCTCCACGCCGTAGGCAGGAATGACCACCGCAACGTCAAATTCCACAAAATTCATGAAAATGATTGTACTCGAAAAGGTGATAGAATCGCAAAAAGGAAAAAAACATGCCGTTTGGGGAACAAATTCTAATTGCTGAGAGTGATCCAGATATAGCCGATTTGATCGGAAGACAATCGTTACAGCCGCTTGGTTATCAGGTGAAAGTGGTCGGCGATGCAGCTTCTGCGATCAAGTTTGCGATTCAATCCCCCCCCAGTTTAATCCTTGTCAATTTGAATTTTCCCGGTCTAAGCGGGAAAGACATGATCACCGCGTTAAGTGCGCAGGGCGTAACCATCCCCATCATCGTGATCGCTGAAAAAGGCCAGGAACCCGACGCCATTCAAGCCTTCCGGCTTGGCGCATCCGATGTCATTTTCTGGCCTGTGCGGGACGCGGAAGTGGTCGCCATTGTGGAACGCGCTTTGCGTCAGACCCAGGAGACGCGTGAGCGCCAAAAACTGGACCGCCAGCTGAAGGAAATGAACGGGGAATTGCAGCGTAAATTACGCGACCTGACCACCATCCTTTCCACAGCAAAGGCGGTAGTTTCAGTTACCGACCAGCGGATTTTATTTAATATGATCCTGGAAAGCGCCCAGCAGTTGGCGGAAGCGGATATGTGCTGGGTGCTGCTGCGTGACGAGCGCAGCAAGGCCTTTTTGCTCCGTGCACAGCGCAACCTGCCCGACTCATGGGCCAGGAAAATGAATCAGCAAATGGATGACGGCATCAGTTCGCTGGTGGCGTTGTCGGGTGAGAGCCTGGTCATCAGCGGCGTTCCATTGCAAAAATTAAAGGTTTCCTCCCTAGGCAGGTCCCTGGCCGTGATCCCGATCAAGGTCCAAAATGAAGTGATCGGGTTGCTGCTTGTTGTCCGTAAGATCGACAGGGAGATCACGCGCGATACGCAAACCCTTTTGGAGGCCATGGCGGATTTTGCATCCATCTCCCTGGTAAATGCGCGTTTGTTCCAGGCGATGGAAAAAACCGCAGAGACTGCGCGCACAGGGGAAAAATATCATCATGCCACGCTTGAGGCATTACGCGCCACAATTCGCAGTGAATTACAGGCGGCAGGCTATCCGCTTGATCTTATATTGGCAGAAACACTCGGCAAGTTACCCCCCGAACAACGACAGGCGCTTGAATCAGTTCAGGCTGCCCTGCAAAGGCTTGCGCGTTCCTCCGACCAGGATAATGCTCCAGCCCAATAACAAGGAAATGACAAGGTCGAGCTTATGGCAAAACAGGACCTGATTTTACTGGCATTGGATCCATCCGCGATTTTGGATCTAATGCAACGCGCCTTGTCTGCGGCGGGTTTTGGTGTGACTGTTGCGCATGACCTTGCAGGGTTAAATAAATCAACCCAGGATGTCATCCCGGCTTTGATGATCATTGGTGAGAAATTTGACGGACAGGAAGGCATTTCCGTCTCACAGGAAGTGCTGGAGCGGTTCCCCACCCTGCCGATCCTTTTATATGCAGACAGGGATACGAACGACCTTGCCAAATCCGTGCTCAAAATGGGGTTAAGCGGCTATCTTACCCCCCCGCTTGTAATATCAGATATTGTTGGCGAAGTTCAAAGAAGCCTTGCGCGGGCCAGGAAACTGGGCGATTGGCTGCGGCGTGAGGTCAAACGCACCACCTCATCGCTTGCTGAAAAAGCGGAGCTCTCTGAATCTGAGCGGCAAAAGCTGGAAGTGGTCATCACGAACATTCAGGATGGTGTGATCGTGATGGACAGAAATCAAAATATCCTGCTGGCAAATCGCGCTGTGCATAATATTTTCAACCTTAAAGATGGCAGCCTGGTTGGCAAACCGCTTGCAAGCGCGATCCCGAATGATGATTTGAACGCTTTAATGGCCCGCGCAAACGACGGCCCCTTGAAATATCATGAGATCAATTTTGATGACGGGCGTGTTTATAACGCGCAATATACGCCCATTCCCAAAATTGGCTCGGCCGTCACCATGCAGGATATTTCCTATCTCAAGGAACTTGACCGCCTGAAGAGCGATTTTATTCACACGGTTTCACACGACCTGCGCTCCCCCCTGACGGCGATCCTTGGTTACACAGAACTGATCCATCGCACCGGCACACTGAATCCAAATCAGCAGGAATTCCTGCGCCGATTGCAGGGCAGCATTCAACATATGACCACACTGGTCAATGACCTGCTGGATCTCGGCCGGCTTGACGCTGGTTTTGATACACGCCGCGAGGTTGTGCATCTTGAAAATGTTTTGAAATATTCACTGGATCTGTTTGAAAACCAGATAAAGAAAAAAAATATAAAACTAAGTGTGGAAATTTCCCTGAATTTAAAACCGCTGCGCGCGAATCCCATTCGTATTCGCCAGATGCTTGATAACCTGATCGGGAATGCGATCAAATATACGCCCGCGGAGGGCAGGGTCTATGTGAGTATGTCCATGCAGAGCGAGGAGATCGTTCTCCGGGTGGCAGATACCGGAATGGGGATTCCGCCTGATGAACAGGCCCGCGTGTTCGAGAAATTCTACCGCGCCTCAAATGTCGTTGGCAGGGAGGATGGCTCTGGTTTGGGTCTGGCGATCGTCAAATCCATTGTGGAAAGTCACCAGGGCAGGGTATGGGTGGAATCTATTGTCGGGAAGGGCTCGGCTTTTATCGTGCTGCTTCCCTCCCAGGATGAAAACTAAGCCAAAAACCATGCCTGCCAATAACTGCATCCGGATGGATGGGTACTTAAAGACGTTGCCGCTGAGGGAGAACTCAGCGGCAACTTTCGCCAAAGGAGGAGACAGGAGGAGGTGTCTGTTTTGTCTCCGACGTCAATAATATACCAAGTTGATTATTTCTCACACCGATAAATGTCACGAAATAGTTGTGATAATCTTCACAATCATTTTTGACATTTAAGAAAGTCTTGCGCCTGTGAAATTGCCTCTTGTACAGTACCGTACGGCAATAAACGGAGCAAGGGGTCCTTGTTTCCACTGATCATTTTTGACACCCTGCGGTCATGCTGATAAAGACACAGCACGGGTTTCCTGATATTCAAGGCAAAACCAATTTCATATCCCACCCCATGTGATGGCGCGCTGACTTCCGCGATCAATGCGTCGCAATTTTTTATCCAGTCCGTATCACGTTCATACACATCCTGGGGCATGAGCTCGCGTTCATTATCCATCACATCAGACCGCGTCAGGTGCGAGGTGGGGATCTCATGGCCGTCTGCCTTGAGCGCGGCAACGATCTGTTGATACGCGTCTTCAAACTCGCGTCCGCCGGTGATGGAGCATGCAAAATAAATATTCATTTATCCCTGTTCGGCAGGCGGGAAAGGATCGAACTGCCGTGTTTTACCTGCTGCCCGGAAGGGTCAGGCCCTGACCGCATGCTTTCCAATTCATTACTGAACTTCATCCAATCGTCGACCAGAATAACAAAATGCGGGGTCCTGTCTTTAAAAAAGAGTGGTGACAGGAACATTCGCAGAGAAGATTGGGACATGGGGTACCCGTTCAATTCGATCACAAGCGCGGTCATTTTTGCCAGAGGTCCGATGATCTCCGCCCGCCAGCTTGAAACACTTTGCGGCGGGAACAGGACGCCCATATTGGCGGATGTTGCGCGCAGAAATCTTTTGTATGAAATATTCAGGCGCAGGAACGGGGTCGCCAGACGCAGGTGATCCTTAAACGGCTGTACATATGCGCTTTTTCGCATGAGGAGCAGTAAAAACCCAAGAAATACACACAACCCGCCTAGGCTGCTGAACGCAAGCCAGCGCCAGTCTTCAAATCCCCAACTTCGCAGCGCCCAGGATAAGGCAAGCAAGGCAAGACCCAGGGTAAGGATCGCGGGCCACCAGCGATTGACCATGTGGGTATAGACCACAAGCGGATAACGACGACCGCCTTTTGCCATGGTTATGCCTTTCCTTCCCGGTCACCATTTAATTGGCCGCTCAGGCGGCTGATTGCCTGGGTGAGGTGCTCTCCGCGCAGGCTGAAGGTGATATCGCCCCGCGTCTTTTCGATGATGCCGCGCGCCAGGTCGGTCTGACGGCGCAGGCCGTTGGTGATGGCGTCGGGATAATCCATGGTGACCATGATGGAATAGATGTCATCCATGATGCCCAGCAGGCGTTCCACTTCAGGGGAATAGCCATGACGCAGGATATCCAGACTGCGGCGGCGCAATTCCCCAACGACTTCAGCCAGCCCGTTGAGATAGGTCGAGGGTTCAACGATCAACTCCTCGGGAGTCTGAAGCGGTTCGTTGCGGATCAAGGCGCAGGTGACGTTCGCTTCCACAAATTCCTTCAACGCATCCTGTGTGTATCCCGCGTAAAAAAGATCAGGATAGGACGCCAGGGAGCTGCGCAGGGTATCGGCCAGTTGACGCGCATCCTGCAGGTGCGCGTTCATGGTATCGGCTTCTTCACGATGCACAGCGCGAATGGCCAGCGAACACGAGCGTGTTAGCTGACGGGCCTGCGCAAGAGCCAGGTCGCGCGCCGCTGTGCGCGCGTCGAAGGTCTTTCGTATGCGGTCTGTGATCTGTTCGAGTTTATGCATGTGGCCTTCCAATAAATGATCGGGAATGGGAAATCGTGGGCAAAAAACATGCAGGGTCAGTGTTGGCTTTCTCAGATCGAGTGTCTGCCTGGCTGACCCTGCTTTTTTAAATGTTCAAATGGACAAAGTCCGGTTAAGCACCTTTCGTACCCTTGGGGTCTTCAGGCGGTTGTTGAAAGGGGCGAAAGAGGTTGTCAGCCAGCGAGTTGTTGGTTGGCAGATGTATTTCGCCAAAGGCGGTTTCATAGCGCGCAAGATTTTCAACAAGGGCTTTGATCAATAATTTTGCGCTGAGCGGGGTCATCACCACCCGCGAACGGACCTTCGCGCGTGATTCGCCGGGCAGCAGGTGGGCGAAATCGAGGACAATATCCGCCGGGGAGTGGGCAATGCGCGCCAGGTTGGCGTACACGGTTTCAAGCTCGGCAGGAAGTTCAAGGACAGGCCCCGCGGGCTTGGGGGGTGTGGAGGGAGTGGGCATGGAAGGAGCGTCCATAATAGTTTATCCAAATAGATCGGCATTCCCCGTTTGGTTAAAAGGGAATGTCGTCCTCGGAAGGAGTTTCAGCCAAATCGCCGGGACCTGAGGCAAGGCCGCTGTCACCAGCCTCGCCGCGGGAAAGAAAACGCACAGTGGAAGCTGTAATTTCAAACGAAGCGGCGGGAGTTCCATCCTGTTTTTTCCAAATGCGCGGACCGCCCGTGGCTTTATCAGGAGTGAGGCGCCCTTCAACCAGCACTTTGGATCCTTTTTTGACATATTGATTGCAGGTTTCTGCAGTTTTGCCCCAGGTTGAAACGCGGAACCAAATGGTCTCTTCAACCTGCTCTCCATTCCCGCCTGTATACTTACGATTTGTTGCAACAGAAAAAGAGGTGACAGCCTGGCCTGATGGCGTGTAGCGCATTTCAGGGTCTTTGCCTACATTGCCGACAATGATGATTGTATGATACATGGGATTTACTCCTTGGGGTTAAGGTACCCGCCGAATCGCGGCGGGGAAAATGTGACGGTTTATATTTTACCCGTACTTGCTTAATTTGTTACAAACTTTAACGTTTTTGTCAGGATATTCATATTGGGAAATTTCGGGAGCAGTCAACAAATGACAGCAAGTTCTTGCGTGCCCCACCGGAAGTGGGGCAAGAGTGTTTTATGATCAGTGACGACCCGGAGGAATGACGTTTCTAACCTGACAAAATTCAAGATTTTACTACACGCATCACAGAAATGAGGCCTTTATATGCCTGTCAAATAAAGACTGGCAAACCGCTTTTACCTGTGAAGTTGTATCTTGTACCCGGTTGTATTGTGCCTGTATTTTGTCATTGGCTGGTTGTTGTACTTGTACCCCCCTTTCTTAAAGGGGTACAAATACAACCAACATGACAAGGGTAAAAATAAGGTGGTTGTACCTCCGTGAAGGGAAGAAAAAAACCATGAACCTGCCGCAAGCCACTCAAACGATCTGACTTTTATCGCTTACGAGGTAACACTTGAAAAAACAACTTTTGCGCATAGTCGTTCAACTGTAAGAGTTATCGGTTGAGTGTGATTTCCGGATTAAACCCATAGTAACATGATGCTATACCTTCGCCAATTTTGAAATAACGTTCTTGAACCCCCTGACAGTCTAAACATTACATACAGAGGATAGTGGGGGTAACCATCTGGGTGGTGAGTTCGCGCTGGTGTTCAGTATATCTGCTGAGCAATCGCATAATAGTCTTTCTGGGTTCCCGA
>CAYLOW010000029.1:0-22107 GCA_964385315.1 uncultured Anaerolinea sp.
TTCCTTACATCTCCACGCCTAAAGCCGGGAGCTTTGCAGAACATTCGGTAAAAAACAATAATAATGCTGGGGTCAAAAGAAATCCTTTTCTCTCATGTAAAATAAAATATTACCCTTATCAGGGTTTTTGCTCATTTACCCGCGGGTATATCCCCTCAACAAACCACTCTTACAATTGTAAAGTCTGTTCCAAGTGTTGATTCCTGTAATGATATTGGTTTATATCCCTGGGGCAAACCAACTCATAGGGAAAGACTTCCCGGCATGATTGCTTGACGAACAAGGATATTTGGATATAATATTCAAATATTGTAAGATAATAACATTTGAAGCAATATCATATTCTATTTAAGGAATTCTATTCATGCAAGACCCGCTCCGAAATTTCAAGGCTGAATTCTTTAAGGCTTTATCCCACCCTGCGCGAATAAAAATATTGGAACTGATCCGTACCAATGAGTTGAGCGTTACCGAATTACAGGATCAGTTGGGAATTGAATCTTCCAGCGTCTCTCAACACCTGTCTGTCTTACGTAACAAGAACATTGTTGATAGCCGAAAATCTGGAACGACCGTTTTCTACCGGGTTCGGGATCCGGAAGTTCTGGAATTACTTGAGGTTGCGAGAAGGATATTCAATAACCATCTGGTCAATGCCCGCTCAACTCTTGAACAACTTGAAGACGAAAATTCGGGGAATATCTAGAATTAATGCTGGCACAACTCATTGGGATTAAACCAAAGTCAGCCTTCATTATAGAAAATTTCGTTTGCACAATCTTGAAATCTGATCCGATTAATGAACGATTTCATTTATCATGTTTTATTTTATTACAAGGAATGAACTTATGCCTGCTCTCTTTCAAAAAATTTTCAAAACCGGGCTTGTCACCGAACCACTTGGACCTGGCGATGGCGATCTTGTGGAATTAGTACACCAAGTGGACGAAAAATCCAAACGCCTGCTCGGACGCGCACTTGCCATCCGCGAAGTTGACCCTGGATCGTGCAACGGTTGTGAAATAGAGATTTCCGCGTTGAGCAGCCCGGTATATGACAGTGAACGGTTCGGGATTCACTTTGTTGCATCTCCCCGTCATGCAGATATGCTTCTGGTAACAGGGCCTGTCACTCGCAATATGGAAATACCACTCCGCAAGACCTACGAAGCCACACCAGACCCGAAACTTGTGGTTGCCGTCGGTGACTGCGCCCAGACCTGCGGTGTATTCAAAGGAAGCTATGCCGTAACCGGAAGTGTAGACAAAGTCATCCCCGTGGACGTGTTTATCCATGGCTGTCCGCCCGAACCCGCAGATATTTTACGCGGCATACTGGCCGCGTTAGACCGAATGCCCAAAAAATAAACCCAACAATCTGATTTAATTATGCTAACTCTCTTTCTCATCATGATCTCCGCTTACTTTGTTGGCGTACTCACTTCGCTATCAGGGGGCAGAGGAAATATCGGCCGCGGGCTAGTCGCACTTTCGGCAGCCATCGGAGCGTGTGCGGGATTCGTTCTCGGTCTCAAGGTCCTCCTATCTAATGTCCCATTCGTCCTGTCCATCCCCAACCTTCTGCCAATTGCGGGCGGATTCGCGCTGCGGCTTGATCCACTCGGTGCATTTTTTCTTGTGTTGATCGGTCTGGGTGCTGTTCCCTCTGTGATCTATGGCGCAGGATACTCGGAAGCGTATGAAGATGGCAGTGCATCCCTGCGAATGCTTGGCATCGCGCTCAACCTGTTCCTGCTAACCATGAGCCTGGTAACCTTTGCGGAAAACATCCTAACCTTTCTATTGATGTGGGAAGGCATGTCCCTTACATCGTATTTTCTTGTGATGACGGAAGCCAGGGAGGAAAGCGTCGTCCAGGCAGGAGTTTGGTACTTCGCTATGACACATCTGGGTCTTGCGTTTTTAGTCAGCGCGTTCATACTGATGATGAACGGCGGTTCAGGTGCATTCCCCGATTTGCGCGCGGATTCAGGATCACTGTCAGCACTGACCCGCAGTCTTGTGTTCCTTCTGGCTTTTCTCGGATTCGGCTCGAAAGCAGGCATTGTGCCGCTTCATGTCTGGTTGCCGATTGCCCACCCTGCTGCACCGAGTCACGTCTCCGCGCTGATGTCGGGGGTAATGATCAAGATGGGAGTATATGGCATTATACGTGTCGGGCTGGACCTGCTCGGTGGAGGCCCTGCTTGGTGGGGTGGGCTTATTCTTGGAGTTGGTGCGATTTCCGCGATTCTGGGAATATTGTATGCCCTCATGCAAACGGATTTGAAAAAATTATTAGCGTATTCCAGCGTTGAAAATATTGGCATTATTCTAATCGGCATTGGTGCGGGTTTCATTTTCCAAAGTTATGGCTTAATGGCCCTTGCCGCCCTGGGCTTCATCGGTGGCTTGTATCACGCCCTAAATCACGCCAGTTTCAAGGGATTATTGTTTCTTGGCGCGGGTTCAGTCCTGCATGCCACCCGCACCCGCAATATGGAAGAGATGGGCGGTTTGATAAAAAGAATGCCATGGACTGCACTCTTCTTTTTAGTTGGCGCCGCATCAATTTCTGCACTGCCGCCATTGAATGGATTTATATCAGAATGGATTATCTTCCAGTCCCTGCTAGGCGGTTTTACAATCGCTGCGCCTGGCATCAGTATCATTCTTCCAATGGCTGTCGGCATGTTGGCGCTCACGAGTGGGCTTGCCGCAGCTGGTTTTGTCAAGGCCTTCGGAATTACCTTCCTCGCCCTGCCCCGTTCTCAAGCCTCCGCTCATGCACATGAATCTCCGCTCTCAATGAAAATCGGAATGGGAATTCTCGCATTGGCATGTATCGGACTGGGCCTCGGACCTTTTGTTTTTGTTCCAATCATCGGTGGGGCAATAACCGGCATCGGCAGGTTGCCAGATACACGTGCCGAATTCATCTTCAACGGTTCGCTGCGGACTCCAACTGCCTTTGGTCAAATGTCATCTTCATTCGTCATGCTCGGGCTGTTGGTTCTATTCGTGCTGATTCCTCTTGTGATGAAAATATTGCAAGTCAACCAAAAGCTGCGGATCAGTGACACTTGGGGGTGCGGTCGTGTTGGACAGACTCCACGTATGGAATATACCGCCACGTCCTTTGCCGAACCCTTATTGCGGGTCTTTGCTGAAATATACCGTCCGACCAAAGATGTGACGATTGACTTTCATCCTGAGTCAAAATATTTTGTCCAATCCATTGAATACAAAAGTGATATCCGGCCATGGTTTGAAGAATTTATTTACGACCCAATATTGAACAAAATCCGTGAATGGAGTCATCGCGTACGCCAGCTTCAATCGGGTTCTCTGCACGGCTACATTGCCTATCTGTTCATAATTCTTAGCGTATTATTAGTCAGCGCAATGTTATGGACGGGGAAATAATTCTTAATCCGATGACCATCCTTTTTCAGCTCATGATTTTTGGTTATGCCATGGGCGTGCTCGGTGCGTTGCTCTTCGGGCACGGAATTCCCGCTCGAGGTTTTCCTGCGGTTGGAGCCGTCATCGGAGCAGGATCGGGATTCATATTGGGAGTTACATCTCTTACTTCAGGCCACTTGCCCCCTTTATCGAATTCCTTTTTTCTTCCTTTGACAGGTTTTTCCCTGTGCCTCGACGGACTCAGCTCTATTTTCCTGATTGTAATAGGCCTGGTCGGTGTCGCAGCAGCAATTTATGGTTTCGGATATTCGAAAGCCTATGAAGGACGTTACTCTTTACGGATGATGGGCGCAATGCTTAATATTTTGTTGCTCTCCCTCGCCTTACAGGTAATGGCTAACAACGCGCTCACATTTCTGATCATGTGGGAAATCATGTCACTCTCCGCGTATTGGCTGGTATTAACGGAAAGGGATCAACCAGATACAGTTCGGGCTGCAAATTGGTATATTGCTATGACGCATGCAGGATTCGCTGCAATAATGGCAATGTTCTTCCTACTGTCTAATGGTGAGTTATCTGCTTCCTTTGCAAACATGCGCTCCAATTCAATTTTTCTTTCCCCTCTGACCCGCGATGCGATTTTCCTGCTGGCATTATTCGGTTTCGGCACGAAGGCGGGTATCGTGCCATTGCATATTTGGCTGCCAATGGCACATCCTGTTGCGCCAAGCCACATCTCTGCGGTGATGTCAGGTGTGGTGATCAAGATGGGCATCTATGGCATCCTGCGTATTATGCTCGATTTGCTTGGTGGAGGTCCTGCTTGGTGGGGAGGTATTGTGCTAGGGGTTGGCGCAACATCCGCTTTACTGGGTGTCTTGTACGCGCTGATGGAACATGACCTCAAACGCTTGCTGGCGTATCATTCGGTCGAAAACATCGGCATTATTCTGATCGGCATCGGTGCAGGTTTGATCCTTAAGAGTTTTGGCTTGATGACCCTCGCTGCGCTTGGTTTTATTGGCGGGCTGTATCACACCATCAATCACACAAGTTTCAAGGGGTTACTCTTTCTCAGTGCGGGTTCGGTTTTACACGCCACTCATACCCGTAATATGGAAGAGATGGGCGGCTTGATCAAGAAAATGCCCTGGACAGCCCTTTTCTTCCTGATTGGCTCTGTCGCCATTTCCGCCCTACCGCCACTCAATGGATTTACATCCGAATGGCTTGTTTTTCAGGCTTTGCTCGGTGGATTTAACATTCCCACACCTGAAGTTGCAATAATTATGCCGATAGCTGTGGGAATGCTGGCGCTCACCAGCGGATTGGCTGCAGCGTGTTTCGTCAAAGCCTTTGGAATCACTTTTTTAGCGTTGCCGCGCTCACAAGAAGCGGAGCAGGCGCACGAGTCACCTCTCTCGATGAAAATCGGCATGGGGATTCTGGCTTTGGCATGTATCGGCCTGGGGCTTGGGCCTTTCGTTGTCGTGCCAATGATCGGCGGAGTCCTGAACGGGCTCGGCGGCCTGCCGGACACACGCACTACTTTCACTTTTAACCTTTCCCTACAGACTCCATCCGCCTTTGGTCAAATATCCCCGCCCTTGGTCATGGTTGGACTGCTAATTTTATTCGCGCTAATTTTGATCGTGATGAAATTTTTGAATGTCAACCAGAAGCTGCGAGTCAGCGATACATGGGGCTGTGGCCGCATCGGACAAACTTCACGCATGGAATACACCGCCACCTCTTTTGCCGAACCGCTGCGCCGCGTCTTTGCAGAGCTCTACCAGCCAACCAAAGAACTGAATGTGGATTTTCACCCTGAATCAAAGTATTTTATACAATCCATCGAGTATAAAAGCGGGATCACACCGCTCTTTGAACGCTGGCTGTATGATCCTTTTTTAAGACTGATTCACTTCACTGCGCGCCAGGTGCGGAAGCTGCAATCAGGTTCACTGCATCTATATCTGACATTTGTCACAATTATTTTGATCATTTTGCTTTTGATTGCAAGATGGTTATGATGGAGGCCTTTCAATGACGGGGTATTTTTTGGAATTTGGTCAGGCATTGCTCGCTCTCCTGCTGGCACCCGGCCTGGTAGGTTTTGTGCGTTGGGTGAAAGCCAGACTGCAAAATCGGCGCGGTGCGCCAATCTGGCTGCCATACTTTGAGCTTAAAAAATTATTCGGTAAAGAGGTGGTCATTTCAAATAACGCCTCATGGTTATTCCGCGTTGCGCCTTACATTGTTTTTGGGAGCGCACTGGCGGTGACGTTTCTAATACCGATCATTGCCGTACCTTTACCCTTCGATAACGTGGGCGATTTGATGGTGGTGGTGTACCTGCTCCTGCTGGGGACTTTTTTCCTCGCGCTGGCAGGCCTCGACCCTGGATCTGCCTTCGGCGGTATGGGATCAAGCCGCGAAATGACCGTCGCTGCTCTTGCCGAGCCAACAATAACTCTTGCCATTTTTGGGTTGGCTCTTGGCGCAGGATCCACCAATCTCGGGCATATTGTGATCGTGACCCTCGCCAATCCCGGGTCAGCACTCAGCCCCGGACATCTGCTTGCATTCGCCGCGCTATTCATCGTCTCGCTGGCAGAAACAGGTCGCCTGCCCGTCGACAATCCCTCCACCCACCTGGAGTTGACCATGATCCACGAAGCGATGATCCTCGAATATTCAGGCCGCTATCTCGCACTGATCGAATGGGCTTCCTGGCTGAAGTTGACCATCTTCTTTACCCTGCTGGCAAATCTGTTCATCCCCTGGGGCCTGGCAACAGTCCTCACGCCCGCCGCACTGGGGATTGCCCTGCTTACCTTGATTCTCAAATTCATTGTACTGGGATTGGCGCTTGCCATCGTTGAAACGCGCATTGCAAAATTACGCCTGTTCCGCGTGCCTGAACTTTTGGGCCTGTCTTTTGTACTGGCTTTACTTGCCGTCACATCATCCTTCCTTTTGAAGTAGATTAATAATGAATGATTCCCTGTTCTCTCAACTCTCGACCCTGGGTTCCAGCATCATCCTCTTATTTGGCATTATGCTGCTTTGGCGCAAAAGCCTCCGTGCCTATACAGACGCCTTCAAATGGCAGTCTGCGGTCCTGACCATCATGTTCGTTATCGTTGGCTACTTTGGCAAGGACATTGAATTGTACATTGTGGCAGTAGTCCTGTTCCTCCTCAAAGTGATCGCCATCCCATATTTCCTAAATCGCATGGAAAAACAATTTGGTGACCACCGTGAATTACAGCCCTACATAAACGTCGCTTCCTCGCTCATTCTGTCAGGATTGCTTGTCCTGCTGGCTTATGCCGTCACCCGTCCGTTGGTATTGGTCAGTGATTTACCCACGCGCGGCGGCATGCCGTTGGCCATGGGGCTCATTTTCGTCGGGTTGCTGGTCATCATTACACGTAAAAAAGCGATGACTCAAATTGTTGGCTTTCTGGTGATGGAAAACGGAATCGCTCTGCTGGCTGTGCTTGGCACCTATGGTATTCCCATCATCGTTGAACTGGGTGTTTTTCTGGATGTATTAATGGGATTCCTTGTTATGCAGGTCTTCGTTTATCACATTCATACTACATTTGAGTCCATTGACGTGGATCAGATGAACGAACTCAAACATTAAGAGACTCCCATGATATTTTTCTTCCTGATATTCCCTCCTTTACTTACTGCCCTGCTGGCCACCCTCATCCGGCCCTACCGCGCCTTCGTCGGCTGGATCGGCGGTTTTATTTCCCTCATTTCGCTCAGCGCATCATTCATCATGGCGGCACAGGTCGTAAACGGGAAAATCCCAACCTGGGGAATAAAATTTGAATGGCTCAACCTTGAAGAGGTGATGCGCGTCGACAGCCTTTCCGCCCTTGTAATTCTGTGCGTGACTGTCGTCGGCACGCTGGCTTTGTTCCTTAGCCCTGGCCTTGGGCGGGCGGTCACAAATCCGCACTGGGGCGATTTGGCTTACGGTCCCAATCAATTACGGCGTTATCACATCTTCATCAACCTCTTCATTGCCGCCATGCTGATGGCAGTCTCTACAAACAACGTCGGGGTGATGTGGATCACAATTGAAGCAACCACAGTCTTTTCTGCTTTTATCATTCCGCTCAAACTTAACAAGGCCTCGATTGAAGCTTCGTGGAAATACATCCTGCTCTGCTCGGTGGGCATCGCGCTGGCGTTCACAGGGACTGTATTGGGCTATTTTGATTTCGTCTCACTTGCAGGACGCGCTGAAAACGCCCTCAACTGGAATGTGCTGATCAGGTTTGCACCCGCCCTGCACCCGGATGTGATGAGAATCGCGTTCGTGTTCCTCCTCGTAGGCTTTGGAACGAAGGCGGGTATCGCCCCGATGCACACCTGGAAACCTGATGCCTATGGCGAATCCCCCGCGCCTTTAACTGCGCTCATGTCTTCAAGTTTATTTGCGGTGGCAATGTATGCGCTTTTACGCTGGAAAGCGGTTACGGATGCCGCTCTTGGCAATGGATTCACTGACGATCTATTCAAAGCGCTTGGACTGCTCTCGTTGATCATTGCAGCCTTCAGCATTGTACTGGCGACGGATTACAAACGTATGTTTGCCTATTCCAGCATTGAGCACACGGGATTGATGTGTCTCGGATTCGCGCTTGGACCACTTGGCACGTTTGCCGCGCTGCTGCACCTTGTCAACCACACAGCTGGCAAATCATTGATTTTCTTCCTCGTGGATAACATTGAACACAAATACCGATCGCCGCAGATCGCGAAAACACGCGGTTTGCTAAAAACCATGCCATGGACAGGTGCGTTGTTTGCATTTGGGCTGATGACGATGATCGGATTGCCGCCGGGCGGCATTTTCATCACCGAGTTTGCTCTGTTCCGTGCAGGATTTGCACTCCATCACCCCCTGCTGATGGGCGCGACTCTGGCTTTGCTTGCGATTGTTTTTGTATCCTTCATTATTCATCTCAATACCATGTTATATGGAGAACCCTCAGCAGAGGAAATCAATGCAGAACGCCCAACAGAACGCTTTTCCTGGCGCATAGCATTGCTATTCCTTAATGTGGTTGTATTAACCACACTTGGATTGACTCTCCCTGGTCCACTGGCAACATTGATCAATCAAAGTGTCGGGATATTATCAAAACCCTAAAGGGTGTTTCGCTATGACAAAATTTAATTTACTCCAATCTGCACTAAAGGAAAATTTCCAGGAACGCATTAGTAATTTTCACACTCTGCGCGGAAACGAATTGCACTTCCAAATTTCCCCTGGTGACGCAATTCCGCTGGCAAAGCTTCTACATGCTGAATTTGGATCTAAACTACAGTTAATGGTCGCAAATGACCGGCGGGCCGAAAAAGGTGTATTTGAGATTCATTATCTCTTCGTCAATGACAGGGAGAATTGGTACGCCCACGCCACCAAAATTTTATCTCATGAAGATCCAACCATAGATTCAATGGCAACATTTTATTATCCCGCCTCGCGCTTTGAGCGGGAAATCCATGACCTGTTCGGCATTGAAGCCAGTGACCATCCTGATACTCGACCGCTGGTCAGCCACGCTTTCTGGCCAAAAGATTATTTTCCACTTCGCAAGGATTCCATTCCGCCTGAAAATTTTGAGGACGATGGCACTCCGTTTGAGTTCATGACCACCGGAGGCGAGGGAGTTTATGAAATTCCAGTGGGGCCTGTCCATGCAGGTATCATCGAACCGGGACACTTCCGCTTTAGCGTGGTTGGGGAAACGGTAATCGATTTGAAGATCCGCTTGTATTTCACGCATAAAGGTACGGAAAAACTCTTTGAAGGACGTACACCTGCGAATGGTGTGGAACTTGCCGAGCGCATCTCCGGTGACACAACGATCGGACATTCTTTGGCATATTGTCAAGCCGTTGAGTCATTGGCAGGCTGCCAGGTGCCACCTCGCGCTGGATATTTGCGCGTGATCCTGCTGGAAATGGAGAGGCTTTATAATCACGTCGCAGATTTTGGCGCGATCTGCAACGACACAGGTTTTGCCGTTGCGCATTCTCATTGCTTTCGCATCCGCGAAAGGTTGCTCCGCTTAAACAAACGGTTGACAGGCAACCGACTCCTTCGCGGCGGGATCATCCTTGGTGGAGTCCGTTATGATCTTCCTGCTGACTTGGATCCTTCAAAAGATTCAGGCCAGAGTCTCGCCGCTGAACTTGATTCCCTTATTTTCGACTTCAATGAAATTGTAGAAATCAGTTTAAATAACACCATGCTTGCTGATCGTCTCGACGGCACAGGCTACCTCACGACTAAAACAGCCATTGACCATGGCGTATTGGGTTTCGTGGCTCGGGCTTCTGGAATTGATATTGATGCCCGGCGTGATCATCCATTTGCGGCGTACCCTTTGCTTAACATAAAAGTTGCTGCCTCGCAGTCCGGGGATGTGCGTGCCCGCGCTCAAATTCGGGTGGATGAAGCGCACGAATCGGTCAATCTCATCAAACAGGCGTTAACAGATCTCCCAGCGGGCGAATTAGTCGCGCCGGTTGGAAATCTCCCGGCGTGGACTCCCGCATTCGGCATCGTCGAAGGATGGCGTGGCGCTATTATCCATTGGGTGATGGTTGACGATGACGGCAAACTGTATCGCGTAAAGGTGAAAGATCCATCCTTCGTCAATTGGCCCGCGCTGTCGTTTGCCTTGCTTAAAAATATCGTGCCAGATTTCCCTCTGTGCAATAAGTCGTTCAACCAATCCTATTCAGGAAATGATCTGTAGGATGGGCAGTAAAATAGCATGGGATTTAAAAATTTTGATGATGATAAATCCGACTCAAAAGGTGCCTCTCCTTCCCTGACATTATCTCAAATCGCCTCCATGGTTTGTACTTCAAAATATTCTTAAAGGTTCATGCGCACCAACGACAACTTTTGCCCTGTATCACAGTTCAAACAAATCACTTTATGTGGGCCTGAAGACAACGCGGATGGACCTATGTTTTCCCTTTTGTCTAAATCTTTTCCTTGCCACATGGAATAATGCTAAGTGTTTGTTGCCCAGGGTTGTGTTTAATGGTTTCTTGAAAATGGCAATCCTGTAAAAAGATTGAAGTTAGAGATTATTTAGAATACAGTCTGCGTTAGCCTATGCGCAAATTTCTACTCTCCCTAATCTTAGCAGCGGTTTTTCGGTTAGAGTAAGGTGGATAAATTTCGTTAAGCACTTAGATATGAAAAACGTACTCCCCGTCTGCGATAGGTGTAACAAAAATCGCTTACCGTTCTTCATATCTCACTGAAACGAATGGCGTGAAACAAAAAAAAACTAAATGTGGGATAAAAATTAACTTATCGTAAAGTGCCAATTTTTACACCTTACTCGCTGAACTCCGCAGAAATCTATAATTGTTATACGAAGAATCGATTAAAGTATTATCTTATTACCCTTCATCCTTCAAAGGAGAACCTATTTGACCGATTCCCAAAAGGCAACCATCGCGGAAATTTTCTCAAATTATGACCCAAGCAACAACACAAATGATCATCAAATGATGTGAGGAAGTTCTCAGTCCAACCATTTTTTTCCACCATGCCAGATTTTCCCTTGCAATATACGCAAAGGAATTTGGCAAATCACTTTAAAATTATCTTCGTTTCCTATTGGAACATCTCGATGAAATCGTTTGAGTTAAAACAACTTTACCTGATATTTTGCCGATCAACATTCCTTTCCTCAGCTTTCAGGCCACAACGAAAATTGTGGATATAATATAAATCAAGAACTGTGAAGCATGCTTGCTTGTATCAGGATTTTATTTCAATCGAGACATATCGGGTCCAATAAATCGCGCCTGTTTTTTCTGGCGGTTATTTGGTGTTCCTTTCTTCAGATTGGTGCATGTTCCTCCCCCAGCCCCGCTCCGGTGCCGCCTCCTGTTCAACCGGTGCAGAATTTAGGGTTAACCCAACCCAACTCAGCACTTGAAGCGCTTCCACCTTCCTCCACGCCTGTGCCTACGCAATCGGAACGGACCACTTCTGAACCGCCCACAGCCACTCCCATCCCTGAAATTATCATTACTTCAATTGAAACAAGCGGCTTGGATTTTGACTCTTTCGTTGTAAGTGTTAAGAATGGCAAGCCGGAAGAGATCGTCGGAGTCTACGTACAAAATGTTCTGGCCTTGCCGGTTATCCAGCAGCCTTCGGATTCAAATGGCAAGCCCCTCGATCCCGGTTTTGTTTCGAGGAATGACAATGAAGCTACGCAATTTCTATATGCCTATATTTTTGCAAATGGCAATATCGGATTAATCGCACATAATTTTCTAGCCGGGCGTTTCTTCTTTGACCTGACTGAAGGCGACCCGGTGGAATTGATTTACGGGGACGGCAGCGTGGAAGAATACGTGATCAACCACATTGAGGAATATCAGGCTCTTTTCCCTGAAAGCGCCACGAGCGATTTTGTTGATCTAATCACTGGTGAAACGATCTCAGCGACAGACTTGTTCACCCGTGTCTACGGCGGTGAAAAGCGAGTGACTTTTCAGACATGTGTTGATCGGGATAACAACGCATCGTGGGGGCGTCTCTTCCCCATTGCTTTTCCCGGAAATTAAATGTAGTCTTGGTTATCGAATTGAATATTTTCATAAATATCAAGGATTTTCATTGAGGAAAAAATCATGATCCTGCGCAATATCATCAGAACTTTTCAATCCAGCTGGCGCTGGGTAGCTCTTTTCAGCCTGCTTGGCTTGTTTTTTTCATTAATAATTTCATTAAGTACGGTGCCTTTGTACCGGTCAACCGTGTCATTCCTGATCTATCCTAACACCAGCCTGATCAGCAGCAGGGATGTGGTCACGAGCCTGGATACGCTGGGAACGGAGTCTGTTAGCAAGACCTACTTGGAGATATTTAATAGCAAACGGGTTTTCAAAGATACTGTGGAGAAATTGGAATTGACCCCATCCATTATGACTACATACGGGGTTGAAGCTGTTGTGACAACGGGCTCCAACATTGAACTTTCTGTTTCCGGACCCGATCCACGCATGACTGCTTTTCTGGCAAATAATATCGGACAAAATGGGATCAATTATATAAAGAGCATTTACCAGGTTTTTGATATCGCATTTCTTGATCAGGCAAACGAACCCACTCAACCGTATTCCCCGCGAACACTTCAAAACAGCTTAATCAGTCTTTTAATCGGTTTACTCTTCGGATTGGTGTTTATTTTTGTGCGTGAAAATCTACGCGCTCCACTGGAAGCACTTCGCCGTCGGGCATTGTCTGAAAATCAGTCTGGTGCGTACATATTACGCCATTTTCGCCGCTTGATTGAACTGGAGATCACCTCCAACCCCGCCGGATCCATGGCAGTGGCTTTATTCGAATTGCAAGGATTGGATGAACTAATGAACGTGCTGCCTGAGAGCGTGCTGTCTAATATGCTGCATGGTGTGGTCCGGAATTTTGGAAACCAATTACGCGGCAATGATTCCGTCGGACGTTGGAACAAAAGCACTTTTGCCATCCTGATGCCAAATACACCCCATGTTGGTGCCGAGCGCACCTTGCAGCGCATCAAACAGATTCTCGAGGACCCGATCTCCCTGGGCGGCGAACGCGAAAACATTTTGCTTGCGCCCTGCGTTGGTTGGACCAGCCGAGCGAAGGATGAAACCATTTCCGAGTTGAATGATAACCTGGTACAGGCGATGGACATTGCACGTGCTTCTGTGAATAAGATCGCTGAAGTTAGTAAGACACAAGCAAAGGAGTCACAGCCGTGAAAAAAATTGTCAAACTGGGAATCCTCATTGCAGTGTTGCCTGCATTTGTCCTTTCTAATTTTTCAGTGCAGGCCAGTCCATTATTTCAGACAACGCCTGTGCCATCGGCAGAGGCTCCCAAAGATCAGGTTTCGCTATCCGCTTTGGGATTAACGCAGGGATTATTCCTTCAGGCTCCGCTGGCACACACAGTATTTCAGTTTAACCTGCCGCCCGAATGGAGTCTAACCCCGGGCGCAGTGCTTCATATTAATTCCACAGTGCTCATTTCCAACTTTGTTGTTGGCCAGGAGCCCACCCGCCTGGAGAACATCAATTCAGGCAAGCTGACCGTTTTCCTAAATGGGTTAATGCTTGGCCAGGAATTCCTGCAGGGTGGCGGCTCACGGACAGTGGATCTTCAAATACCCCCCGAGGCATTGACTCCAAATAATTTTGATGTGGGGAATGAATTGGCAATCGAGTGGGACGCAACAATTTCCTGCGACCAGAATATTGCGGCCAGTCTTTCGATCTCCCCTGATTCGTTCTTCACCTTGCCGCACGAAGAAGTAAAAGTACCCCTTGATCTCGGTGAATACCCCAGTCCGTTCTTTTTACAAAACAATCCTTTTGCCGCACCGCTTGTTCTTGTTGTTCCCGATACCGCAGCAACACCTACACTGCAAAGTGTTATCCAGATCGCAACCAGTTTCGGACGGGTAAGCCGCGGCGAACTCAACTTTCAGGTTATCTCTGAAACTGACCTGACGCAGTCAAAGTATGCCCAAATGAATTTGATCCTAATCGGCCCGGCTGACTCCTTTGCCCTTGCCCGCCAAGTCAGCATCCCTTCTTCACCCAACCCTGGTGATGGGATTCTCAAACTTTCGACATCTCCCTGGAATCCTTCCCGCGTGATGTTATTGGTAACGGGCTCAGATGATCAGGCTGTGCTAAAGGCGGCCTCCGCCCTGAGCCGGAAACAAGTGGTGACTGCAAATAGTGAAGACACAGCCTTTGTGAGTAACATCGCTGATCTGGTGCCAAAGGAATTTGATCAGGATCAAACCTTCGCCCGCCTGGGGGTAGGTACGCTTACCTTCAATTCATTCGGGTCCAGCAAACAAGAGATCCGGTTTAACATCCCGACCGGCCAGTCCATCGGTGTAGATGCTTATTTGGACCTGACCATGAATCATTCCCAATTGATCGATTATTTACGGTCGGGCATTGTGGCACGCATCAATGGCATTACGGTTGGCAGTATTCGCTTGAGCGATACATCAGCCAATCTCAATACAGTTCGTTTGATCATTCCAGCCTCGGCCATCAAACCTGGTGTCAACCGGCTGGAATTGCAAGTGGATATTACCCCTCGCAGTGCATGTAGTGATGCCCGTCAGGGAAGTTTATATGTCACCATCCTGCCGGATTCGTTCCTCCATCTACCTGTCACAGAAACACCGATCATCAATACAGCAAAAGTTGACTTGGGAGCATTCCCATCCTCATTTACTCACCAGGACCTGGAAAGCACAACATTCATACTACCTCCGGACGACCCGGCCAGTTGGACATCTGCTGGCTTATTAGCATATGAACTTGGTGCAGCGGAGATTGGCGAAACATTTCCTCACGTAGTGCTGTTTTCCGCAGGGCAAACACTCGATTTCAGTGAAGGAAACATGATCGTTGTTGGTCAGCCGGGAAGAGCCGCAGCAGTTGCACAACTGGCGAATGCCCTGCCTTTGCCGTTTGACTCTACCGGGCTGTTAACAACAGATGCCCAGACCCGTTTATCCTATGAGATGGATCCCGCGCGCAGTATTGGATACCTGGAGACTTCTCATGCCCCCGGCCAGCAGGATGCAACCATATTATTAGTGGCCGGAAACAATAGCCAGGGTCTTGGTTGGGCAACCGGAGCGCTAACCAATACCGCTTTAACTCGTAAAATGCGGGGTGACAATTTTGCTGTGATACAGTCCAGCGAAGACGTCAGGTCGGATCAGTATTTTCCCCCCGCCAAAACAACACCCCAACTGATAGCCATTCCCGGTACTACAACCATTCCCGGGGACCTGCAGGGCTCAGCGCAGACGCTGCCACCGCGCACCGATCTATGGTGGTCTGTCCCATTGTTGGTATTTACCATACTCGGAATAATCGGTTTGATTATTTTGGAGTTCCTCTCGTGGAAAAACAGGATAAAAAGTAAGATCAAAAGCACCTCCTGATTCCCCAACAAAACAGACAGAGTTGTCAAATTCATTGTCTGTTTTGTTTTAACAGCCCGATCTATTTAACAACCATGGATTTAGTACTATCTAGTACACTTTGGCATAAATAAGTAGTTGATTAAGCAGCAAGAGCTTTGCTTTGATAAGTCCCCTTAAGGCATTATTTGATTCGACTATTGCTTTGCATCACGCATTAATAAATTAGGTGGATAAGATTTTTTTATCTCCAAAACTGTGGGAGGAAAGCTTTATGTGTTTCCAGGAGATCGGTCAATACTGGTTTGATTTGATCGACGGCAGGGCCGAGCGGGTGATTAAGCAGTCCCTGGAGAAGCAGATCCCGGTCTCCGGTAACAGCCGCTTCAGCAGTAAGTTTCTCATAACGCTTAATTTGCACAATCAGCTCATAACATGCATCAGGCAGCGGATCGGCTGGCAGCGGGTGCACACCAGCGCGGTCCACTTTGCAAGGCATCTCAAGCACCCAATCTACCGGCCAGCCAGGAACCAATCCAGCTTGGGTGGTATTGACCACATGCGTCTCTCCAAGATCATTATAATGGGCGGTCAAAAGCTGAGTGGCGACAGTTGAATAATATGCTCCTCCACGTTTCATTAGGTCCCCGGGGGGATCGATCAGTTTTGGATCGGCATATGCCTTTAATAAATCCTTTTCGAGTTCAATGACTTCCTCTGCCCGTGAAGGTGGCCATTTTTTTTGCTCGTCAAGTTTGCGTTGTTTTGCATAGAAAAACTGCAAATAGTAATTTGGGATCATCTGCAATGTTTCGATCAAATCAGGGTCAAATTCAGGCTCTTCCAAGGTTTTGAGTTCCTCAATGTATTCACGAATCACCTGGCTCCACATCTCTTCACCGCCCACTTTAAAGCCCCGGTGCCAGGATAAGTGGTTCAATCCAAGGGTATTCAATTCACAGAGTTTCGGGTCGACCTTCTGACCGAGCCTCTTTTCTAGCCCTTCAATAATTTGCATCTTGGCAGTAATCGGCACATTGCACACACCCACAGAGGGAACTTCCGGCGCAAACATCGAGAGAGCTTGTGTGACCAACCCTGATGGATTGGTGAAATTTGCCAATAATCCTCCGGGAGCCAATTCTTCCATGTCTTTAGCAAGTTTTAGGATAACAGGGATGGTACGCAAGGCTTTGGCCATTCCCCCTATCCCAGTGGTTTCCTGTCCAATCAAACCATGGCGCAATCCGAGGTATTCATCTTCCCGACGGGCTTGCATCTGCCCTACGCGCAGTTGGGTAATGACATAAGTGGCATTTTTCACTGCCTCGCGTTGGTTAGTACTGAGAATTATATTAAAAGGCGAACCATGTGCTTCTACGATGCGATGAGCAAAGCTGCCCACTATTTTTAGTCGGAATTCGTCATTATCCATCAGCCAAAGTTCCTTAAGTGGAAAGTCGTTCACCCGATCGAGAAATCCCATAATTAATTCAGGTGTATATGTAGATCCACCGCCGATTACAGCAACTTTCATAATAAAACCCTCCAGCCTTTACTAAAAATCATTCCGAAACTAAATAGACATACTGAATTTCCAGCTTACCCAATTGTAATCGCTTACATTGTAGCCGAACAGAAATGGACATGTCAAGAAAGAACATAGATATACCATCAAATTTTCATTCTATTATTGACAATTTCGCATTTTTCCTGCATAATATGTAAGCGCTTACATTATTTGAGGAAAAAGACTTTGAAGAAAAGAATTCGAATTGAAGATGTAGCTCTAAAAGCGGGAATTTCAACTGCGACGGTTAGCCGGTATATTAACCGATCCGGTGTTGTATCAGAAAAAAATGCTCAGAAAATTCAAGCCGTTATTGAAGACCTGAAATACGTACCCAATGTTGCTGCGAAAATACTTGCCAGCCAAAAAACGATGACCCTGGGTCTTATTTTTCCATCACTAAGCAGTACGTTCTTTTCATCCCTTTTACACGGAATTGAAACCCGTGCTCAAAAGGATGATTACACCCTCCTGATCCATTCGACAGAAACACTGACCAAGGGAATTAAAACCCGGCGCGTGATCGGTGAGCAGAATACAGATGGCATCATTGGTTTTTCCGATTCACTGAGTGATGAGGAACTTATCCGTCTGACAGATATTGGTTTTCCGGTTGTACTCATTCATCGCTCATCACCCACATTCTTGAATATTCCATCAGTGACTATTGAAAACAAGAGTGGTGTCAACAAATTAATCTCCCACTTGATCGAAGAACATAAATATAAGGACATCGTATTTTTACGTGGTCCTGAAGGGCATGAGGACGCCTATTGGCGCGAGGCGGGCTACCGTAAGGCGCTCCTTGAGCACGGTATTCCATACAATTCAGATTTGGTGGAATATGGAGATTTTAATATGGTGCAATCCCGTCTCGCGGTAAAACGATTGTTGGATCGCAATATTAAATTTGATGCCATTTTCGCCGGTGATGATGATGCTGCCTCAGGCAGCATGATGGCGCTTAGGGAAGCCGGTCTAAATATTCCCGGAGATGTCGCGGTCGTGGGATTTGATGATCAAAGCATTGCAGTACACCTTTCTCCTTCATTGACCACGATCAGGTCACCGATTGAAGAGGTAGGATTTCAGGCTACGGATAAACTGATTCATCTTATTGAAGGGCATTCTGTTGAAACCGAAACCATTCTGCCAACAGAATTGATCATCCGCCTTTCATGTGGCTGCAATAATTCTTAGAAAATACAAAACTCTTTGGAATGTGAGGATATGATGAAAATCCGTGTGGCAATTTTGGGAGCAGGGTACATTGGCGAGATTCATGCCAGGGCGGTTAAGAATCAACCCAATGCTGAATTGGTGGCCGTGGTTGATACCCTGGAAGAAAAAGCCACAGATTTTGCAGTTCGGCATTCCATTCTGGGCATTTACACCTCGTTGGAGGACCTGCTTAAAGACCATAAGGTAGATGCCGTTATCATCGGAACGCCTAATTATCTTCATGCCAGCCAAGCAGTGTGCTCATTTGAAGCAGGTCTTCATGTATTGATTGAGAAACCGATGGCATTAAATGTTGAAGAAGCAAAATTAATGACTCGGGCGAGCATTGATTCTTCACGCACTTTGATGATCGGGCACTGCTGGCGCTACGACACCGAGGTAAATTGGTTGCGAGACCAGGTACTGGCAAATAACCTGGGAAACATCGTCCGCACAAAAGGGTATGGCATTCATGTAAATTGGGGACCGTCCGGCTGGTTCGCGCAGAAGGAGCTTTCTGGTGGCGGCGCATTAATGGATATGGGTATTCATGCCATTGATACCGTCCGATATTTACTAGGTGACCCGGACCCTTTGAGTATTTACGCAAGCTTGGGTACGCATTATGGAAAATACGACGTGGATGATACTGGCATCCTCATTATCAAATGGAAGGGTGGAACGGTGTCATATATTGAATCCGGCTGGTGGCAGCCTTATTCTGACGGGCCTGAAGCCGCAACCCACCTTTTTGGTACAAAAGGGTACGGTTCGGTATTTCCCACCCGGCTTATGCTGCCTATCGGGAAAACGGAAGACGTAGAGTTGGTTGAAAATGGGTACAAGTACCCGCGTGAAGACCATTGTGAACAGGTCATGTATGACCGTCAGATGTCTCATTTTCTTACAAGTATTATCCGGAAGACCGAGCCAAGCTCGAACGCGGCTGTAGGATTAACGAATATGAAGATCCTCGAAGCCGCTTATCAGAGCAGCATCAGCGGGCAGGCAGTTGAATTGGGTTAGAAATTATTGCAGGTACCTGATATAGAAGGGTAATTTTGCCTTCAAGTCCATCATTCACAATCAACAAATTTTTTATGTTTTAGGAAAACAAATGCCTTATTTTCTTGGAATTGATATTGGTGGTACAAAAAGTCACGCTTTGATCACTGATGAGTTTGGGAAAGTGATTGGCTTTTCCGCTCATGGTTCGGGCAATTGGGAGACGATTGGATTTGAGGTCTATGCCCAAGTACTTAAAACCATAATTGATGGAGCTCTTCAGAATGCCGGTCTATCCATCGAGCAGATTACAGGAGCCGGATTTGGGATAGCGGGCTACGATTGGCCCTCCCAATTACCTGACCATGAACGGATCATCCGCAATATGGGGCTGAGGGCACCTTTTAAGGTAGTTAATGATTCAATTCTTGGGCTGCTGGCAGGATCTTCCGAAGGATGGGGGTTATCAGTTGTGTCTGGAACAGGGTGCAACTGCCGCGGTTGGGATAAAGGCCACAAAAGAACTGGCAGGGTGGTTGGCGCAGGAGAATCGGCTTGGGAGATGGGCGGTGGAAGCGACCTCGTTAAGCGAGCTTTGCGGGCAGTTGTATTTGAGTGGACCTGCCGGGGGCCGAAGTCTACACTGACCGACCCATTTATTGCAGCAAAAGGAGTCGCCAGTCTGGATGAGTTAATTGAAGGGTTGTATACGAATCGCTTCCCATTTACCAACTCAGATGTACTTTTGATATTTGAGCTTGCAAACCAGGGAAATCCTGATGCCATGGATGTTCTTTGGTGGGCTGGAAAAGAACTTGCGAGCCTTGCCATTGGTGTAATCCGCCAGCTTGAGTTTGAGGACAGTGCATTTGAGATCATTCTGGTGGGCAGTTTATTTGATGGGTCCCCGATAATGATCGAATCTTTTCAAGAGGAAGTCCATAAGGTTGCGCCTGCGGCGCAGTTGAAAAAAATAAAATCACAACCCGTGGTTGGCGGTGTCCTTCTGGGAATGGAACAGGCTGGTTTTAATTACCTGTCGGTTCGTGAACAGGTAGTTTCCAACACCGAACAGTTGGTTGAAAAAGATTTCAGCAAATTTACGGTCTAATTATTTTATTAATGAAAAATAAGATTGGATATATTGACTGACTTAAAAATTCGTTAACCAATCGAAATTTGGACAGGAGTAAGGAATGAATTCAAAAATGATTCGTTGGGGAATTTTGGGAACAGGGTACATCGCCCGAAAATTTGCGGAAGCCCTTTCGGTAATCCAAGATGCAGATTTAGCCGCTGTGGGTTCTCGAACGTTGAGTTCTGCAGAGGCATTTGCGAAGGAATATAACGTCCCAAAATTTCACGGCAGCTACCAGGCACTTTTTGATGATCCCAATATTGACATTGTTTACATCGCGACAGTGAACAACTGTCATCGCGAAAACTGCCTTGATGCCCTGGAGGCGGGCAAGCCAATTCTTTGCGAAAAACCATTTATGGTCAACAGTAAAGAAGCTGAGGAGGTAATTTCTTTTGCAAAGACAAAGAAGATTTTCCTGATGGAGGCTTTATGGACCCGTTTCATACCAGCTTTTAAGGAGGCTCGCAAAATGTGGGAAAGCGGGGTGATCGGAGAACTACAAACAGTGATGTCTGAGTTTGGCTTCATTTGTGAGAGGGACCCAGCAAATCCACTTTACAACCCCGCCCTTGCTGGTGGATCTTTCCTGGATGTAGGCGCTTACCCGGTCTCGCTTGCGCATATTGCTTTCGGCGAACCGGATTCTGTTGCCGGTCTGGCATCGATTGGACCCACCGGAGTTGATGAACAGGCAGGCATGCTATTTGGTTATCGGGGTGGTCAAATTGCCGTCGGCTATTCAAGTTTCAGGGTGGAGTCTCCCAAGGAAGCCACAGTCTCAGGAACCAAAGGATTTATCCGGTTACATTCTCCATTCTATTGTCCTTCAGCTTTTTCACTACATTTAAATGGCCAGGAGCCGCAAACCTTCCAATTCCCATATGTTGGGAATGGCTGGAATTACGAGGCGATGGAAGCAATGGAATGTTTGCGCGCTGGGAAATTGGAGAGTGATGTTGTTCCGCACCGGGAAACACTCGCATTAATGCGCACAATGGATCGCTATCGAAGGCAAATTAACTTGAATTACCCCATCGAAGTCTAGCATTTATATCCAATTTCAGGAGGCATATTATATAAAAAATAAGAATATCAATATTGTTTTGTCGAATAAATATACCCAAATTTATGTTCTTTCCTTGAAGGAGGAGAAAATGAATCAAAAATATATTTGGCGGTTTCTTAGCCTGCTCATAGTCGTCACCCTTTTGATCTCTGGCTGCGGTTCACCAGCAGCTACAGCTGTCCCTGAAGTCGTCAGCCCCGAGGTTGGTACAACCGAAATTGCAGCAACGCAGGCTCCTGTTGCTGCAGAAAAAACCAAAGTCGTGATTTTTGTCGGATTTGGCACGGGCACAGATCCTGAACAGATCACCCGGCAGGAGGAATTGCAGGCAAAATACAATTCCACACACGACAATATAGAAATAGAATTTCTAATCGTTCCCCATGAAGAAGCCAACGATCGGTATTTGGCCATGATTTCGGGTGATGATGCCCCTCAATTGGTTGGTCCGAACGGTATCGCAGCTGTTGCCCAACAATTTGAAAGTTGGGATGACATCTCCGGGTTTATTAAGGCTGAGAATTATGACACCAGTGATTTTTATCCTGAAGCGACAAAGCTTTTAACTTATCCTGATCGCGTTCTTGGTTTACCGATTGGCGTCTTCCCATCCATGATCTTCTATAACAAAGATATGTTCGATGCCGCCGGAATTG
>CAYLOW010000030.1:0-21920 GCA_964385315.1 uncultured Anaerolinea sp.
CGCAGAATCAATATCCCATCATCCATGTGGCGGGGACGAAGGGGAAGGGGTCAACATCTGCACTTTGCGCCACCGCTCTTCGGGCGGGGGGGTATACAGTGGGGTTGTACACGTCACCTCACCTGGAAGACTATACAGAACGGGTAAGAATCAACGGCGCGCCAATTTTGCATAAACATCTGGTTGAGTTGGTTGAGGAAATTAAGCCGCATGTGTTGAAGATCGAAAAGTTGACCACTTTTGAAATAACCACCGCGCTGGCGTTCATGGCATTTGCAAAATCCGGTGTTAATGCTGCGGTTTTTGAAGTTGGTTTGGGGGGACGGCTGGATGCGACCAATATTGTCACCCCCAAGGTTTCGGTCATCACGTCCTTGTCCTATGATCACACGGCCGTACTTGGAAATACACTGACCTTGATCGCAGGGGAGAAGGCGGGCATCATCAAGCGCGGCGTGCCTGTAGTTTCATCCCCGCAGCCGGCAGAGGCTCTATCCGTTTTGGAGAGGATCGCGAAAATTAATAATTCGGAATTAATCCTGGTGGGGCGTGACGTAAAATTCACCCTCCTCGAGTCATCTTTGGATGGCCAGAGATTGAAGGTCGAAAGTAAAACGTCAACGGTAGAGTTGCAGATTCCCCTCCTGGGGTCACATCAAGTTGAAAACGCTGCCACTGCCTACACCGCCCTAAAAACCAGCGGTATTCAAATCTCTGACGAACAGATACAAAAAGGCTTTTCTCAAGTACAATGGCGCGCGCGCTTTGAAATCGCGAGGCGCGAGCCACCCGTGATCTTTGACTCGGCGCACAATCAGGATTCATTTAAGAAATTATCCGAGACCCTGGACGCCTGCTTCCCGGACAAAAAAACCTATCTTATCTTTGGCGCGTCGGAAGATAAGAACATCCCCGGGATGTTTGCGGAGTTGAAATCAAAGATCAGGAAAATTATTGTCACACGCGCCGATCATCCACGTGCTTTGGAAGTGGAACATATTCAACAGTTGGCAGAACAGGCCGGGGTGGAATGTGAGGCGGTCACTCCAGTAAAGTCAGCCCTGGCGCGGGCGCTGGAATTGTCATCAAAAGATGGTAGCATTGTTTTATCCGCTGGTTCAATGTTTGTGACGGCGGAAGTCATGTCTGCATGGAAAACGAGTAACGAATGAATCATCAATCTGACTGGAACGAAGAAGAAGATAATTTTGACGTAACGCTCTCACAACGGACCGAGGAATTGTATCGTGTGCCGAATATAGAGCCGAATGCTGAAGGTATGATCGAAGCCGTGGTGCTGCCTTTGCGTGACATGGTGATATTTCCGCGCATGGTCTCGCCAATTTTTGTGGGACGCGAGGCCTCGCTTCTGGCTGTACAGGAAGCCCAGCGCAAAGAGCAGACCGTGATCGGGTTGACGCAAAAAGACCCCGAATTAAATGAGCCGGGCATTGATGACTTTTTACCTGTGGGCGTTGAGATGGCAGTGGGGAGGTTGCTGCAAATGCCGGATGGTTCCTATTCAGCATTGGTGCAGGGACGCAAGCGAGTGGAGATCGTTGAGTTTTTGAGCTTTAAGCCGTATCTCAAGGTGCGTGCGCGTGTAGTCAATGAGACTCAAGCTGCCGACCGGCAAACACAAGCATTAATGCGTTCGGCGTTGAGCCTTTTTGAACGCTGTGTGCAACTGGATCGGTCGATCCCTGAAGAAGCGCATTTATTCGCGATGAATATCGCCGAGCCAGGCTGGCTTGCGGATATGGTTGCCACTTCGCTTTCGCTAACATATGAAGCCAAGCTGCGGCTGTTGTTAATTCTTGATCCCAAGGCGCGCCTGGGACAACTGAATACCATTCTTGCCCAGGAAGTGGATGTGCTTGAACTGGAAGATGAGATCCATTCGCGGGTGCAAAATGAAGTGGATAAAAGCCAGCGCGAGTTTTATCTGCGTGAACAGATGAAACAGATCCAAAATGAATTGGGCGAAGGCGATATCTTTACGCGTGAATCTTCCGACCTCAAGAAGAAAGTGGATGCTGCCAACCTGCCCGACGAAGCGAAGAAGGTCGCGATGAAGGAGCTTGAGCGGTTGAATCAAATGCCGCCGATGTCTCCAGAAGTGGGAATGATCCGAACGTATATTGACTGGATCGTTGACCTGCCCTGGGCCAACTCCACGCCGGATAATTTGGATGTAAAAAACGCCGCGAAAATCCTGGAGCGCGACCACTACGGATTGAAGAAAGCCAAAGAAAGAATTTTGGAATATATCGCCGTACGTTCACTCAAACCGAAGAAGGAACGCCAGCCTATCTTGTGCTTTGTGGGACCTCCCGGCGTGGGTAAGACATCGTTGGGTCGCTCGATTGCTGATGCCCTTGGCCGCAAGTTCGCCCGTGTGTCGCTGGGCGGCGTGCGTGATGAAGCTGAAATTCGCGGACACCGCCGTACATACATCGGCGCATTGCCCGGGCGCATTCTCCAGACGATGAAGCGTGCCGGCACGGCAAATCCGCTTTTTATGCTTGATGAAATTGACAAACTATATTCTGACTTTCGCGGCGACCCAGCCTCGGCGATGCTTGAGGTGCTAGACCCTGAGCAGAACTTTGCCTTCAGCGATCATTACCTTGAGCTGCCATTTGATCTTTCAAAGGTGATGTTCATCACCACCGCCAATTCGCTGTCGAATATCCCGGCCCCTCTATTGGATCGTATGGAAGTGATCGAGTTTCCCGGGTATATTGAAGAAGAAAAGATCGAGATCGCCAACCGCTATCTTATTCCACGCCAGATCGAAGAGAATGGGATCGACAACCTCGGTATGGTGTTTGAGCCCGCCGCATTACAGCGGATTATCCGCGAATACACCTATGAAGCCGGCGTGCGGAATTTGGAACGAGAGATTGGGCGAATCTGCCGCAAAGTAGCCCGCCTCAAGGCCGAAGGAAAGAAACATCCCACATCCATAATGCCAGAAATGGTTGAGAAAATGCTCGGTCCGCAACAGGTCTTTCCCTCCGAGGCGGAACTCACCGATGAAGTGGGCCTTGCCACCAGCCTCGCGTGGACTGAGACCGGCGGGGAAATTATGGCCGTGGAAGTAGCCATCCTTGAAGGCAAGGGTGGCATGCAGATGACAGGTCAGATGGGCGAGGTCATGCAGGAATCCGGCCAGGCTGCATTGACCTATATTAAGTCACGTGCTGCTTCATTGAAAATTGATCTGGATGTTTTTGAGCGGTTGGATATTCACGTACATATGCCTGAGGGCGGAATTCCGAAAGATGGTCCATCGGCAGGTATCACGATGGCAACAGCCATCATCTCTGCATTGACGGGGCGTGCAGTGCTGCGGCATGTGGGCATGACGGGTGAAATCACCCTGCGTGGACGCGTGCTTCCCATTGGCGGGGTGCGTGAAAAAGTTCTTGCTGCGCACCGTGCAGGATTAAAGACCGTTCTCCTGCCGGAAAAGAATATGAAGGATTTGGTTGAGCTGCCAAAAACCGCCAGATCTGAGTTGAAGATCATCCCCATCAAACACATGGATGATGTCCTTGCAATCGCTCTTTCCAGGGAGGTGACCGTTGAACCGCCACGTCCGAAGAAACACCCCCGGGATGAAAGCCTGGACGACTAAGAACCATTAATAATAAAGTCTTTGAAAATGACACGGGTGATAAAATTACCCGTGTCATTTTTTGTGAATCGAAAACTGGAAATTCTTCATGTTGGATCTTGAAAACAAGGTCGTTCTCATTACCGGCGCTTCGTCGGGCTTTGGCGAAGATGCAGCGATGCTGTTCGCGGCAGCGGGTTGCAAGGTTATTCTTGCCGCCCGCCGCATTGACCGCCTGCAAAACCTTGCATCGAGAATTCAGGATGCGGGCGGTGAAGCCATCGCTGTTCCAGCGGATATTATTGACTTTCTTGAAGTGGATAATCTGGTAAAAACTACAATTGACCTCTACGGTAGAATTGATATTCTGTTTAATAACGCGGGCATTGGGCGTGTGGATTGGTTTGAGAAACATACCCCTGAGCGTGATATCAATATGCTTGTGCAGGTGAATTTAACCTCGCTGATGAACGTGACCCGACAGGTCCTGCCGTACATGCTCGCGAGGGGAGAAGGACATATTATTAACATGGTTTCGGTCGCGGGGATGATCGCATCGCCGCTTATTACCAGTTATTGCGCCAGCAAATTTGGCGTACGAGGCTTTACAGACGCGCTGCGCCGTGAAGTTGCACCGCTGGGAATCAATGTTAGCGGTATTTATCCGGGACCCGCCTCCACAGAATTTGGCCGGCATGTGGGGAAAAATGAAGCTTATCGTTCGGTCAGTTCTGTGCTTAAGTTTCATATGACTTCCGAATATGTTGCGCGTCGTGTATTGGATGTTGCCAAACGTCCACGCCGCAGCCTGGTCATTCCGTGGTGGTTTCGAATTGTTGTTGCAATTGATGCGCTTTTTCCAGCCCTTGTGGATTGGATCATGTATGCCTTCTCGAAGAAAAAACATAAATAGGATCAGGAGAGATAAATGACTCGTACCCGTCTTGAAAACCTGGCCGCTTCGCTTTTAAACTCCAAGCTGGATGCGGTCATATTGAATCCAGGCCCCACTTTGACGTATCTCACAGGTGTGCAGTTTCACCTGATGGAGCGTCCGGTGGTTCTTTATGTTGTGCCAGGAAAGGACCCAGTGCTGGTGCTGCCAGAACTTGAACTGCCAAAAGTGGATTTGATCCCATATAATGTCCAAGCCATTGCGTACGGTGAGATGCCGTCGGAGTGGAATGATGTCTTTCGGAAGGCTGCCCTTTCTTTGGGTTTGGATGGAAAACGGATCGGTGTTGAGCCTCGTCAACTGCGCCTGTTGGAGTATAGTTACGCAAGGGCGGGCGCGCCTGAAGCAGATTTCCCCGACGCCAGCGAAGTGCTATCACAATTGCGCTTAAGAAAAGACAAGACCGAAGTGGACATGATGCGCCGCGCTGTGAAGATCGCACAAACCGCTCTTGAAGCTGTCCTTCTGTTGATCAAGGTTGGGATGACAGAGAGGGATCTGGCTGGTGAATTGATGATCCAGTTATTCAAACATGGCTCCGATCCCGAAGTGCCCTTTGCGCCCATCGTTTCAAGCGGGCCGAATTCTGCCAATCCGCATGCCTCGCCGTCCGATAGAAAATTGCAGGCGGGTGACCTCCTTGTCGTGGATTGGGGCGCGGCATATCACGGCTATATCTCTGATCTTACGCGTACTTTCGCAGTCGGTGATGTGGATGCAGAGTGGCGGCAAATTCATAAGATCGTGCAGGATGCAAATGCAGCCGGTCGCGCAGTGGGGAAGCCTGGTTCACCATGCGCAAATGTGGATATTGCCGCACGGGAAGTGATCGAAAAATCGGGCTATGGACAATATTTCAACCATCGTACAGGACACGGTATTGGCATGGAAGGACACGAAGACCCATACATGCGCGGTGACAACATGCAATTGATGGAAGTTGGCATGGCTTATACTGTTGAACCGGGAATTTACCTACCCAATCGTAACGGTGTCCGCATTGAAGATGATCTTGTTGTCACTGAGACCGGTGCAGAGAGCTTGAGCGATATGCCGCGTGAAATCCGGGTGGTTGGATAAATTTATTAACTGTGAAGTGTACGAAGGGTCATAAAGGGAAAACTAAACTCTTGTGACCCTTCCCGAAAATCTTTTATTACAATCCATATCTTTTAGAAGATAGTAAATGTGGGATACACGTGGCGGGATAAAAGTATTGACAAAATAGAACACTTGTTCTAAAATCGACTTACCTATTCAAAAACTGGAGGTCGAAATGGCTCAATATCATAATTCGCTCGTTGATGGCTTGAAAACCACCTGGTACAACCTGACCCATAACATTAAATTCAATCGCGGCGCTGCCTGGGGCATGATGATCATAGGCGCGCTGGTATCCTTTGAAGTCTTTAACTTCAGCACCACCCAATTCGCCCTGCACGATATGCTTGGCGACCTGACCTTTGCCAGCATAAGATGGTCCACCATCCTGGCCATCGCCTTCTGCGGCATTGACTTCGCAGGCATCGCCCGCATTTTCACCCCGGAGCAGGGACGCGATGAACCGGCCGAGGTCTATTATCTCTTTGGGGCCTGGCTGCTGGCTGCGGGTTTCAACGCCTGCCTGACCTGGTGGGGTGTCTCAGTTGCCATCACCAATAATGCCAACCTGCAATCCAGCGCAGTAATGAGCACCGCTACATTGATCAAGACCGTGCCGATCTTCATTGCCGCCATGGTCTGGCTGGTGCGCCTGCTTATCATTGGCACCTTCTCGCTGGCAGGCGACCGCCTCTTCTCTACCGCGCAGGGGCAGCAGGCGTACAAGTCACAGGCGCAGGTGCAACAGACCCAGCAAACCCAGCGCCCATACAACGCCCCTCGCCCTACTTCCGGCTATCAACCACCGCGCCCGGCCAACCAACCAACCGACCAATCGGTCCTACGCCCTGCATCGCAAATCGCGCGGCCGGTGAACAATATGAACAGCACAGCGGGAAACTTCCGCCCTGCCCCCAAGCCGATGCAGACTCAGCCAACCTCTTTTGTCGCACCCGAACCCACCTATCACCCGCTCACCTACAGTACTCGAAGTGCCGAAAATTCGACACACTACGAAGCGTAATGACATTTCAAGGTGCAGGCAGCAGGCTTCTGACTAACATCTGGTCAGCACAACAGTTAACTACGTGTACCAGTCGGAGTACGGTAGTATTTTCACGACAAATAAATACATAAACTTCGAGCCGGGTCCATCAGACCCAAAATGGAGACCAACCTTATGTCCCGCGCTCGCCCTGACGATATTTCCTGGCAAACGGCCGCCATTGAGGAAGGAAGCGGCTGTTTGTCAGGTTTTTTAATTATCCCGCTCACCGTTGTTTTAATCAGTGCCCTCCTTGCATCCTTTGCATGGAAGACGGAGCCATCCCGTATTGTGGGCATAAGGTCAATGACATCGAAAGCCATTTCCCCCATCTTTCGGATCGAAGTACTTTACTGGGCAGAATCCATCTCAAAATGGGCAGCTGCTTTGCAATTGGATCCGAACCTGGTTGCCACGATTATGCAGATTGAATCCTGCGGAGATCCCGGTGCAAGGTCAGTCGCTGGTGCAATGGGCCTCTTTCAGGTAATGCCGTTTCATTTTTTTCCAGCGGATGACCCCTATAATCCTGAAACAAACGCTGCCCGTGGACTAGCCTATCTCGTAAAAGCCCTTGTTGCGGGAGGCGGCGATGCCCGGCTGGCTATGGCTGGCTACAACGGTGGTATTGGTGTAATTTCCCGCGCTGAGTGGACATGGCCATCACAAACGAAAAGGTACATTCAGTACGGTGTACCCATTTATGAAGACGCCCGGAGCGGGCTGGCATCCAGCCCTGCGCTAAATGAGTGGTATGAAAAATATGGGGTTTATTTATGCAGCCAGGCTAGTCAGAGAATAGGATTTCCTTGATTGTTGAAAAAATCCCCACAAATTTCAAATCCAGGCAAACACTATTAATTAGTGAACCACCATCAACCAAATCACAAATGTCGTGCCTTTTCCTTCCTTTGATTCAACTTTTATCTGTCCGCCATGATGTTCCACGATCCAATGGGCAATGGATAGCCCCAAACCGAATCCGCTAGTCGTTGAACGAGTACGGGATTTTTCGGCGCGATAAAAACGGTCAAATATATGAGGTAGATCCTCGGCGGGGATACCGGGTCCAGTATCGCGGATAATGATGCGTGCCTGTTCCCCGATCTTGGACATGCTCAGAAACACATCCCCGCCCTGCGGCGTATACTGAATTGCGTTCGAAACAAGATTTAATAATACCTGTTTCAACCGGTCACGATCCCCATTAATCATTATTTGGTCAATATCATTCAAGTGAACTTTCACTTTGCTTCCCGATAAAATACACATTTCGGTAAAGACTTCAGTCAGTAAAAGGTCAAGTTCAACCGGCTTCATGTTTAAAGCCAGTTTGCCCGACTCAGCCTGCGCCAGCATTAATAACCCGCCCACCAGACGGGTAAGCCTGCCTGCTTCCTGGTCAATGCTGCTGAGTGATTCTTCGTCAGCTTCCTTGATCCGGCGCATCAAATCCACATTTCCTTTGATTACTGTTAAAGGTGTACGCAGTTCGTGGCTGACATCCGCAAGGAACCTTTGCTGTGACGTGAAAAGAGACTCCAACCGTTCCAGCGTTTGGTTGAACGAAACGACAAGATCACCTATCTCATCCTCGGTTCGGCCCTGATAAGGGATACGCCGTGAAAGATCGTCTGCCCGATTGATCTGATCCACGGTTTCTGTGATGTCTTCCAAAGGCGAAAGTGCCCGACCAACGATTACCCAGGAACCAATTCCCGCTGTCAGTACCCCGATTACGGCAATGATGACCATCACAGATACCAGGTTGCCCTGTGTTGCATCTACGACACCCAGGCTTGTTCCAACCTGCAAAGTGCCGATCATGCGCTCCCCCAATATGAGCGGCACACTTAATACACGTAAATGGGCTCCATCGAGCCTGGAATCTTTGTACACGGGGGAATGGGTTTCAATCCCAACCGCATCGAGTGGTTTGGCTAAAGTACCGATGCTTGGTGAAGCCGCGACGATCTTTCCATTCAATCCCCAAACCTGTACATAAGCGCTTGAGGTCATATCCAACGGGGGCAGGTTGACCAGACTCAACTCGCCGACTGAATTGACCTTTGTGACACTGGTAATATCACGCGCAACACCTGCCAGCATGGTATCCACTTGATTGAGTAATATTATATTGACAAGAAGGTACACCGCCGCGCCAAATATAAGCAGGATACCGCCCATAAACGTTGAATACAGGTAAGTGAGACGAAGGCGCAATGACATAAGGCAAGTGTAATGTTCTAAGTTTAGGATATCCTGAGAATAAAAAATTAGCGGCAGTTCATCAACTGCCGCTTTTTGTTTATGGGTTTTCTCTCATCACATATCCCACACCGCGTACGGTGTGGATCAGCCGGATTTCCCCTTCGCCTTCCAACTTCTGGCGCAAATAACGAATGTACACTTCGAGCACATTACTCTCGCCGCCAAAATCATAACCCCATACACGGTCAAAGATTACTTCACGTGTGAGCACCTGCTTTGGATGGCGCAGGAACAATTCGAGCAATTCATACTCTTTTGCGGTCAATGCCACAACACGTGTCCCGCGCGCTGCCTGACGTGAGCCAGTATCCAACGAGAGGTCTGCAAATTTCAAGACTGGGATACGTTCCGGTTGGGTACGGCGCAGGAGCGCGCGCACACGTGCCAATAACTCATCAAGGTTAAACGGCTTAACCATGTAATCGTCTGCACCGGCATCCAATCCCTGAATCCTATCCTGTACCGTGTCTTTTGCTGTCAGCATCAGGATCGGGATCGAACCACCTGTTCGTAGGCGGTGGCATACTTCCAGACCATCCATGCCTGGTAGCATCCAATCCAGAACCACCAAATCGGGGGTGTGATCTCGCGCGGCAATGAGGCCCAGCCGCCCGTCAATGGCAGTGTCCACGGTATAGCCTTCATAGGTCAAACCGCGTTGCAGTAATTTTAAGATAGCTTGATCGTCTTCGATAATTAGGATTCGCTCATTCATGGCAGTATCTCCTGCTTAAAATATACCATAAATCACAGGTCCATTTAGGTTTCCTGGAAAACTTTTAAGTCGTTCACTGGAAAGGGTAAAATAGGACCATGCCTGTTATCAAGCGTTTTTTCGATCTGATATTTGCAATATTGGCATTCGTGGTACTTTCACCTGTCATGTTTGCGACCGCTATCCTGGTCCGGGTTTTTCTTGGATCTCCGATCTTATTTAAACAACTAAGGCCCGGTTATAAAGGACAGCCATTTTTTGTATATAAATTCCGTTCGATGAAGAACCAGTTCACACGAGATGGAACTCCGCTGCCGGATGCCGATAGGCTTACACGTTTTGGGCGTTTGCTCCGCTCGCTCTCGCTGGATGAAATACCGGAACTCTTCAATATCCTGCGCGGCGAGATGAGTTTTGTGGGTCCACGCCCACTGTTAATGGAATACCTTCCATTATATTCTCCAGAACAGGCGCGCCGGCATGATGTTTTTCCAGGTTTGACCGGCTGGGCGCAAGTCAATGGAAGGAATGCATTAGACTGGCCCAACCGCTTTAAATTGGATGTTTGGTATGTGGATCATTGGTCATTCTGGCTGGACCTCCGAATTATTCTGTTGACGGTTTGGAAAGTAATTTCAAGGGAAGGGGTTAACCAGGAAGGTCAGTCCACGGTGGAATATTTCAAAGGTGAGCAATAAGTATTTTTGGCTAAGCGAGCTCTCCTTTTGCACTATTTTTGTTATATACCTTGATTCCCCAGGTCTTTGCAAATTAAAAAGGGAAACGCCTCATTTTATTGAGGCGTTTTTTCTGGCGGAGAGGGCGGGATTCGAACCCGCGAACCTTTGTGGGTTACACGCTTTCCAAGCGTGCGCGCTAAGCCAGACTACGCGACCTCTCCATTTTCAGCGGGCGAATTATACCATGTGTTTTTCTGCCGGCAATGTTATTTTCAATCGCCAACCGCAAAGCTCATGAACCTATTCACTGGCACTCTCGGCGCAGCGGAATCCCCGACTCAACCCCGCCGAATCGGGTTCGTGTTTAAAGCGGCGGAAAGTTGTTATGTCATCTTCAAATGCGTCGTATGCTCCGCCGCGCAACGAACGTTCGGTTCCCGTTTCGGGTCCGGTTGGATTTTTATCAGGCGAACTGAGGTAGTACTTGTTGTCAAACCAGTCTGCAACCCATTCACGTACATTCCCGCCCATATTCAATACACCGTAAGGACTTGCACCCAGTGGATAGCGATAAACAGAGAGTGGTTCACCAATCAGCGTTTCTGAATAATTTGCGAGGCGTGGATTCGCCCTGTAATTTCCCCAGGAATAGTAACGCGCATCGGTGCCGCGTGCAGCTTTTTCCCATTCCGCTTCAGTGGGCAAACGCCTGCCAGCCCATGCACAGTATAGTTCAGCGCCATACCAGTTGACATATACAACGGGTAGGTCGCGATATACCCATTTGCCATAATATGAATTCAAACGCGGCACGGGAGCGTAGCATTTACCGCTGTCCACACACGTTTCAAACATGGCGTTGGAAACCTCGACTTTATCCATCCAAAATGCATCCAAATAGACCGGATGTTGTGGATATTCCTTGAGATTGGGATCTCTGTTATCTCCCATAATAAATTCACCGGCGGGGATATATACCTGTGCCATGCCATCCATGTTGGAGATTTTTACATCTTCGGGAATATTTGAACTGGACCTTCCAAAATTAAAAGCCGCCAGTTCATAACGAAGCAGTTGGGTGGAGAACTTTCCAGATTGTGCCGCACTCCAAGTGCGCAGGAAAATATCAAGGTTAAGAACTGACGGGGTCGAAACAATAAGGAGGATAACGATCAGTATCCATAGCAATATTTTACTTTTGGTCATGGTGGTCTTGGGATAATGAATGGTTTTATTTTAATGCCTTTTGATAAGGTGTTTTTATTTTACTCTAACACGGGCACCTTTAAATGCTCCCGGGCATTATCAGGTAAACTATGATGGAAAGAATTGAAATATGCCTTTTCGTTACACTCAAAAAAGGAAAGGAAAATTGAAGGAATAAACTCCATGAAAATTTTGGCAGTTGATATTGGTACTGGTACGCAGGATATTTTTCTTTATGATTCGAACCTCGATATAGAGAACGGTTTCAAACTTATTTTGCCATCCCCGACAATGATGGTTCATCGCCGCGTGAAGAGAATGATCGGGGAGCGGACTCCGTTCCTATTAACAGGACACCAAATGGGCGGAGGACCTTCCTCGTGGGCGATCGAGGAAGCTGCGCGTGCAGGGATCCAGGTGTATATGACTCCTGATGCGGCGTTGACGATCAACGATGAACTGGAAAAGGTGGAGCGGTTGGGAATCAGGATCGTATCGGGGGATGAGGAGAAACGTTTAAAGTTAACCATCCCACATTTGACTTTGAAAGATTTTGATTTCGAACTGATATTCAAAACATTTACGGATTATGGCGTCTCGCTGGATGATCTGGCGGCTGTTGCGGTGGCTGTGTTTGATCACGGCAATGCGCCTGCGGGAGTTTCAGACAGGCAGTTTCGGTTTGACTATCTGGATGAGAAGATCAAATCAAAAAATTCACTTTCGGCGTTTGGGTATATTTCCGATAACATTCCCGAAATTATGACCCGCCTGCAGTCTGTCGCAGATTCGGCGTCTGACCTGCCCTGTCCACTGGTTGTGATGGATACCGCTCCAGCGGCAATTTTGGGCGCGGATTTTGACCCGGTTGCTGCCAGTCGAAAACAAAAGATAATTTGTAATGTTGGCAATTTTCATACACTTGCCTTTCGGTTGGGTGAGAAGGGTATAGAGGGAGTCTTCGAACATCATACGGGTGAGATCGATCTACTGAAACTTGAGACCCTTTTATGTAAGCTGGCTGATGGCTCGCTTGAAAATAAAGATGTTTTCGATGATATGGGCCATGGCGCATTGATGTACACCGAAGAGATCCTTGAGTTTGGGAAGGGTGATTTTGATGTCGTTGTAACAGGACCACGCAGAACCCTTTTTAATCATACATCGATCGATCCTTCTCCATTTCTTATTCGTCCTTATTTTGCCACTCCCTTTGGTGACATGATGATCGCCGGGTGCTTTGGATTGCTGGCTGTAACGGCAGCACTCCTGCCAAACGTGTCCGACGCGGTCCTGGGGTCGCTTTACAACGGCGGCGGGCGGGGAGGAACGCCATGGGATGGACCATCCTAATTTAATATCCAGGACACAAGACACTTCATTGTTCCGGAGCATTTAAGATAAACTATCCACTTGGATAAAATTACCAGATGGGATGTTTCTGCCCTGCCGAACCCGGCGATTATGCCTGTAAAGTGGAGTTAACCGGCTTTTTGAGTTTGGCGAAATTTTAGAAATACAGGTCATGTTTAGAACGTGACACAAGGAGAAAACCATGTGCGGAATTTTCGGCTACGTGACAAGTAAAGAAGAGGCGCTAGGACCAATTTTGATCGCGGCCGCAGAACGGCTGACTTACCGCGGCTATGATTCGGTCGGTGCAGCGACAATTAACAGCGGGAAGATCGATCTGCGAAAAGATGTGGGTAAAGTGGATTCTGTGGCAGCGAAATACAACATCGCTGAAATGCGCGGGCAGCGCGGCATCACCCAGTTGAGATGGGCAACATTTGGCGAGCCGTCGCAGGTCAATTCCCAGCCGCATTTGGATTCATCCGGCAATATGGTTGGCGCGCATAATGGCAACGTTGTTAACAATGTTGAGCTGCGTGAACAATTCATGGCGGAAGGCATGACCGTCCGCTCGCAGAACGACGGAGAGACTTGCGTGCATGCTGTGGAGCGCTATATCAGCCGCGGTTATCAATTTATCGATGCGATCCGTTTGGCATATGGAGATTTGCAGGGTGATTACACCTTTGTCATCGGGCGCGCAGACGACGATAAGCTGTATGCCTTTAAAAAAGGTTCAGGTATGGTGGTGGGGCTGGGAGAAGGGTTTACTTGTGTTTCGTCTGACCTGCCTTCGATACTGCCACTGACCCGCAGTGTGATCCGCCCGCATGATGGGGAGATCGTCACTTTGTGGGCCGACCATGTGGAAGTACGCTCGGTAAGGGATGGCAAGTTGATCGACCGTCAGCCTGAACTGGTTACAGAAACAATGGATGCAGTGCAGAAGGGCGGTTATCCGCATTTCATGCTTAAAGAAATTCATGAGCAGGCGCAGGTGGCGCGTGAGCTGCTGCATTTGTTGGATGGCAGCCCGGATGTTCAGCCATTGATCGAAAAGATGAGGAATGCGCGTCACCTCTACTTCATCGGCTGCGGTACGAGCTATCATGCGGCAATGGCAGGGGCGGTGTTCTTCGCACAGCTGGCAGGACGCGCCGTGATCCCGATTCTTGCGACGCAGTTCATAGCGCAGTACGGGCCTGCAGTTGGATACGAAGATGTGGGGATATTTGTCAGCCAGTCCGGTGAGACCAAGGATGTACTTAACGCGTTGGAGGCAGCCGAAGCACATGGCATGACTTGCTTTGGATTGGCGAACGTGGTCGGTTCCACACTCACGAAGGCTACCTCTTTTTGTCTCCCCCTGTGCTGCGGTTACGAGATCAGCGTTCCCGCTACGAAGACCTTCACCAACCAGGTTGTAACATTTCTTTACCTTGCATACCGATTGGCAGGGAAGAATACCAGTGATCTTGCACGCATTCCTGACTTGATGGAGAAGACGATCGATATGGTCGCCGATCAGATCCAACAAATAGCGAAAGAAATCAACGAATGGAATGACCTATATTGTCTCGGCTATGGAACGACCTACCCGATCGCTTTGGAAGGCGCGTTGAAGTTGAAAGAGATCACCTACGCCCATTGCGAAGGCATGCTCTCAACAGAATTCAAGCATGGGCCACTTTCCGCGGTAAGCAAGGGATTCCCGATCGTCTTTGTCGCGGGTCCGAACGATGTTCCACTGATCATCAGTGGTGTCAACGAAGTCAAAGTGCGTGGAGCTCGGACGATTGTTATTGCGGAGGATGACCCCAGGCTGCGGGCCAACAGCGACGATGTTGTCGTTATTCCCAACTCCGATCCACAGGCGAACGCCCTGCTCGCAGTGCTGCCGTTGCAATTGCTCTCTTACCACATGAGTGTGATGCGTGGCTTTGACCCTGATTTTCCGAGGAATTTATCCAAAACGCTAACAGTGGATTGAGACAGGTATGCCTCTGGCTTTGATTGTTGTTTTATAAAATGCTATACTCATTTAAACCCAATTTATCCTAAGTTTTTGCCTGCCCGATTAAGAAAGGAGATGAAATGACAAAAATACTTTCCTCACTCCTAGTTTCTACTTTGATCTTGATGGCTCTGGCTTCATGTTCCCTATTCTCCACCAAGTCCCAGGCTGATATTGCACTGGCAACCCCCACTATGGCACTTACCACCATAGACCTTGGTGTGCAGGCAGATTCCCCATTTTTAACGGCAATTGGGCAAATCATCAAATATACGCATACTGTTAAGAATACAGGCGCCGCTGCCGCCCCTGGTCCTGTCGCAGTGACGGGTGCTGTCTGTCCGGCGATCAACTCGATCGGCAATCTGGATGCCAATTTTGACACGGGGGAAATATTGACCTGCAAATCAGAGTATGTCGTTACACAAGCTGATCTCGATAAAAGCGGAGTCACAATTATTTCAGTTGCCACAGTGAGCGGCATCAACTCAAATGTGGTCACCACCACGATTCCAAAATCACCGCCTCTTCTGCTGAACCTGAGCAAAACAGCAAATCCCGGAACATATGACCAGACCGGACAGGTCATCACCTACACTTATATTATTACGAACAGCGGCACGACAAACATGGGGCCTGCCCAATTTACGGTGAAAGACTCGGGGTTTAGTACTCCCATTAATTGCGGTGAACCGGCGGCAAGTCTCGCTCCTTCAGCCACACTGACGTGTACTGCAAATTATTCGATAACCCAGTCAGATGTGGACGCAGGCTCTGTTTCAACCAATGCAACCGCATCGATCGGTGGAACGGCTATATCACAGCCGGTAAGCACTACCATCACAAAAGGGGCACTTACTCAATCAACCTCAAACCTGACCGCAGGCTCCACGACACAACATAAAGTTAAGACCGGGGAGTGGATCTGGCAGATCGCCCGTTGTTATGGAGCCGATACCGCCAAGGTACTTCAATCAAATCCGCAATTGTCCAAGCCGGGCTCTATTTCGCCGGATATGACCATCGTTGTTCCAGATATTGGCAGCGCCGGTAAAATTTATGGACCGCCCTGTGTGGCGGCTCACACCGTTCAATCAGGTGATACATGGGGTTCCATTGCCTTGAAATATAATGCGGATGTTGATGTACTGAAAATGGTCAATAAGAACATATTTGTTGTTGGACAGGTACTTAATGTGCCGCTAAATTCTGCGGGTACGCAGTAAACGAATACCAATTATTGTTACTGACTATTCTTGAATTTGAACTTTCCGGAGCGATATCATTCCCTTGACAAATAGATAGATATCTATATAATATCAAATAGAAATTCATCAATATGAAATTTAACCCTGTCCTTTTCGCCAAAGCCATTTCTGATGAAACCCGCCAGAAGATCATGAACCTGTGCTGTTGTGATTCGCTTTCGGTTAATGAGATTGTTGACAAGTTGGATGTCTCACAACCCACGGTTTCGCATCACCTTGCCATCCTGCGGGAAGCGGACCTTGTCATCGTTCGCGAGGAAGGCAAGCAAACTTTCTATTCGCTAAATCAGGAAAATGTAGCCATTTGCTGCGGCCAGTTGATGCTAAAATTTGCACCGGAATCCAACACTACCGAAAACTTATTGAAAGTCATCAAGGCTTAAACGAGATATCTTCCCCTTTTTTTTGATTGATACATAGACAAACTTCTATATAACATAAGGAGAAAAAATGACCCAATCCCCCACACCCATTCATAATACCGTCCGCGAGCATTACGCAGAGCGGATCAAAAGTTCCGCATCCTGCTGTGGTTCTGATAGCAGTTGCTGCTCCCCCGAAAGCAATCTGTACCCATTGGATTTACTGACTACTGTACCTTCCGATGTAGCCAGCACAAGTTATGGTTGTGGAGATCCCATTACACTCGCCCTATTGAAACCCGGTCAGACTGTGCTTGATCTCGGCTCAGGCGCAGGACTTGACTGCATCCTTGCTGCACAAAAAGTTGGTGAGGAAGGTCATGTCATTGGCGTGGACATGACCCCCGAAATGATCGAGCGTGCCAGGACCAACGTAACACGAGTCAATTTAAAGAATGTTGAGTTTCGACACGGTTATTTGGAAAGCCTGCCTGTTGAGAACAATAGCGTGGATGTGATCATATCAAACTGTGTCATCAACCTCTCGCCTGACAAGGCAAAGGTATTCGATGAAGCCTTTCGTGTCCTTGTGCCGGGCGGCAAGCTTGCCGTCTCGGATATCGTCACCGATGGCCCGCTGCCTGAGGCGGTCAAGCAAAGCCTGAGCGCCTGGGCTGGTTGTGTAGCAGGTGCGGTCGAAGCCGGGGATTATATCGGCATGATGAAATCTGTTGGTTTTATTGACATTGTCGTCACCCCTGTATTTTTTGATAAAGAAACCGTGGATGCAGCCCTCGCTGACATGGGTGATGCATTGGATTCATTAAATATCTCGCGGGAAGATGTGTACAAAGCCGTTTACAGCGCAAAGATCACAGCCTATAAACCATAACATAAGGAATTTGTGTGATGTTCAATGACCCACTAACCTATTTCACCCAGGTAGCCGATCAATGGGATGAGATTCGTGCAGGATATTTTACAGAATTTATGCGCGACTCAGCAATTGCAAAAACGAACCTTCCTGAAAGCGCAATTGTTGCTGATGTTGGCACAGGTACGGGTTTCGTTGCCGCAGGACTGGCGTTACACGCAGTAAAAGTGTATGGATTTGATGCGAATCCTAAAATGCTTGAGATCGCGAGAAAAAATCTTGCAGGTTTCTCGAATGTGGAGTTAAAACAATCTGCTGGTGACCAACTCCCACTTACTGATCAAAGTGTTGACGGCGTTTTCGCGAATATGTATCTGCATCACGCAGTCGACCCGGAAAAAGCCATTCAGGAAATGGCACGTATCCTTAAACCTGGCGGCGTGTTGTGCATCACCGATCTTGATGCTCATGATCACGAATGGCAGCGCGAGCAAATGGCAGACCTTTGGCTCGGTTTTGAACGTGATGGTATTCGCAGCTGGTTCGGGAATGCAGGTTTATCTGAGATCGATGTTGATTGTGCCGAAGGTACATGCAATGCCTGCGGCCCTGACGGGAAGGTGACCCCCTTAAGTATCTTTGTTGCCATTGGAAGGAAGAATGGATAGCAAACAATATCCGCAGGTTTTGTTTAAGGGAATTTCCTGCACGGGTAAATCTGATGGACGTCCTGTAAAACGGCTCACAATTTTACATACAATATTGGCTCTGGTGATTGCTTAAATCAAAAAGGCGGTTGAATAATTCAACCGCCTTTTTGATTTCATTTTTGCATAGAGGAATTGTCAGCCAACATTTTCTTAATGTTCTTAGGGTTGAAGACAGAAATATGATTGGTGTCAAGTAAGGCTTGGGCGGCAGCGTTCAATTTGACCCAATAAAAACTGCGGTGTTCGGTATATGGATCTATTTTGAAGACCACGCCCTCGTACCAGCCTTCCTTTTCTCCAAATTTTGAATCAAGAAAGACTTCTACCTGATCTCCAATTTGTATTGCACTGGGCATATTATTATTTCTTTCGGTTTGCAACCCAGAACAACCCGGCACCGATCAGGGCAGTGATGGCGCCGTTAATGACCCATTGCGGATCGCCGCGCATGAATGTGCCGGGTAAAAGATTGCGTCCCTGCAGTGCCCAAATTATGCCTGCAAGCATCAGAAGGACTGCAAAAATATTAAGGATGGTTGTTTTAGTAATTTTCATTTTTTCCTTTTAGTTGGTTATTTATAACCCATATAATGGCATGCCTGTTTGGCAATTCTTTGATAGTTCGCCTTAAAAATCATCGCCCGATGGCGATGATCCGTCCGCCGTAGGCTGCCGCAAAGCGTTCCCGTGGCAGACGCGCGCCGGCTTGCAACTCAACGTGCCTCCCTGATGGATTATTCACGTAAAAAGCCTGTGGGTGCCCATCTACAGATTCCGCACCGATCACGACAACGAGATGCCCGCCCTGTTGGGTAATATTCAGACGGTCATCCCCGACTTCGTATGAAACAGAGGCGATCACCATTTTCCCCTGCCGCAAATACTTAGTGATTTCATCCAAACTGGCCGGGCTGGATTCCGCAATCAGTCCGGCTTCCTGTGCCATTTCAACCAACGCGCGATGCACCCAGCCTATCTCTTGAGTGCTTCCGTCTGTCTCATTATGACGAATCAGGTATCCGCCGCGTTCGAAACCCAGACGTGCCCACTCTACCAGCAAGCGATTCGGTCCTCCAACCGCCTCCATACACATTTTCAGGCATGCTACCCCGCAAGCGCGTTCGACCCAGTAGGCGTATTCCTGCGGAGTTTCTGCTCCGCTTTCAGCCCAGCGTGGATCATTTACCGGATCCAATCCATTCACAAAAATAGATTCAGCAAGTTCCGGACTGGCTACCTGGGCGTAATAAGGTACGGGATATGGCAGGCGAATGGTCTCAAGAATGGGATCAAGCATAATCGAATTATAGTTTATTCAATATTTTCAAATTACCCGTCTGATCCGGGTTCGGCCCTTCACCTATAATATTTTGCAACTGTGCGATGGATGGATCAATAGAAAATTTGAAGACGACATGTTTTACCATCAGAAGGATCCCCGGGATTGAACTATCTTGCCAGTGCGAACATGGCGCGGAATGCAAGATAAATTGTCACCATGTCGTCTGCCGTATATTCAACCCGACGATTTGTTATTCGCCTTGCATGGGGCAGGTAAGAGGCTTTATCTGCCATCTCTGATTGCACAAATTCAACGATCATCTTGATTGGCGCAGAAACTTTAAACGGCTTGGGTGCTTTTTTGTTAATAAGCTTTTTCATTGCGCGCCCGGCAGCCTCTTCGATCAACCTGGATGTCACTTCAGGAGCCAGGCATTCCGCTGACATGCGGCTCACCGCCTTTTTTACCTGCACGGTTTCGATCTGATTGCCAAAAATTTCCCGCACCTCTGAACACAACGTCTGATCGCCTGATGCCATGATAATGGGAACATTAAAGTGGCCACAGACCGCCCCGTTTAATCCTGATTCTCCGAAGGCCTTATCATTGATCCACAACCCTGAAATGTGCCCATCTGACCAGGTGTGATCTAGAATGGCGTTTATCGCGCCCATGCGTCCGTGGTAGCCGATATACATCACGCCGTCGGCGCCTTCATCAACGCCCTGCACCATGGAAAGACGCGAAGGTGAGCCGGAATTAAGCGTGGCACGCGGATCCAACTCTTCGATTAATATATTCATTCCATTGTCATGACCATCTGTTACCGTGACAGAGGCGGCTCCTTGCGCAAACGCGCCGCGTATGGCGGCATTGACATCCGCGGTCATCAATTTACGAAAGCGGGAATATTCAGGATGATTTGAATTTACGTGATCCCAATGCACAATCCCCGTAATACCTTCCATATCTGCGGTGATTAAAATTTTCATGATCTCTCCTGTGGCATCAATTTTACCGCCCGGGTGGCAAGATAAGTTTCTATATATTCACTTAGTTTTGCCTGGTTGTGATGATCTTCATACAACCCTATGATTGCAAACCCCGCATCCAACTGACCTGCCAGCTGGTCACTGAGCGAGTGACCAAACTCGGCGGGGCGGTCTTCCTGTTGTATACGGTCCATACCGTATGTTTTCACATCTGAAAATGGGATTTTATGTTTTGCATTCATGATCCCTTTTTCCATATCTTCCCAATCAAACAAATAGAATACTGGATTCATGAAGCCTGCCAGTAATGTGCCTCCATAACGCAGCGCTCGATAAGCCTCTTTCCAGACAGGCTTGATCTCATCGATGAATAAATTGGATACAGGGTGAAAGATGAGATCAAAACTTTCATCTGCAAAGACAGAAAGATCGTGCATATCCCCTTCAACAGTCCGGATGTTCAAGTTTTCCCGTTCCGATACTTCATGATCGCGTGCGAGTTGAGCGGGGGAGTTGTCGAAGATCGTCACGTCTGCACCAGCCGCCGCCAGGATCGGCCCTTGCTGGCCGCCGCCGCAAGCGAGCCCAAGGATTTTGAGGCCTTGCAGGGGAGGGAACCACTCACGCGGCACAGGTTTGTTCTCTGTCAGCACAATGGACCAATCACCAGTTCTTGCGCGCGCAATTAATTCGGATGAGACGGGAATTGTCCACGGGTTCCTGCCAGATTGAACCTGACGATCCCAGGCATCACGATTGAATGAACGAATATCCATTTGTTGTTCCTTTTCAAAAATAGTATCGGAAGCCCTGTAAAACTTCCGATACTAAAAGAGATTATTTCAATTAATAAATTTCGAATGAATTTTGATCTCAACCTACCCTGTTCGGGGAAAATCTAATCACCCTGGTTTTGATTGATCCCTTTATTGTTTTCTTCAATGATCTTTTTTACGTCCATCGCATGTTCCATCTCATGCGGACCAAACACCTGGACTATGTCTTCCAGTGACCCTTCGCCGCCCCAGGGCAGGATGGATTTTTGTATCAGCATTTCCTCGGTCATCTGACTTATTATCGTGATCAATTTTCTGCGGGTATCCATATATTCACGGACAATGTGATCGTAACTCAACGCTTCGCGGGTGCTGACGGTTTCCTGATTGTGAATATCAGGTCCAAGCGGGGCAGGTACTGGCGGTGTCTTGCCGTTGACCAACGCACCGGCGAACTCAATGGCGGTATCATCCCAGCCTGAGAGATGTGCGACAATCTCGCGGATGGTCCATAAAGGATAGATTTTGTGCTGTTTGTCAACTTCATTAAGCTGCGCAATCATCGCGGCATAAGAATTATTAAGAGATTCGAGAATTTGTTCGCGTTTGCCCATTTTGTCATCCAATTTATTGTTTGTTTAATAAAGATAACTTTTATGCGTAAAATTTTACACCTGAATTGTATTGGGATAAA
>CAYLOW010000031.1:0-21041 GCA_964385315.1 uncultured Anaerolinea sp.
CCTGGAAACCATCTGGAGATTGATTGATCATTGTGTGCTAAAGTATCCAATCTAGAGGAGAAACCTTCTTTTTGACTGCCGCCTGAAAAATAAGTGAAATTTATGGAAATCCAAATTCCATTATTCCCGTGGCAGGTGTCTTTGATGTGAAAAGTAGTTTTATTTTAATAGAACCCATGTTATCCAAAACTGATTCACATTTTGACCACTTGAGCCCTTAATAGTTAATATATGTCCACCAAGCCCCGTGCCTTAGTATTTTTAATAAAAAGAATCGAGTTTCAAGGGAATTATGCGAAATTTCATTAAAATCTTGGGTATAATACGGTACTCTATAGGAGTGAATTGGCTGATTCAGGAGAAATTCTCTTGGCATAGGTGTCAGTAGCACACTGAGGTGGTACATTGAAAACCAAGCAAATTGGTTTATACATGGGTCATTTTGAGAAATACGACTTAAATTCAGAGTCTGTCATTTCATGGTTCCAAATGGGAGAAATGCTAATTGCTGATATAAAGGACGGTGTTTTTCCTGTATTCATTTATCGTTGGCTGAACAGTATAGGCTATTCAGGTTTATTAATTCCCAATCTTCCTTATCATAAAATAAAGGCTGAACCAGCTGGGAAATTTTCACAGTGTCTGAAACAGATTTGCACAGCATGCTATTGGCGAACAAGGTTCATCACTGTAAATCCTGGTTATTTCCAATGGGGGTGAGGGCGATGGTACCTCCGCTGATTATTCGCATCTTCCAGACAATTCGACAAGATCTTTTTGGATTGATGGTGTCACCTTTTGAGAATATTCATAATTTAAACCGACAGAAAAATTTTCCCGGCCTGATTCTCAGGTATTGCAGGTGCGAACATAATCCTACGCTCAGGATCCATATATGTCGAATATAACCATAAAAAGAGCGGGTGAACTGCTAAGAGGTGTTTTTGAAATCTTGTGGGATAAACCAGAAGGATTAACCGCGAGAGATGTGTTATCACGCATCCCGCAGGTTACAAAATTATCCGAAGATGAAGTAAAACTATCGTCCAGTACCAATACGCCGCGTTACGAAAAAATTGTGCGTATAGCAACTATTCCAATTACCCAGGTGGGGTGGTTGGAAAAAAGCGAAAAAGGACTTTGGCATATTACACCAGAGGGATACGAGGCTTGCAGTCAATTCTCAAATGTGCAGGATTTTTACCAACAGGCGCTTCGCCTGACATATGAGCGAAGGCGTTCGATCCCGGAAAATGTAATGACTGTGGAGGTAGCGCAAGAAGCGGCGTGGGGGCAGATAAAAAAGCACTTATACAATTTGAGGCTTAGTGATCTTCAAATCATGATTGCGGACCTTCTACGGGTAATGGAGTATTTTCCATCCTGGATGGCTCCATCCGAAAAACATCGGGGAAAGATCAATCTGATTGCATATACAGACCCGATTGGCGTAAAGGGGCAGCGTATTCTTGTGCAGATCAAACATAAAGGACAGGCAGTAACGCTGGAGGGAATTAAAAGTTTTGTGTCCATCTTGGGCGCGAATGATTTTGGCATGATTATTTCGATGGGAGGTTTTACCAGTGAAGCAGCACAGGAAATAAGCCTTATTACCTATCAAAAAATCACTGCGCTGGATGCTGTTTCTTTTTATAATCTCTGGGAAATGTATTACAGCGAATTAGGTGAAGGGTCTCGCCGATTGTTACCATTGAAAGCGGTTAATTTTCTGGCTATAAGTGAATAACAATTATGATAAATCATCAGATGGAAGACCAGATTGTCCGGAAAAATTCCCACAGCAAGGCTTTTAAAGAGGGCCTTCAAATTCTCACGGATGAGATTGGGCTTGCCTTGCAATGGAACAGACCGAGCATCCTGCTGGCTATCCACGATTCGAAAACTGGAAGAATTGATACGCAGCAGTCTCTTGAAAGGGTTATTGCAAAATTTAACAAACAAGTTGCGTATATCACCGTTGATGCTGTAAACCCGGATGTGATCCGGGTTATGAACGAAACACCCAATGTTGCGGATACGGTTTTTTTTGTGTCAGGAATAGAAATTGCGGACCAAGCATCAGACGGTAGAGTATACAGGGCGCTCAACATGAGACGGGAACTTCTTGTGGAGAAATCCATCCGTGTTGTTTTTTGGTTAAACGAAACGGAAGCGGCAAACCTCTCCCGATTTTCTCCAGATTTTTGGGCATTCCGCCATCGGGTTGTAGAATTCGCCCCCAAACGCGGATCGAAGAAAAACTCGGTTCCATTGGGGCTATTTTTATGGGAGGAACAAATACCATGGATGGTGGGGGATATCCAAAAAAATAAACTTGCATATTTTGAAACTTTGCGGCTTCGGCTTCCCAGAGAGGATGGCGCGGCAGTTGCGCATATTGAGACAACATTAAAGTTGGTGCATTTAAGTTGGTTATTAAATGATGTAAATAAATTTGCGCGGTATTTAAATGACGGATTTAGCCTTATGAAAAAATATCCGATATCTCAATACCATGCCTGGTTGCTTAATGCCAAAGGAATTGGGCTTTATGAAGAGGAAAATAAAAAGGATGCAGGAATCCACTTTACACAGGCATTGAGCCACGACCCTGATAACAGTGTAATTATGATGAATTCAGGCATCACAGAGTATGGTTTGGGAAGGAACAGGGAAGGGCTGCTGAGAGGATTGCAAGCAATTAAGAAAGATCAAGGGAATTCTCAACTTCAGCGTACACTTGGTTATCTTTACCTGTCCGCAGAAAAAAATGAGGATGCGCTTAAAGTATTAAGAAAAGCGCAGGAAATTGACCCTGTCAGCACAGACATACATTATTTATTTGCAATTTACTATTATAAAAACGATCAATTTGCTGACTGCGAAAAAGAACTTTCGATGGCTGAAAAAATCTCCGCCCCGGTAAATGCCATCCAACTTGCTTGTGTTGATATCCTCAGTGGCAGGAAGGAAAAAGCTATTGAGCAACTTGAATTTTCCCTCGAAAATGGGGAAGTCAGTAAACACCAAGTGATGCGTGATCCAAATCTGCACTTCCTGTTAAATTCACAGGATTTTCCGGTAACCACTTAGAAAAATGTTAATCCATCCCTTAAACTTATTCCTTGTTGTAATCATTATTCTAACCATCGCTTTGGTGTTGATTTTTAGAAAAAAAACACCCGGTAATATTAGCGCCATCTTCATGCTGGTTGTGAGTGTCGCCATCTGGACCTTGATATATTTATTCCATAGTATCAATGGGATTTACACTCCTTTGGGTATTCTGAGGAGTGTAAACTATATTTGTTTGGCAACTGCATCTTCGGCGCAGTTACTATTTGCGTTATCATATTCAGGCCGGACCCGCTGGCTTACTTTTACCACCTACAGTATCTTTCTGATCGAACCTATCTTAATCCAGATTCTATTCTGGATGGATCCATCAAGAATAAGTATGTTGGGCATGGAACATGAGGTATTGGGTCGGATTAATCTAATTTATACCTCCTGTATTCTTGCTATTAGCATGTATCTCATCATGGAAACATTCCTGAGCAAGCCGCACCCGCGCATCCTTGGCGATTGGGTGGTCTTGGCGGGAGCTTCCGCTCCCCTGGTCAGTGCTTTGGTGATCTTTGTATTGTCTGGCGATTTGGATAATTCCTTAATCTATTACGCTTTTTCCTATTTATTGGCGGTTGCAGGTTTCTCGTATGGAATATTCAGCAGTAATTTATTTGAGGTGAAGTCACTTACAAGAGATGTCGTTGTTGAAGGCATGGATGATGGCTGGATGGTTGTAGATCATCAGGATAAAGTAATTGATGTAAATTCATCTGCTGAAAAAATAATTGGCATGTCACGCGAAAAAATCTACGGGTTACCTGTGGATCAAATCTTGAGTGATTGGGCCAACGTGTTGCAGTCTTCTGATGGAGTTAAAGAAATGGAAATGCGGCGCACTTCAAAGTCGCAAAGCGAGAGGCAATATTTAAATCTTCGCATTTCACAGTTGGTTGATAGAAATAATGTGCAGTCCGGCCATTTGGTTGTCTGGCGTGATATAACAGGCCGCAAAATCATTGATGCCATCCACCAAAGCGCCCGCGACGAGTTGTTTGTGCTTCTCAATGCAATATCCAGCCTTGCAAGCCGCTCGATAAATTTGGAGGATTTTTTATCAGAATCCAGTTATCAGATCCTTTACTCGTTTCATAGCCAGGCCATAGCCGTGTTCTTAACCGAGGAAAATGACAGCAGCCAGCAAAGACTTTCTTTAAAGTCACATTTTGGTTTTTCACCTGAACATATCAACATAATCAACTCCAAAACAATTGCAACCAATATTTATGATTGGTTGAAGAAGAATGAAGAAAACCGCCCTCTTATCCTTGATCATCAGGACGACTCTGTCACCGGCCCATTCCGCCCAACTGATATTGGTTTTAATTACGTCACTTTAATTCCCTTGATTATATATACTCAACATGAAAACAGTGTTCAGGGTAGTTTGTGCTTGGGAAGAAATGAAGATACTGCTTATAGTCAGGATGAGGTAATTCGACTGACAACCATTGCGAATCAAATTGCGACATTGATTGATAGCAACCGTCGGAGGCAATTTGCCATAGCCCTTAGTGAACGACAACGCCTTCTACGTGATCTGCATGACTCGGTTAGTCAGAAACTATATGGATTGGTTGCGTTGACGGAAGCTGCTCAAGCCGGGATAGAAGCGGGTTCAAAAATTGCCCCCGTGGAAGTATTGAGCCGTATTGGGGAAAATGCGCGGCAGGCTGTTAAGGAGATGCGCCTTTTCCTATATGAAATGCAGCCGATCGATCTTAAAGATGGTCTTGTTGCCTCTTTGCAGCATCGCCTCGCGGCAGTCGAGGGACGGGCAGATATTAAGGCAAGAATGATCTCCGATGAAAATATCCAACTTGAAAAGGATGATGAAATTGCACTTTATTATATTGCCCAGGAAGCGCTTAATAACATACTTCGACATGCCCATGCAAGAAATGTATCTGTTAATTTAAAACAAACACGCCAAAATGTCATACTTGAAATCATTGACGATGGAAATGGATTTGATATTAAGAAATTAGATGACTCAGGTTTGGGGTTACGTAATATGAAGGAGCGCGCAGTGCAGGCACACGACGGGAAATTTAAGATTACATCCAAAACTGGAAAGGGAACGAAGATCATTGTTTCTGTTGCCAGAAAGGTTATATTATGAAAGCAATTCGTATTCTCGTAGCCGATGATGAAAGCCTGGTGAGAGACGGCGTAGTCGCCATCCTTTCATTTCAATCCGACATCAAGGTGGTTGGCGAGGCGGAGGATGGCGAGAAGGCCATTGAGATTGCCCGCCTAACAAAACCTGATGTTATTTTGCTGGATATGCAGATGCCAAAAGTCAATGGGCTGGATGCGATCCCAAAATTTAAAGAGGTGTCACCTAATTCGCGTATTTTGGTTTTGACCAGCTTTGCAGAAAGTGACATTGTTTATCAAAGCATCAGAGCAGGTGCGTTGGGTTTCCTACTTAAAGATGCTAGAAGAGGCCAGCTCGTGCAGGCTATCCGTGATGTTGCCAATGGACTGGCATCCATTCAGCCAACCATTGCCATGAGGGTGATCCATGAGATTGAACATCCGGCTGAGCTAATGTACACAGCAGACCCATTAACGCCTCGTGAAAATGAAACCTTAAGATTGATCGCTCGCGGGTTGAGTAATCAGGAAATTGCTTCAACCATGGTTGTCCATGAACGAACCGTGGCGAAATATGTGAGCAGTATTTTGGAAAAACTTCACCTCGCCAACCGCACACAGGCCGCACTATATGCGGTTAACAATGGCTTGACTGACTCTAAAAACAATAATGGTTTGACTGAACCTAAAAAATAGAATTACCCTAATAACTCATCTCCCTTGAACTCCGGCTTCATAATTGAGGACGGAGTTTTTGTATTAATAACTTATCCCAACCTTCAAATTCTTGGAGATTTATGCATGAAATGCGATGGTCATTTATGCCCATCCCCTATACATAAATTTGTATCTTTTTCCCATGCAACATACCAGTTTTGTTCATTTCCCGAAAAGTGCTTGCTCCCTATAATCTATGTAACTAAATGACCTGGACCTGAAAATTAATTAGGAGACTTAAATTGTTCCTTGGACATCACTTCACGCAATTGAAAAATACAAACCGCCTGCCTGTTCGATCAGATTGGAAAAAGATGATGTCAGCCGGAGTTTACCTCACACAGGGATTTGATCAGAATTTGTTGATCCTAACGCCCAATGCGTTTCAAAATATTTATGCACGCCTTGCCGCGTTGAATATAACAGATCCGCTTGTGCGCCTTCTTCTGCGTATGTTTCTCAGTACGGCGAACTATATTGAGAGCGTGGAAAACGAAACGATCAGTCTTCCACAGGACCTTTTGGAATATGCAAACCTTGAATCAAATGTCGTAGTTGTTGGCCTGGGGGACTATGTTGAAGTCTGGTCATCTGACCTGTGGCAGCAACAACAATCCGAGATCCAAGATTCGCTTGCAAACGCACAACGCTTCTCTGCGTTCACCATTTCTACTTCAGAATAAACACACTAATAAAAACAAAGGTAGCTATGAACAAAATTCGCATTCTCGTTGTTGAAGATCAGCATATTGTCCGTGAAGGGATGGTCGCCATCCTGTCGTTGCAAGCTGACATGGAAATTGTGGGAGAAGCTGAAAATGGCATCCAGGCGGTGGAAATTGCCCGCAAGACAAAGCCGGATGTAATCCTATTAGATATGGTCATGCCCTTGCAGGATGGATTGACCACCATCCCAAAACTAAAGGAAATTTCAGCCGACTTTCGTATCCTGGTACTCTCCAGCTTTGCGCAAAGCAGCCAGGTGTATCAAGCCATTAAAACAGGCGCGCTTGGCTATTTATTAAAAGACACGCCTCGTGCGCAAATCCTGCAAGCCATTCGTGAAGTTGCCCGTGGACAGGCATCCATACAACCCTCAATAGCGATGAAAGTGATCAGCGATTTTGAAAAACCAAATGCAAATGGTGAACTGGCTAATGAACACCTTACCCAGCGGGAGATGGAAACCCTTAAGTTGATTGCGCGCGGTTTGAGCAACCAGGAGATCGCAATTGCGATGGTGGTCAATGAACGCACCATTGCAAAATACGTGAGCAGCATCCTCAATAAACTTCATCTCGCAAATCGAACTCAAGCGGCACTGTACGCACTGCGTGAAGGATTGGCATTATCTCCCAATTAATCAGATCTGTCATTAGGCTTAATGACTTTTTCCCATGGGCAAGAATGACCATCTATATGTACATACAATGGGCAATAGTTTCCGCTAAAGAACCAAGGTTTATGGCTAACTTGTCAAAATGATAAATAATAAAATATTTATAACTACTAGCAGAGGCGCAATGAACAGTTTTGATTATCTAAAAGCAACCGATTTTGACAGGGCATGGCTCAATTTTGAGTTAGATCTGCCATTAAAGCCCGCGGCAAACGGAAAAGCAAATCCGTTCTACATTAGCCGGCCGGGAAATCCGATCAATGAATTGACAGACGCGTTGCTTGCACCATTTTATCGCCCGCCCAAGTTCTTTTTTTCAGGGCATCGTGGGTGCGGAAAATCCACAGAACTGTTACACCTCTTGAGTAATGCTGAGATCCAAAAAAAATATTGGCCAATTAACTTTAGTATCCGTGAAGAAACGGACATCATTGACCTTGATTTTCGTGATGTGCTCCTTGCCATCGGAAGTCGTTTATTTCGCGAGTACCGAAAAAAAGGCGGAGAACTCCCTGAAACCCTTCTCAAGGAATTGAACGGCTGGAAAGGTAAAGTGGAAAAACAAATTTCCACCATATTGGATGGTCGTGTTTCTGATATTGAACTGGGGGCTTCAATTGATGCATTTTTTGCAAGTGCAGGGTTGAAGATGAAACTTGAACCTGCAACCCGCGTTGAGCTGCGCCAGATCGTCGAAACTGATATTACTGGTTTGATCGCCATCATCAATCATATCGCTGCAACCATCTATAGCCAGGAACATCGCATCCCGCTGGTGTTGATCGATGATATGGATAAGCCCGATCTGGAACGGGCACGTGCAATTTTCCATGATAGGCGCGAGATCATGATGCAACCCAATTGCGCTATCGTTTACACTGTTTCAAGTGCGCTCTTTTACAGCAAGGAGTTCGACTCCATCCGCGATCAGGCACTTTTCCTGCCTAACATAAACCTGCATTCTTCAAGTGATTCCGACTATCGTCAACAGGAAGGCTATCGTACCCTGGAAAATTTTGTCAATGTCCGTGTGGACGGTTCATTGATCAACCCAACTGCACTTGATGAGGCTATTGCCTATAGCGGCGGTGTCTTTCGAGAATTGGCGCGAATTGTGCGCACGGCCATTGGGCGGGCGAGGAGGCGAAAAGCTGCTCAACTCGAAGTGGAAGATGTTGAATGGGCGGCCGCTGAAATTCGCAATGAATACCGGCGTATCCTGGACAAAGAGGACCTAAAGCTATTAAAAAAGATTCAAGAGAACAGAAAGCTTGAATATAGTGAACGCCTTATGCCCCTGCTTCAAATACTTGCCATACTTGAATATCGAGATCAGGAAAATTGGTGTGACATCCATCCGGTTTTAAGGAAAATGTTATGACATCCTCTGGCGTACTTCAGCAACCGCAGATCAATTCGTTTGATGAGCAGATTGAGGTCATCTGGGAGGAGCTCAAACTCTCCATCCAATGGAATCGTCCCTCTCTCCTTCTGGTTGTTTACAACTCAGAATATGTACGCGCGGATGCTGAAACTGTCCTCAAGAATTATTTGATAGGGCGGGGGCAAAAGATCATTAATATACAAATGGATAAAACGCCAGATATCAGTTTCACTTTTTTATTGCGAAAATTCCAAACAGCCGAAAGCCATATTTTCTTTATCCACGGCTCAACTCCAGAGCATAGGGCGATCCTTGCACAGCTCGGCACACATAATGACATCCTAACCCGTAAAAAGATCCGTCTTGTGCTTTGGCTTACCGCCAAAGGCCTTGCAGATCTTGCACATAATGCGCCGGATCTCTGGGAAAGCCGACAGCATGTAATTGAGTTTTTGGATGCCCCCAACTCGGAACACAGCCTGCAGGATGCTGTTGAATCAGCCTGGCAAGGCACAGGTGAGTATGCAAATTCATTTGAAGATACAGAAGAAAAGATCAGTTTGAACGAATCCCTTCTGACCGGGTTGCCTGAAAAGGCGGAATCAACATCCACTCGCGCGAAGTTGCTGCTCACATTGGGAATCCTTAATTGGCGAAACGGCGACTTTGAAAAGGCTGATGAACTGTTGCGGGATGCGGCCCAGGCCGCGATCCAGTTGGAGGACAATTGGTTTGAAGCTGAATGTTTCAATGCTATTGCCCTTGTCAAATTCGCGCAGGGTAAAAACGATGAAGCCATCGAGGCCTACAAGCAAGCGATCGAGATCGCCCCTGAACAGATCTTCGTTTGGAACAATCTCGGTAATCTGTGTTTGAAGATCATGCGTAATGACGAAGCAATGCTTGCTTTCCAAAAAACATTAAATCACAATCCGAAGGATCCCATCGCCTGGAGCGGGCTAGGAACTGTATATTACAGAATCGGTTATGTTGATGACTCTATTGCTGCGTATCGAAAAGCTATTGAGTACGCGCCTTTGCTCGCATCCCCGTGGGCTGGGCTAGGCGATGCCTATGTAACCATTGGAAGCGACCCTGACGCAATAATTGCTTATCAGAAGGCCATTGAAATAAATAAAAATAATATTGCGCCGTGGTTGAGTCTCGCAGGTATCTACTGTCGGCAGGGGCGCAATCGTGATGCAATAAAAACATATCAACGTGCACTGGCGGTGAATCCAAAGAATCATCAAGTATGGAATGAACTTGGACTGGTCTTCCTTAAAGTTAATTCCTTTGAAGATGCCATGCACAGCTTTTTGAAATCAATTGACCTGGATCGTTCCTTTGGACTGGCATATAGTAATCTTGCACTCGCCTATGCCTATCAGGGGATGTATCTTGATGCGATCGAGGCATGTCGAAAAAGCTTGGAAGTCTTTACCGAAGATGGAGACAAAATCCCTGTCTTTGATCAGCTTGCAAATTTTTATCGTGCGATCAATGACTATGACAATGCAATGCAGGCTTATCAAATGGTGGATAGATTGAAAGGTTTTTTGGTATCGCTTGCTGGTGAACCTTCACACCCTGTGAAGCCTGAACCCATACTGGCGGACCCCGCCCTGCAAGTTGAAGTCAGTCAAAATCCCTCTCCCGCGCCGCAAATGGAACCAACCGTTGAGGTTGAAGAAACTTCCGTCCCTGTCGAAACCCCAAAAGAAAGACCGGCCACACCTGCCTGGATCTTTCAATCTGAAATTGAAGGTCAGAATGAATCCACATCAACAACCTATTCAGGAAATATTTTCTGGAGAGATGAATTGTTCAGCCTGCCGCTCGAACAAATAACCATAAACAAAAAAACAAAAGAGGAGCCTATGAATACGCAAGAATTGTTAAGCCCAAGTCCCGTGCGCCAGGCAGTATCTTCACTGGGCTTTTCAGAGGAATCTTCCCCCATAGATCCCTTTGAAAACAAAGAGGAGATCGCTGAAAGTAAGGACCCTGAAGTGTGGAATAAAAAGGGAAATATACATTTTCAGCGGGAGGAATATGAAAACGCCATTGACGCGTACAACAAAGCCATCGAATTGGATCGTTCCTTTGGCTGGCCTTATTCCAATATGGCCCATACCTATCTCAAGTTGGGTAAATTTGCAGAAGCCATTCTGCTATATCAAAAGAGCGCCAGTCTGCTTAAAAAGAAAGAAGAAAAGGCTGCTGCTTGGAATAGCCTTGGGAATATCTACCGCCACTTGAACGAATACGAAAACGCGCTCAGTGCATATCAAAAAGCGGATGAGATTGACCCGCAAAATACCGGGCGGCATGGCAGCATGGACCTGGCCAGTTTGGAGCCTAATTCGCGTAGCGCACAAGTATGGCTTGAACTTGGAAATCTTTTCTTCAAGTCCGGATCGTATAAAGAGGCGGCAGATGCATATACAAATACCGTCAAAATTGATCCATCTTCAGGTTGGGCACACAGCAATCTTGCCATGTCATTCGTTTTTCAAGGCAAATATAAGGAAGCGGTGTCCGTTTATCTGAAGAGCATAGAACTATTCGACAATGATAAGGATAGAGCCGTAACTTGGAATCGCCTTGGTAATGTTTATCGCAAGATGAACGATGAGGACAGTGCTCGAAACGCCTACCAAACCGCGGTTCGCCTTTCGAACGAAAAAGTCAATTTACTCACGCGTACACGTTTCAGCTTATTGGGTAACTGTTACGCGAATTAGATCAACAACATCCATACTTTACCTGGAGGTAAAAATGTCTGAACTTGAGTTTTGGAAAGATCTTGGTAATATTTTTGATGCTGTAATGAGTTATCAAAAGAAGAACGTGGAATTCAACAGCCGTTTTATTAATCCGTGGATTCGGCTTGGAAATATCTTTGAGCGTCAGGATCAAGCCAATGATGCGATTCAAGCATACCAACATGCAACAGAAATTGATCCGGATACAGCACAAAACTGGGTTGACCTGGGTGATGCGCACTTTAAAAAGGGTGGGTTCGGCGAAGCAACCGAGGCATACCGCAAAGCTGTTGTACTGGATCCAGAAGCAGGCTGGCCACTTGGCAATCTTGCGCTTAGCATGGTCACACAGGGCAATATTGAAGAAGCCATTCCTTTATATAAGAAAAGTATTGACTTGCTTACCGAGGTAAAGGACAAGGCGGTTTGTTGGAATCGCCTGGGAAATGCCTACCGTAAACTCAATGATTACGAGAATGCCTTCCATGCCTTCCAAAAAGCCGATCAATTGGATGGAGATAACACAGGTTTCAGCGATAAACTCGATGAGACACTACCCAGTATGCCTGTGGTTTCTTCCGAAGAAATTATTGAACAGATCCAGATGGTTGTAAGTCCGGATTTGGAAGAAAATATTACCGGCCCAACTGCATGTGAATCTGTGGAAGAAAGAGCTCAACCCGAATTCGAAACGGCATCTGTTTCCGTACTCCCAGTGGAAACCGCAGATGAAGTCATTTCCGTGATTTCTGATGTGGAAGTTATAGCTGAAGCGATTGGTCCGGAAGAAGTTGTGCCTTCCCTAACTGAGACCTGTGTTGAAGAGCCTGAAAATGCAATTTCTATGTCAGCGGTTGAAGAATCCCAGGCTATTTCTGAGGAAAAATTCGACTTAATTCAGGTTGTTGAAGACGTGATCGCAAAAGTCGAACAAGAGTACGCAGATCAAAATAATTCCATTGCCATTGAAGGACAGCAGGCTGAAGAAATCCCTGTTGAAGAAAATAATAATACAACTTCAATTATCGAAGAAGTAACTCTGGAATCCGAGTTGATTATTACAGAAGTCAATATTGAAGTTATGCCTGAAGCTGATGCTCCTGTCATCAACGAAGAAGTTGTGCCTGAAGTCGAGACTCCTGTGTTGATTGAAGAAGTTGTGGCGATAACAGAAACACCCTTGGTCAGCGATGAAGCGGCCTTGGAAGTTGAACCTGCGGGTATTGAACTCCCCGCAGAAACCAAATCTGAAATTGCGGCCCCTGTTGCAAATGATGGTAGCGAAGAACAACAGGTTGGCAAAGATGTGACCCGCCGTGCTCCCGCCTGGCTGGTAATAAAAGACGCCGCTGTATCAGAAGAAAAGGCACCTGTTACTGAAGCCGAAGTGCAACAAGACCTTATACAGGTCGAATCTGTAACGACCCTTTCTGAGATTTCACAAGAAGCGGCAATAAGTGAATCGGCTGTAAACATGGATATTGTTGAAACATATACAAATCCACTTGAGGCTCAGTTGACAGCAGAGCCAAGTCTAAGCGATGAGCTGCTTCACGGCGAAACGACTGCCCAGGTTGATGAAGGTGATAGTGAGCTTCAACCGGTGACAGAAGTACAGGAAATATCTGATGTAGCTGAAACAAATTCAGTGGAGGAAGCAGCGGTTTCCGAAGAATCTTCCAAGGTTGTAGCTGAAGAACAGGCAGCAGAATTAGCCTACGAAGAATATTTGAAGGATGTCGCTGAACCTGTCAACCCCCTGACAGATCATGTAAAGGAACTTCAAAGTGAATCACCGCTCACAAAGATCAGCAAGAACGGCGATGTGCGCCTCGCAATGGACACGAAGAATGCAAATGTGTGGAATGAGCTGGGTAATATTTATTTGAATGCCGGCACATGCGATGAAGCAATTGCTGCCTACAGCAAGGCAATTGAAATAGATCGCCGCTTTGCCTGGCCTTACAGCAACCTTGCTTTGGCTTATGTTCAAAAGGGACGTTTTACAGAAGCTATCCTACTCTACCAGCGCGGTATTGAACTTTTCACCTCAGACAGAGATAAAGCGATTACCTGGAACCGTCTGGGCAATGTTTACCGCCGTATCAATGACTACAAACACGCAATAGAATCCTATCAGACTGCAGATGAGCTGGATCCTGAAAATGCTACGCTTTCCCTGCGCTCAAGTTTTGGATTACTAGGAAATATGTATTCCGACTCAAAACCTGCTTTAGTTGAATAAAAGGCCTATCATGAACCATGAGTTTTGGAACGAAATTGGTAACCTGTACTATATGTGCGGTGCATACGAACCTGCCATCCATGCCTATTTACGCTCGATAAAATCGGAAAATACATTTGGCAGGTCGTACAGCAATCTGGCATTGGCATATGTTCAAACCGGTAAATATATTGAAGCTATAAAAATATATCGCCGTGGAATTGAATTGTTGTCAGATAAAAAGGAAAAGGCTGCCACATGGAATCGGCTTGGTATTTTATATCGCCAAATCAAGGAATATAATCTTGCAGTTGAGGCGTATCAACGGGCTGACCTGATCATGCCCCAGGAGGAATCTGATACTCTATTGGAAGTCCATACTGATACAACTCGGCCGTTGACGGTTGCGATGCCCGAGATCGACCTTGATGCGATACTTGCAAAGGGGAATCCCGCAAATTTACAACTGCATAGTTCGTTACTGGCCGAGATTAATACCGAGCTTGAATTGGCTGAGGCTTACTCAGGAGAATTAGGGTCTGAAGAAACAATTGTACCGCCCGATTTTGAGAGTTATTCCCACGCTGAGGAATGCGCTGCTATTGAACCCTCAGTCAGCTTGCAAAGCGAGTGGCGACTTGCTTGTGCTGAAGAAAGTCCGTTAAGCGAGCCTTCGCCTGTGCTTGAAAATCTGGAAAAAGCATCAGCTTATTCGGAAGATTTGAATATAATCATTCCAGTTGAACTGCAAGGCGAATCTGTTGCCAAAAATGACCAACCTGACATTGAGTTGGAAAACAATGCAGTTGTAAATGATATCCAGGTCGGTATTGAGTCCCAAAGCAGTGCAGTTGTTGATGATGCCCAGGTCGGTATTGAGTTGGAAAGTGATGCCGTTGTTGATGCTGACCAGATCAATGTTGGGTTGGAAAGGGATGTCATTGTTGATAACGCCCAGGTCGATATTGAGTTGCAGAGCGAAACAATGGTTGAAAGTACCCCAATCGAGGCGTTTCAACTCCTGGAAGTGCAAGCTGAACCGATTAATGAAGATGAAGGTATCAATACTATTGACGCTTCGGAAAGCACCACCTTCTTCGAAAGTAACAGCCTCTCGGAATCTTCAGAAACCGTTACTAATGAAACTGGCTCAGAAGCAACGCAATATTTGCAGGTGGACTATCCCTTAACCGGCCTGTCTCCCGAAGAGCGGCGGTTATTGGAAGATGAGATCTCAAAATGCCAGCAAAAAACGAGCAGAAACCCCCGTAGTTACATCCTTTGGGAAGAACTTGGCGAAGCATATAAGTCAGCAGGGCAGTATAAGGATGCGATTTTTGCTTTTCAAAAAGCAATATCTATGAATCCAACAAATACCATGTGTTACTATCGGCTGGGATTGGTCTTTGCAGCAGAGAATAAAGAGCAGGACGCGATCAGGTCCTTCAAAAAAGTATTGGAATTGGATCCCAGGTCACCGCAAGCTCATGCTTCGCTGGCGAGTCAATATCGTAAAATGGGGCTCGAGGAAATTGCCCAGGAGCATATTGCAAAAGCGCGCGCGATGCAGGTCGAAGGAGAAAGTGATTACAACAATGCCTGCCTGGAGGCGATCTTTGGAAACAATGAGCGCGCACTTGAGTTACTTGAAGTCGCGCTGCAATCCAAACAAACCTATGTTACCTGGGCGCAGAATGACCCGGATTTTTATTCCCTGCATAATGATCATCGTTTTCAGGTACTTCTGGAAACTCATGCTTTCGCGGATGGCGATAAAAAATTTGTTTAGTAAACACATTTCCGGATTATTATAAAAAACTCGAAATAAAGTGGAGCTGAGAGGATCAGCTCCACTTTATTTTATTTTCCAGAGTACTGTCTAAGATGCCCATGATCACGTAGAAATGACCATTAAGTTTTAGGGCAGTGAATCAAAAATATGCCCTTATAAAGGGGCATAAATGAGTATGACAACAGGGAACTTGTCTGGATGGTGAACCTGATTGACACGCAATAAAATGGTGACAGTTTAATAAATAACATAGGAGTGACCGTTATGGCCAAGTTATGGGAATTGTTGGATCAGGCATACGATTATATTAGCGAAAACCGCCACACAGATGCTCAAGACATACTTGATCAGGTTTTATCTGCCGACCCTCAAAACATGGATGCCTGGGATGCCTACATCCACATTTGTAATACACAATATGATCTGGAAGGGCTTCGTACGCATATCACTGATGTCTGGAACTCGGAAGTGCGTGATCGAGATTATTTGCTTGCCACAAAAAGGTTTGTACTTCAACGGCTTGAAGAAAAGATGAATTCTTTGTAGGTATCCAAAAGTTGCCCATGTATACAACCATGCCAGCCCCAATACATCTGCTTGAACGAGCATATCAATTAATAAATGCCAATCAATTTCAAAATGCTGAATTGGTGCTCGATGCCGTGGTCCGTGTTGACCCGCAAAACGTGGAGGCATGGAAGACTTACCTGATGATTCACCAGAGTCAAAACGATTTGGACTGGCTGAAAGAACGCATATTAAAAACCAGGGAACTCAGCGAAACCAGCAAGACTGAGCTGATAAATTACCATCACCTCCTAACACTGCAATTGAATGGCGCGGATGAGGTCACTGGCCGGACAAATTCATTTCACCTTGTTTTACACGAGGAAAAAGAAGAACTTTTTGTTTCAAAAGAAAAGGTCATCCAGTTTGAATTGATAGATGTATATGATTATCCAACAAAGTTTTCCAAAAACGAATCCCATATAAAACCGCGTTCAAGGTCACGCCGCAGAACCATTTACAATCCTTTTGCTTTTGATTTTGCAGGCAGCGCTCTCAAGGCAATGTCACGTGATCCTTTTGCACAGCAGATTGCAAAAGGTATTCAGAATTTGATAGGATTCGCAGGCGATTTCGTAAAAGATCCGAAGAATGCATATGATAATTTTTCAAAATCGCCCCATTTTGAAAAATATACCGAGGTCGCTTTACTGGCTTTATTCATATTTAGTGTTCGCCTTGTCATAGCGCACTATTTTATTGGGTATATATTTTTAGGGATGTTCTTTGTCGGGGGAAGGTGGTGGTTGCTTAATTATGGAAGCCGAAATAAACCCACATTTAGCAACCAATCTCGCATTTACCTGCATGAAGATAAGACCAATCTGCCATTAATGAAAGAAGCAGAAACGCCCCAGAAACAAAAAACCGAGCTGGAAAATTCTGAAAAGGATGTTGAATAAAATATTGATTGCCCAATTACCTGATTCTGCTTTAGAATCAAAAGAATATGTTCAGAAAAGGATTTCGCGGAATTGGAGCATTTTTGGCCACCCCGGCCGGCGTGATTATCACCACCAACGCGATCTGGCAGGTTGTGATGTGGGCGATGGCTATTCCCACGAATACAGTCGTATATTACGTTGTAAGTTTTGTGATTCTGGGGTTGGATATTTTTATCGCATTCACTCTACGTGACTGGCTGATTCACTTTTTCTCCCAATTTGTACTCCCAATTCAAAATCCAAAATATAGACGTGATATTGCTTCGCGCGTCAGTAATTTTGAAGCCGGCAATCGTGGACCAGCACTGTTCGTCAAAAACGGGCATGTGATCCTGCACGAGGGCGAAGCAGACAAACGCGGGGCAGGTTTAATCGTGTTGGATACTGCCAGCGCGCTCGTCTTGCGGACTGACACCGAGATCAGGGAAACTGTCGGTCCTGGTATCAAATTCACAACTGCAGATGAGTATATTGCGGGAAGTGTTGATCTTCGGGCGCAGTGGCACGTTATTGGCCCATTGTCAACCGATCAGCCTTCTTTTAATCCCCTGCTGATTTCAGCGCCAAAAGGATATGATGAAACCCAAAGCCGCCGCCAGACCAGCGGATTGACGCGCGACGGATTTGAAGTTTCTCCCACTATCAGCATCAAATTCAGTATCAAACGTCCTGTTAATAAGCAGCCCACCGAAAGTGGTATTACATCATATTATGGTTTTGACGCTGCTGCTGTGCACAATGCCATCACACGCAAGGTTATCCAGCTTGGCGCTTTTGATAACAGCGAAGTCTTCATGGAATGGAACAAGCTTCCCGAGCACCTGGTTGTTAATATCTGGCGCGAATATATTCGTAAATTCAAAATAAGCGACCTATTCACCACGATTGACGATAGTGGAGATAGCGGTCTTCAAATCATCGAAAAGATGATTAACAACCGTGTTAAACAACCCAATGTGAAGGCTTTGGACGATACAGGCGCTCAAACTGGCGAATGGATGGAAAGCCGCGAATTCAAGCAATTACAGTCGCGCGGACTTGAGATCATGGAAATGCGAATCCATAATATTCTCATTGATCCCGACATGGAAAAACAATTGATCCAGCAGTGGAGCGCTGACTGGATGACAAGTGCCCAAAAAGAGGCAAACTACCTGAGAGAAAAGGAAGCCTTGATCGAGACTGCGGCGCGGGAGGATGCAAGTAAAAGTTTTGCCAGGATTGTGTCTCAACCATTTAGAGGCAAACCCACCCAGGCGCAACAAAATCAATTTACTACCCTTCAACTATTGATCGATCCGCTTAAGAAGTATATTCTTGTCGAAAGTGCCGCGAACAACGAAATGGAAATGGAACTTAGAAAACTGGATGAAATTTGGAAGTGGTTGCTGGATAATAATACAAATACGCTTCCATCTGATGGAAAGGGGGGGATTTAGTGATGAAAAGACAAATGCAGCGCGATGAATTCAATTCCCTGCTTTTCGGCTTAACAAATGAAAGCGTAGAGTTCAGGAACAAGTGGCGCGGGCTTATTGGTATCGTTGTCTGGCTCATCCTCAGCGGCTTGAGCATGATTGTTATGATTTTCGGCAGTGGCGCCCAGGGGCAGACAAATATTGCTATTGTCATCGGGATGAGTTTGGTAAAGTATGTTCCTTTACTAATGGTGATTTATAGCCTTGCAAGAGTCATGGCAGCGCGCTATTTGGATGATGTCTATGAATTAAACGACGAAGATCTCGCCTCTGATTTCCTTGAAGAAGTAACCTTCGGTTATGGCCGCCATTTGATTACGATCAGCGAAGGTAAAATTTCTGAACAAGATGAACAATCTCCTCTTATCCTGATTGGCGGACCGGGTGAAATTCAAGTCAACTTGGACAGCATCACAATCCTGGAAAAAGTTACGGGTATTCCCCAAGTCATTTATCCGCGTAATGCCCCGTGGAAACTCGATAGGTTTGAGCGCATCCGTGAGATCGGCAGGTACGATGAAGCGGGTAAACGAGAATACGCAATAATCAGCCTGCGTGATCATTTCGTAGAGGGACTAACCATTAAATCACGCACAAAAGACGGCATTCCTTTGGAGGCGCAGGGTATTAAGATTATTTTTAGCATCCTGCGCAGGCAGCATGCAGCAAGCGATAATGCACAGGGTGATGCAAGCCTGTTTGATGAACAGGCTGTGCAAGCTCTTATTTACAATCAGGCTATCATCACTCCTGAATCATCAGGTCCTTCTGGAATCCAATTTCCATGGGATACGACCATCATCCCGCTTGTAATTTTTGAATTCGAGGAGTTGATCAAATCCCACACCCTGAGCGAAATCCTGGCAAGTGTCAGTCAAAAAGAAATTGACAGTGCCTCAAAAAATGATCAAACCATTGCGCAAATGCGCCTGGAAATGACGGGCCAGCAAATGAAGGCTGGAGTTCGGAAGGAAGCGCCTAAATTCGAATCGCGATCCAGGATTACTGCACAATTTTTTGAAAAAAAATTCAAAGAAAAAGCCGCCAAACTTGGTGTATCCATCGAATGGATCGACATTGGCACATGGCAAATCCCCAACAGTCTGATTTTGGATAAACACAAGGAAGCTTGGAATCTTTCGCGCGATAATGCGAAGAAAAGTGACGCAGTGGAACGGTCCAGAAAAAAATACGAGATAGAAGAGATCCTCAAAATAGTAGACAATGTCATTATCAAAAATTATGATAAACCTGCGCCGCCCAATAAAATGCCGGAAAAGCAAATTGAAAAATTACTTGCAACCAATCCTGAGGAGGTTGGTGAATATAGGCGGCAGACGATTCAGCAGGGAAGTTCCCAGAAGAAGGATCCAAAGGTCATCGCCCAGGAGATGCTTAACTCATTTCGCAAGGAATTACTCGCTGCAATTTCATTGATCCAAAAAGACAACCGACCGTTGGATGAAAAACAAGCCGAACTTGCCATTATCGAAAAGGCTCTTTACAATATATCCCAGCTCACTCCGCCACATTGGGTACAAAAACCATGATTAAACATCCCAACTTTACAATTCACCCTGAAGTAAGAATCGCGCTCGATTTGGGCGCGCCCATTGTCGCCTTCGAATCTACTGTTATCACACATGGACTACCACGCCCGCAAAATTTACAGCTTGCGAGGGATATGGAAAAGCAAGTGCGCGATTTTGGAACGATTCCCGCCACAGTCGCCTTATTGGATGGAAAAATCCACATTGGCATATCAGATGAAGAGTTGATCCGGCTTTCTGATTCAGAAGTCACCCTGAAAGTAAGTCATCGCGATTTTGCCACCGCCATTGTCAAAAAGGCAAACGGAGGAACTACTGTTGCAGGCACGATGTTCGCTGCAAACATGGCGGGTATCAGAGTTTTTGCAACGGGCGGTATCGGCGGCGTGCACAAAGAATCATCGTTTGATATTTCTACAGACTTGCGCTCATTGGCTGAAATCCCAACCATTGTGGTCTGTGCGGGAGCTAAAGCCATTTTGGATTTACCAGCCACGTTGGAATATCTCGAAACGATGGGAGTGCCAGTTGTTGGCTACCAGACTGATGAATTTCCCGCCTTCTACTCCCGCGAAAGTGGATTACATGTCAGCGTACGCCTCGATTCCCCGAAGGAGATTTCTGATTTCGCCCAGGCTCATTGGAACCTGGGCATGAAAGGCGGTATCCTGGTCACGAATCCAATCCCTGAAGCAGATGCCATCCCCGCAGTTGAAATGGAACCGATCATAAGCAAAGCCTCCGCCGAGGCAATTGCGCAGGGAATCCATGGACAGAAACTCACCCCGTTTTTACTGGGGCGCATTAGCGAGTTGACGGAAGGCAAATCGCTCAAAGCCAACCTTGCCCTGTTGTTGAATAACGCCCGTCTTGCGGCACAGATCGCAACAGAGATGAGCGGCAAGAAGAAGGGGTGGGCGATATAGCTTATTATCAAGGAATTGCTAGTAGAATTTTTACAAATAAATGCCTCACATATGCAGTATATATAA